>JAHIYJ010000093.1 GCA_018814825.1 Candidatus Omnitrophota bacterium
AAGGTGGGGGGTTCGGACAGTTCTCGCCCTTTTAAAAACCGCCAAAATACTGTCTAAAAGACTAAATCTTCCATTCGCGATCAGGACCTGTTATGCGCTTATATTCTCGTCTTTTCGCTCTGCCAGGGCCTGGAGAAAAGCCTTTTTGTTTTGCGTACAACAGGACTACCTCATAATTACAGATACTGCCTGTCAAAACAAAACGGAGCGAGGCCCAACTCTACGTAATACTTTATAGTCAGTTATATCTATTAGGCCGAGCGTCTTTTCGAAGGCCCTGGCAGAGCGAAAAGACGCTGGGCTGGAGCGTATGCAACGGAATTGAGCATTGGAGATATCACAAGCCGGCAAGAGACGGGCCTGCCTTTTAAGCTGTCAGGCCCGTCTATATATACCTTTATATATCTGTCAGTGTATCCTTGCAACATTCCATCTGCTGTCCTTTTTTCCTCTACCAATACCTCAACTTCCCTATCTACGAATTTATCCACAAACTCCCAGGAGAGCCTTGCCACTATTGAGGATAATTTTTTCTCCCTTTTCTTTTTTACGTCCGGAGGGACATTATCTTTGCTGGCATATGCCTCCGTGCCCTCTCTTCTTGAAAAAGGGAATATATGCGCACGCATGGGCTGAACAGTTTCAATGAAATTCACGGTTTCTTTAAAACGCTCTTCCGTTTCCCCCGGGAAACCTACCATTATGTCCGTGCTTATGGCAATATCAGGTATGGCACGCCTCAAAGTGTCGACAACAGCGATATAATCGCTTCTCTTGTACGGCCTTTTCATCATTTTTAATATATAATCATCCCCGCTCTGAAACGGGATATGCAGATGCCCACAAAGCTTCTTCTGGGTTTCAAGTTGAGACACCAGCAGTCTATCAATATCCCCCGGCTCTATTGAGCTCAGCCTTAAGCGCCAGTCTCCTTTGATGCCACACAGTTCTTTTATAAGCCCTGGTAAGCCTATGCCATTTTTAACGTCCCTGCCGTAGGCGCCAAGGCATATGCCTGTCAATACTATTTCCCTGACCCCACCTGTTATTAACTGAGAACATTCATCCAGAACATCCCGTGCTGACCTGCTCCTTGATCTTCCTCTAACGACCCTGACTTTGCAATACGAGCAAACATTGTTACAACCATCCTGGATCTTTACAAAAACCCTTGTATGACCCTTGAGTCCTGAAATCCCTGGGCTGAGGACGCGGGGTTGAGGATTCGGGGTTGGGTTTAAAATATCCGCTATGCGGTGCTTGTCCTTATTCTTTATGATAAACTTAACGCCTTTAAGCTTGGATAAATTAACCTGGTCGCCTTCCACCATGCATCCTGTCACTACCACGCATTTACCCTTGTCTTTAAGACCTTTTCGGATAAAACGAAGCGATTTCGAATCACTGACAGACGTGACTGTGCAGGTATTTACGACATAGGTATCCACCTGTTCCGCATCAGGCGATTCAATATAGCCTCCCCTTATAAGAGCCTCCCGTATCAGCTGAGACTCATACTGATTGACCTTGCATCCAAGTGTTTTTATATAAAATTTCTTCTTTGTCATGATTTAATGAAATTATATACGGCCTTTAACCTTGCTTTAATATCATAAATAGACCTGACGCGGTAAAGTTGTGAGAAAATATAGCCGGGCCTCAGGTAAAAGCTACACAGTGACCTGTTTATGGCCCTGTTCATGTCCTCGCATGAAAGCCCGGGAAATCCCACTATTGTCCCCTGCTCTCCGTCTGGGTTTACCCATTCATCCCAGTCTTTAGCGACAATATAATTATTGTCCCTACACCAGGCATACAACTCAGTTCCCGGGTAAGGACAGAGGCCGCTGAACTGGAGCGTATCGATAGGCAGGCTCGCGGCGAATCTCGCCGTGTTCTTTATTGAATCTTTTGTCTCCCCCGGCGCCCCGATAACAAAACAACCGTGCACGGATATTCCCGCCTGCCTCGAGAGCCTGGCAAAATCTCTCATGGTCTCTGTAGATATACCTTTCCTGATAGACGCCAGTATTCTCTCATCCCCTGACTCAAATCCAACGCACATCATCCTGCATCCAGACTTTCTCATCAGCCTTAAAAGCGAGGCATCGAGCATGTCAGGCCTCGCGTTGCAAGCCCAGGATACCTTTATTTTCTTGTCTATCATGCCCCGGCATATCTCCTCCAGCCTCCTGTAGTATCTTTTCAGGGTAAAGGTATCGTCCTCGAACATAATCTCTTTTAGTGATGGGAAAAGCCTTAAATCACTCTCTAATTCATCCAGTATGTTCTCCGGGCTCCTCGTCCTGTAAGACCTGCCATACATGACCTGAGGCATGAGACAAAAACTGCATCTGCCTTCACAACCGCGGCCCGTAATAACAGTAAGGAAGGGATTCCTCTTGGCCGGGGCGTAATAATCTCCGGGGTCTATATGATGCCACGCCGGGAAAGGCAGTTCATCGAGGTCCTGGATAAACGGCCTGTCGGGATTATGCGTTACCTGACCGCCTCTAATATATGACACGCCTTTTAAGTCTTTAAGATTACCGGCATCAGCGAACTCCTTTAAGGTATAATCATATTCACGCCTAGCGACGGCGTCCAAAAACCCCTCCCCTTTTTTGAGAGTATCCTCAGGTTCAGCGCTCACATGGGGCCCCACCATTATCGTAAAAGCGTCTCCTTTGGTTTCTTCTTTACAGATCCTGGTGTAATCAAGGTCAGAATATATAGATGGCGTGGTGGCGTTGATGACAATAGCGTCTGGACCAAAATCCTTAACAGCTGAGGCGGTTTCTTCCCTGGTAATATTTCTGGCCGCGCCGTCTACAAACCCGCAAGCATGCCCTCCTCTCTCAAGCACCGCGAGCGCCACGCAGAGATAATCAGGATGACGTTGTTCACGCGCCCTGGACTTTGCAAACCATCTGGCGGTCTTGCAAAACCCTTCTCCGTATGATGGATTTAGGAATAATAATTTCATATTCTCAAGTTAAACGGCCACACAGTAAAATAGCATGCCGAATTGCCTGCCCAGCAGCCTTTCGGGCGAAATCCGGAACGGCAGCACGCTGATGCCTCCGCTTGAGACCACATCCATGCCGTTCCTTGAGTGGAGATTAATAAAAGCTTTAATCGTAAACGGCCGCTCTTTAATATTCATGCAAAAAGGCCTTATGGCTGACCACAAAGAAAACCTGTTAGGCGCGAAATTGATCAGATAGCCTTTGTCCTTTTTCATCGTCTTCATATTCAGTATAATCCTGTCCTGTTCCTCCGGAGAATAATGCTCTAACAGGCCGTCCGTGAATATAACATCAAAATCCCTGTCAAGCCTGTCTTTGAGAAGGTCTACCTTTATATACGCCTCTGAGCTGCCTTTCGTTACACGCCTGGCAATTGACAAGGCCCTGTCTGAACAGTCAATCGAGCACACGTCGCAGCCTCTGGATATAAAATAAGAGGAGAAAAATCCTGTCCCGCATCCCGCGTCAAGCACGCGCATGCCTGGACCAACGTATTGACCCAGGATATTTATAACGCGCTTCTTGGCCCAGGAATAAACCGGCTCGGGCCTATCTTCCCAGAAACCATCCCATGCTCTATCCGGACTATTTTCCGATGATCCAGAACCTGATAAACCCAATCACACCCCCCGCGAAACGAATAAAGGCCCTTATAAAAGTTACTATGGAAAAAGCCGCGTATCGGAAATCCCTTTCTTTAAAAGATATTTTAAGCGCCAGCGGCAGCTGAATAATAAAGAGCGCCATGACCAGGCCTGAGCTCACCAGGGCTGTCCCGTGACCCGTGAATAATAAAGACACTATTAAGGCCGCGACTAAAAAAACTTCCGCGAAATCTTTCCAGTAGCCATAGTCATCCTTTGTTATCATGGAGCTATTGACCCTGTAAATCCTCATCCTCCAGTAGCCGTGCCTGAACTGGACCATCGCGTACTTCCCTAACCTAAGGATATTGCCATGGCCTACAAGGGCCTCTTTCTCGAAATATATCCTGTAACCTTTTTTTATCATGCGGTAAGACAGGTCACTGTCCTCGCCGCTGGCATGGGAATATGCGGGGTCGAATCCGTTCAGTTCTTCAAGTACGGAGCGCTTGACCAGGACATTATATGTTCCGAATGAGTTTATATAAACAGGCATCATGGAATGCCTGTATTTTATCTCAAAATGGACAAACCTGTCGAGCGGGTATTTAGAACTATCAACAGCGTAACTGCCGGCCACGGCTCCCACGGAGTCTTCTTTACAGCACCTCACCAGCATGGAAACCCAGTCCCTGTAAGGCACGCAGTCCGCGTCAGTAAAACAGACCAGGTCCCCTTTTGCGCACCTCCATCCATTATTCCTGGCTGATGCCGGCCCTCTTTTTTCCTGATATATATAATTGACAGGGAAATCCCTGGCTATCTTCGCGGTATCATCCACGGAGCCGTCGTCCACGACTATTATCTCTATCCTGTCCGAAGGGTAATCCTGCGCTAGGCACGCCTCAATAAGTTCCCGTAAAGTATGGGCCGCGTTATGAGCCGGTATCACTATAGAGACTCGAGGTATCGCCATGAGATCAACCCTCCCCTGGGCTCTCTTCCAGATTCGATCTTGTTTTAATAAGATTATCCTTGATCTTCTGGTCTTCAGGGTCTATGGCCAGGGCCTTTTCATACTCATCAATGGCCAGCTTGAAATAACCAAAAATAGAATATAGGTTCCCCAGATTATTATGCGGCTCTGACTGCCTCGGGTTCAATAGTATCGACTTCAACAGGGCCTGCTCTGATTCCCTGAATTTCCTGTTCTTCAGGTATAAAAAAGCGAGCTCATTGTAAAACTTATGATCCCCAAGGCCCAACATATGGGCCTTCTCGTATTCAACGAGAGCGGCGTCAAACACACCCTTCTTAAAGTAAAGCGTCCCAAGGCAATAATGAGGCTCAAACTCAGCTTTCCTGAGCCGCGCGGCCTTTTTAAAAAACTCTTCCGCCGTACCTTCCTCCCCCCTGTCAACATATATATAGCCTAAATTAATATACGCGCCGTAAAAACAGGGGTCTATCTTGATGGCGGCCATCGCCACATCTATGGCCCTGTCAGTCAACCCTAAGCTCTTATACGCGTGCGAAAGATTGGAGTACGCGTCAAGATAATCCCTCCTTATAGTTATGGCCTTTTTGAAATACCTGATGGCCTTAACAGGTTTTTTTAATTCCGCATATACCACCCCAAGATTATTCCAGGAATTTTCGTATTCCGGGTTAAGCTCTATGCTTTTTTTATAACATCTAATCGCCTGGTCCGGCTCTCCATCATCATAATAAGCCACTCCCAGGTTATTGTACGTCGAGTGAATGAGAGGGCTTTTTTGTTCGTATTTCAAAACGTTACTGAAGAGACTGATCCCGCTCTCCCATACCTTTCCATAACTAAGTGTAAATAAAGAGTAATAGATTACCGCGCATCCCGCTAAAACCCCTCCGAACTTCCTGCCGGCCTTTGGGAAGATTATCGTTTCGAATAAAGCCGCCAGAACCATATAAAAACCCACTGACGGGACATACAGCCATCCTTCCCCGAAAAACACTGAAATCGGGTAGATGTTCAAAACCGGCAAAAGCCCGGCCAAAAACCACATGGACCCAAATACCGCAAGATGACTGCCAAGCTTCCGTAATTTTTTTATCAATAAAACGACTAATCCGCACACAGCCAAAGACACTATCACGTCTAGCTGCATCAGACACCTGACAGGCTCCACAAACCATTCCATGTGCAGGCCATAGGGAAACAAAAGCAGGCCCAGATATTTAGGCACTATCTTCACGTCTGTCAGAACGCGCCTCCACAGAGGGACAGAAGCGGTAATGGTATCGTCCAGCAACAGGCCCTCTCCTTTATTAAAATTCAGCGCCGTAATCCGCGCGATAACATAGATTACCAGTATTACCACGTAAGGCGTTATGCAGATAAAGTCTTTCCTGCTATTTTTTCCAGAACGGAAAATCTCAAGCGCCAGGAACAGCACCAGCATAAGTCCCATTTCCTTGCTTAAAAAAGAGAATGTAAAGGCCAGTATGGACAATATATAAATTACCGCGTTTTTTTCGCGCCTGTATTGAATAAACAACAAAAAAGATAAAAACAGGAAAAAAGCCATCAAGAGATCCGACCTGGCGGAAATATAGTAAGTAATACCTGATATCGGAGGAGATACTGCGAAAAGGGCCGCGGCCAGAAACGCCAGTCCGCACAAAGACCCCAGAGCTATTAAAATAAGATAGACCAGTATTGCGTTGGATACGTGGAATAAAAGACTTGTGAGGTGATAACCGAATGGGTTCAGACCCCAGACCGCATAATCCAAGGCAAAAGAAACCAGCTCTAGAGGCCTGTAAAAACCGCTGTGCGTATAACTCCCCTGATATAACTGCTTGGTAAATATCTCGGGCAGATACGACCAGCTCTTTATGTATAGATTATCCACCACGAGAAATTTGTCATCCCACGTGAAGTTATTGCTTAAGGAAGGCGCGAATACCGCTACAGTCATAAGCGCCAGGATCAGGATATGGATAAGCTTGGCTCTTTTCATGATACGCCCGGAATTATGGCGAGATTCCTCTCGAAAACTTTATTCCCCGGAAAAAGGCGAAGCGCGCGTTTCGTGAAGATAAATGCCTTATTGTAGTCTTTGGCCTCAAAGTATACGCCTGCCAGTTCATTATACAGGAAAGGGTTCCTGTTATCGTAAATAATGGCTTTTTTGTATTCCCTGACCGAGGTCTTATATTCTTTTTCCTGAAAATAAACATACCCTTTTATCCTGTAGGCCGTGGGATATCTCCTGTCATACGCCAGGACAAGGTCACATTGCCTCAAGGCGGCCTCCAGGGAGCAGGGCTCCTTGTCTTTCTCGTAGTCATCTATATACGACAGGGCCAGGTTGGTCCTGTCTAAGAAACGTATCCTACCCCCTTTTGGCCTGAAACCAGCGTACGTAAGGTCTGGCGCGAGGATTATGTATAATAATGCCAGGGTCGCGACCGCGAACAATGAGACCCGGTAATCCCTGGCTTTTATCTTTTCAAAAATGTAATACACGGCATACGCGGCGAACATAATAAAGAACGGCACTGCCGGCAATCTGAACCTTGACTGGATATGAAATAATATGACAGAAGCGCTCAATATAGTTATAAAAATATAAGCGAGACCGGCCCTGCGTCTTTTGATTATACTGATAAATATACCTATTATGGCCAGCGCGCACACCAGCCTGAAGCTAAAAAGACTCATGCGCAAAATTGTCGGGAATTCTTCCCGATACAGGTAATAATTTGTGTTTGAGGGCGCCTCATAGCCATTGAGGAACATCCATATCTTCCTGACGTAGAGCCCTACATATTCGCGCGGCCTTTTCTTTATCTCGCTAAAAAATACTCCGGCCATTTTTCTTACGCTTCCCTCAGAGGCAGCCTCCAGCCTGTGGTACTCCGGAGACCATACAACATCCACGCCTGAAGATGCATGCGTGTTCCCCACCCAGAACGCATTAATCTCTTTTGAGATCCTGAGGCCTTGTTTTTCCGAAATCATATAATTCCTGACAACGACCGGAGCGATTACAAGAAAGAACCCTAATATAACTATCGAGACACATGATATAGCTCTTTTAAAGGGTTTTACGCTGATCAGGATAAAGGCGCAGATAAATGGAAAAAGCATATTTTGCCTGGCCAAGACAGAAAGCCCGAGCACGAAGCCACACCATAACCATCGCAGGGACTTTTCTGACCTCAGGGCCTTTATTACTAAATAAAACAATAAGACATTGAGGAATGTAATAAGGCTGGCCCTTAAAAGAAGCGCATCGTAAAAAATAGATATCGAATAAAAAGCAAATATAAAAGCTGCTATATAGGCGGTAATCCTGTTAAAAATCCCCTGCACAGCCTTGTATAAGAGCACAACAGCTATAGAGCTGAGAACAGCCTGTATGAAATAAACCGCAAAATGGTTACAGCCGAATACCGCGTAGATAACCCCGAGGAAATACGAATAAAGCGGCTCTTTGCCGAATACCTCGGCATTGCCAAGCCAGTTGCCTGCCGCTATAAAAGCGCCCATCTTATCAAAGGTATACTGGTCAAAAGTGCTGGACCGCACAAGGTATTCAGCCAAGGGAAATTGCAGTATCTGGAAGATATATAAAACTCTTATAAAGAAGGCTGTGAGGAAAATAAAAAAGACAAGGCGTTTATTTTCTTTAACTGCTATATTCATAGTTTACGCATGATAATATATATATCGCGGCTGTCTCCACCCTCAGGACCGATTCCCCGAGAGAACAAATCGCGTAACCCTTAGACCTGGCTAGTTCGATTTCTTTTTGGCTGAAATCCCCTTCAGGTCCGACAAAGACCGATATGTTTTTTGCCCTTGAGCTTTTTAGCAATTCTTTTAACGGCCTTGCGTTTTTATCCAGTGCAGCAAACGCCACGAACCCGCTTTTCTCTGACTCCTCCAGGCAATCTTCAAAATCCATGACACCCGCCACCAATGGTAGCTTAGCCCTGCCGCACTGCTTTGCCGCTGTCATGGCTATCCTGGACCAGCGCTCCTGTTTCTTCCCTGCCTTGCCTATTATCGCGGGGATAGTCCTTTCCGTAATCATAGGCGTCACGCGCGTTACGCCAAGTTCCACGGCCTTTTCCACTATCAGGTCCATCCTGCCTTTTTTGGGGATAGCCTGATAAAGGGTAATGTCCGGGATCATGTCTTCTTTTCTTTCTATTTTCCTTATTATATCTATGGCTACGGATGACCTGTTGATACCTTTTATCCTGCCCAAGTATTCCATACCTGTGCCGTCAAAGACAACCACCTCTGAGCCAGGCGCTAGACGCATCACGTCCCGTATATGGCGCAGCTCGCTTTTGTCTTTTATTTCTATTCTCTTTTGTTCCGAGTATATATATTCAGGGGAAACGTAAAATCTCATAATTTTGGTGGACCTGAGCGGGCTCGAACCGCTGACCTCCTCGTTGCGAACGAGGCGCTCTCCCAGCTGAGCTACAGGCCCCATACCAAAATGTCCGATTTCAAGAATCAGGCATTTTGGTACGGGGCAGGCCTAAATTTTGTGAAGCGGATTTATTATACCATTTTTGACAAACGAGGGCTAGAAAATATTGGCGGGATTTATATACTACTCGAACAGTTATGCTACCCTCTTAAGCGCATAACCAGCCCTGCTCGCCCCGTACCAAAATCGAAGATTTGGTACGGGGCGAGCGTCTTTTCGTAGGCCTTACCGGAGTAAAGAGACTGACGAAGTGTTATTGGGGATTGAAAGTATTGCAATATTGGAGGATTATATAGACGACAGGTATCATTAATTAAAAGAGGCGAGCTGGGGATAGCATGCTGAATAAAAAGTCAGCGTCTCATTCCTGTACGCTCCAGTAAGCTCTATAGTCAAAATGTTTCCGCTGAGCGCGAAGCTTAAATCTGTCAATCTTATTTTTGGTATGATGGATTCAGATCCGGAAACATTATTAAACATCAGGTTCTCCCCGGATTTAGAGTATATATAGGTAACCGTGTTCCCGTAATTAGCGCGAGTGATAGGATCATTAGTATTAGTGGTAACATACAGGGTGGTGGGATTGGGAACTTCAAGAGGCCGTGATCCTGGGGCCAGAGTCTCATCGCCTACGGCACGCATGACATTCTTGTATATATGCTCTACCGCGTACTGAAATTCATAAGAAATAATTATCTTGTCATTGGCGCTGAAAAAAAGCTGCTGGCTCGCGACATATAAAGCGGACACGCCCAGGAAAACCACTACCATGAGAAGCATCGATACCAGAACTTCTATCAGGGTCAGTCCCGCCTTATTCTTAGAAACTCGCTTCAGTCCATGAAACACGCGAGGTTACCTCCTTATATCCGTTCGGCTGTTCTGCCACATCATAAGTCAATGCAGCCCCGAGGCTCACCAATTCCCCCTTTATGACGCCGCCTATCTCAGCCTCGGCATGAGCCGCGCCATTGCTCATCTGAGAATCGGTATAAGCGTAGTTGGCCCTGAGCCTTTCCAGCGCCTCCCTGGCGAAATTATACGCCTGGATCCTGTGGCGGGCTCGATTAAAGAGTATCTTAGATCCGACAAACGCGCCGAACATGCCAGCTGCCAGGATAGTTATTACCAGGGTAGAAACCACTACTTCCAGAAGACTAAGGCCTTTTTTTTGACGGAGTTTGTTCATCTCTTAACAAGCGACACGAGTTCCTGCGGATTGGAGCTCCTCGAATATACCTCTTCCCATGTCACAATATCTCTATTGTAGAGCTCGGCGAGCGATTGGTTCATGGTGCACATTTCATATTTTCTACCCATCTGCAAAAGAGAATATATCTGATGAAGGTTATTTTCTCTTATGAGGCTTTGGATGGCGGGTATCACGTTCATGACCTCGGCTGCCAGGACTCTCCCTTTCTGGTCTTTCCTCGGGATCAACTGCTGGACCATTACGCCCACTAGGACCATAGAAAGCTGCATGCGCACCTGCTGCTGCTGATACGCTGGAAACACGTCTATTATCCTGCTTATAGCATGCACGGCGTCTATTGTATGAAGAGTGCCGAATATAAGGTGTCCTGTCTCTGCCAGAGTAAGCGCTCCTTTTATGGTATCCAGGTCCCGCAATTCTCCTATAAGGACGATATTAGGGTCTTGCCTGAAAACATGTTTTATGGCGGCCTGGAAAGAAGCCGTGTCCGTGCCCAGCTCTCTCTGGTTTATCGTGCTCTTTTTATGCTTGTGCAGATATTCTATTGGGTCTTCTATGGAAATAATATGCGAAGAGCGTTTCGAGTTTATATACTCTATCATGCTCGCCAGCGTAGTAGACTTACCGCTTCCGGTGGCCCCCGTAATAAGCACAAGCCCATTTATTTTATCGGCAAAGATCCTGGCGGCCTTTGGCAGGCCAAGCTCATCCAGATCAGGTATTTCAAAAGGTATGAGCCTTATCGCCATACCGATAGACCCTCTCTGCCGGTATATATTTATCCTGAACCGCCCAAGGTCTTTAATGCCCATGGACGCGTCGAGCTCTTTTTTCTCCGCGAACTTCTGTTTCTGCTCGTCTGATAGCACACTGAAGGCCAGATCACGCGTTTCTTGGGGAGTCAGGGGAGGTAATTCTGTCAGTACCTGCAATCTGCCGTCTATCCTTAATTGAGGGGCCAGGCCGACAGTGATATGCAGGTCCGAAGCCTTCTTTTTTACCATCAACTTTAGCAGATCATTTAATTCCATAGATTAATCGGATCAGATCAGAGGGCCGTTTGAGGTGATTGTCCCGCCTTTTTGTATATCGTAATAATAAGTATCGTAAGGACCGGGGGCATTGCTCTTTCGCTGAGCCCTGCCCGTGAAATCCGAAGAATCAGCCGACGGAATAGAGTAATCGAAATAACTGCTTGTGGCGTCGTTCGGGTCCTCGATATTTAGCCTGTCAAGGTTTGAGGTAAAGGCGCTGTATTCAAGGAAGTATATCTTCTGGCCTGTCCTTATAAGGTTAAGATTGCTAATCGCCTCTCCTATCTTGGCCTTTTCTATGGTCTTGACCAACATGGGCAAAGCCAGCGTGGCGAGTATCCCCAGGATGATGACAACGATTAAGAGTTCTGTAAGCGTAAACCCCGTACCAAACATCTTTTTTCTCAAAAAAAATCGCGTAATAGTTTGGTTCGGGGTAAAACCTATCCTGCGGTCAAAAATTTTTATTTTAAATTTTCTGTTCATAGATTATTTTATTCTATGATTCAGGCCCACCCAGGGCATTAGACTTATACATTCTTCCGGTATTATTGTCAGTCTGGGTCCATTGCACCCAATGAGTGGCAGCTTTTCCTATCCTTTCAGCCCTTATCGCGTAGGTTTTGGTGGCACTGGTGCTATTATCCGTAAGAGTGTAGTCAAACATCCTGCCAGTATCATTGTTAGGGTTATCTATATCCAGTTTGTCCAGTGTCGCGGCATTATAAGTGGTTGACAAGGCGGCCTGGTCATACCAGTACCTGTCCATTGAAGTACGCAAGGCCCCTATATTGCTCGTTGCCTCAGCTGATCTGGCTTTTTCTATCGTATTCACGTATTGAGGCAGGGCTATAGCGGCAAGTATACCAATGATAATTACCACTATAAGCACTTCTAAGAGAGTAAAGCCTTTTCTGGGCAACATAAAAAACCTCCCGTTCTTTTTATTGAAAACGCGACTGATAAATCAACGACTATTTATCGATTATAAAAATTCCCAGTTGCCCGCTACTGTGCCGGCCTGGTCCATAGTTATAGTCTGGCCTGCACGGGTCCCGCCTGATCTGGTCGCTGTAGCTGTATACGTGGTTGAGGTCGGCGAAGATATAGTGAAAGTCCAGTACCTCTGACTAAGAGTTATGTCAAGGTCGCTGGTATTTGTCGAGTAATACTCGTTTTCAGCGAAATATACTTTCTCGCCTGTCTGCATATGTCCGAGACCTGCCCTTGCCTCGCCGCCCTTCGCCTTCTCAATGGAATTGGCGAACTGAGGTACGCCTATGGCGGCTAAAATACCTATAATGATTACGACGATCAGTACTTCTACTAGCGTAAAACCTTTTCTGTTCATTTTGCCTCCCTCCTTCTTTTTATTCTAATTACTTAGTATACCTTATAACCGAAATAAGTCAAACAAAATTTATATCAACCGGACGCCTTTATGGCGCTGGAAATACTGAATATAGGCATAAACATCGCGATGACCAGGACGCCCACAACCACGCCCATGAATACCAGGACCAGAGGCTCGAACATAGTGGTGAGCCTTGAGACAAAAGTATTCACTCTCTCTTTATAAAACACCGATATCCTCTCCAGCATCTTTCCGAGCTCCCCTATCTCTTCCCCGACGCCTATCATCTGCACCACAAGCGGAGAGAAAAGTGTGCTTTCCTGCATGCTCTGCGCTATACCCTTGCCGTCCCTGACCGCTGTCTTTACCTGTCTTAATTCCTTTTCCATAACCTTATTGCCCGCTGTCTTTTCCGCTATCTCGAGAGCATGCAATATAGGGACTCCGCTCTTAAGAAGCGTGGACAATCCGCTCGCGAACCTTTCCGTTGACACCTCTTGCATCACGGGCCCTAAAATAGGCAGTTTAAGCTTTAGCGCGTCAAACTGAAATCTCCCTGCCTCGGTGGAGATATACTGTTTTAAGACGAAGAACAAAGCCACTCCCATGCCCGCCACTATAAGAAAATATTTCCTTACTATAGTGCTCATGCCTATCACTAGACGGGTAAGAAGAGGGAGCTCCACGTTAAACCCCTTGAATATCTCAGAAAAGACAGGTATTATTTTCAGTAAAAATATGACGATGGCCGCCGCCGCCACGCACAGCAATATAACAGGGTATACCAAGGCCGATGTGACTTTTTTCTTAAGCTCGGCGGACTCTTCCAGATATCCGGCAAGCTGTTCCAGGCTCTGTGGCAGATGGCCTGAGGCCTCGCCTGTTTCCACCAGATGAATCCAGAACTCGGAAAAAATCTTATCGTGTTTTTTCAACGCGTTCTGGAAGGTGTATCCTCCTTCCACGTCTTTTTTAATCTGCTCCACGCTTCGCAGTAATGCCAGGGACTCTGTCTGCTTGCATAAGATTTCGAGACTCTTTATAAGAGTCACTCCCGAACTCAGCAGTGTTGCCAGCTCCTTGGAAAACATTATAAGGTCAAACGTCTTTACCCGGCGATGGTAACGCCTCTGGATCTTTTTTACCTTTTTTACCTGGGGCGCAGGGCCTATTGATATTACGAACAGGTTGCGCGATTGGAGCTGATTGGTAAGGGCCTCTTGCGAGACAGCTTCCACGACCTCGTCCATCAACTTGCCCGATCTATCCCTTACCACATATTTGAAAAACGGCATATCACGCTTCTCCCGCCACCATGGTAATGCTTAGTACTTCCTCGATACTGGTAATGCCTTCTTCGATCTTCTTTATACCGGACTCGGCCAGCGATTTTATGCCCATGACTTTTACCTCTTCTTTGATCTCCCCGAGACCCGCTCCTCTTGCTATCAATTCCTTAAGTTTATCGTTTACTATTATTATCTCATATATGGCTATCCTGCCTCTATATCCCGTGTGACTGCAATAATCACATCCTTTCGGTTTATATAGCAGTTCCTGTTTGATATTAAAATCGCTCATCATTTTCTTAGGCGTCTCATAGGCCTCCTTGCATTCATTGCATAACCTGCGCACCAGCCTCTGTGCCCCCACGAGTATTAAAGACGAACTTATCAGGTAAGGCTCTATACCTATATCAATGAGACGAGAGATAGCGCTGGGCGCGTCATTTGTATGCAACGTGCTCAATACAAGATGGCCCGTAAGAGACGACCTGATGCATATCTGAGCGGTCTCCATATCTCTTACCTCGCCTACCATTATAATATCAGGGTCCTGTCTTAAAAAAGACCTCAGGGTAGCGGCGAACGTAAGCCCTATTTTAGGCTTTATCTGGACCTGATTTATCCCCTCCAGCTTATATTCCACGGGGTCCTCAACGGTAGAGATATTCTTATGAGGGCTTTTAATCTCATTGAGCGCGGCGTAAAGGGTGGTCGTCTTTCCGCTGCCTGTCGGCCCTGTAACCAAGATCAGGCCATGGGGGCTTACTATGGCTTTTCTAAAGCCCTCGAGTTCATGAGCCTCAAATCCCAGTTCTCCAAGATCCAGAGGGGTGGCTGATTTATCCAGTATCCTCATTACGACTTTTTCCCCGTATATGGTCGGGATGCTGGATACCCTGATATCAATCCCCTTTTTCTCCACCTTGACAAAAAAAGACCCATCCTGCGGAAGCCTTCTCTCGGCTATGTCGAGATTGGAAAGTATCTTGATTCTTGAGACAAGAGCCGGCAGGAGATGTTTTGCCGGAGGCGGTATTTCATAAAGTACCCCGTCTATCCTGTATCTAATGTTTATCTTATTTTTAAAAGGTTCTATGTGTATATCACTTACCCTATCTTTTATCGCCTGCATCAAAAGCAGGTCCACAAGTTTGACTATAGGTGCCTCTTCAGCGCGCGCAATCAGCTCGTCCAGGCTCAGGTTAGTCTCCTCGAGGCTCTTCTCTACCTTGAATTCCTCAAGATCATAAGAATCGCTTATCGCGTCCTTCAAAAGGTCCTCTTTCCCGTAAAACTCGTCTATCGCCCTCTGGAGGTCTGATTTAGTGGCTATAATCGGGTTTATCTCGCATCCCGTCATGTGTTTCAGGTTATCTATAGCTATCAGGTCCAGCGGATCTACGAAGGCCGCGGTAAGGGAATTAAGGTGTTTGGAAATAGGCAGGAGCATGTGTCTGCGCGCGTATTCCTCGGGCACCATCTTGGACAGTTCCTGCCCCTCAGCCGGTTTTAATAAACCCTTGGCGTAAGACGCATATGGTATGGAAAGCTGTTTGGCTATGGCTATCACTATGTCCTTTTCTGATACGAGCCCTATATTTATAAAGATCTCGCCCAGCTTGCCGCCTTCTTTCTTCTGCACCTCGATAGCCTTCTGGAGCCCCTCTTCTGTTATAATCTTCTCGTTAAGTAGTATCTGTCCCAACTTATCTCTGGATTTTTTCATCAGCCACCTATAAGATCCAATGCAGCCTTTATGTCTTTTTCTCTAATCGCTTTTGGTTTTTCCTGCTCACGCTCGGAAATATCACCTAACGCGTACGTTACCTCTTTGACTATGTGAGGCGTGATAAATATAATTAGCTCTTTGTCCGACTCATCCGTTGTCTTATAGCGAAATGCGTTGCCAAGAAAAGGGAGGTCTCCCAGAAACGGGATTTTCTCAAAGGTGTAAGTGTCCTCTTTTGAAATAAGGCCTCCTATGATAATGGTCTCGCCGTCCCTGACCATGACGGTTGTCTTCGCGCTCCTGGTCTGAGGGTCCACAAACTTTGCGTCATTGCCGGATCCCGCGAAAAACTTGGAAATAACCGGGACTATCACGGTAGGCTCTATGCGCATCGTGATATAGCCGTCTTTGTTTATCTGCGGGGTAACGTCCAGCGTTATGCCGGTGCTTATTCTCTCGGCAGAACCCGACGTGGAGGTAGCAGTGCCCTCTGATGATGCGGTGGTCGTGACGCTTGCGACTGCGGTCTCCGCTGTGAGTTCTATCGTTGCAGTCTCATTATTCAAGGTAAGCACCTTCGGCCTCGCCAGAATCCTCGTATCACTGTTGCTCAATATAGCGCTAAGCGTTGCTCCCATCCCGCTTAAGGACATGCTCCCCGCGGTTTTTATATAACCCGGTGAATGGTCCAGAAGCGGCCCACTCACCGGCCAGTTACTGTTCATGGCAGGCCCGGAGAAAGTAGCCCAGCTTCCTGACCAGTTAACTCCGAGCTGGTCCGCCACGGTTGTGGTTGTCTCAAGTATCTCTGCCTCTATCATGACCTGCTGTGTCCTTACGTCCAGCCTGGCGAGCACATCCTCTACTATAACAAACTGGCTCGGCACATCTCTTATTATAAGGCTGTTGGATCTCTTGTCAGCGACAATACTCCCGTTACTGGAAATAAGACCCTTTACTACTGTCAATATCTCAGGCTCCTGCGTACTCTCCCCGCCTGTTGTCGGAGGAGGCGATAGCTGAGCGTACTTCAATTCATATATCTTTGTTATTGTCTCTACCAGGGCCTTTCCCGATTCCTTGACTATAAAAATATTACTGCCTGACTGCTGTTCATAGACAAGATTATTGGCGCTCATAATATGGTTCAGCGCATCTTCCACGCTGACGTTCTCAAAATAGATAGTGACTTTACGGTCCTGGACATTTTGGCTGGCGACAAAATTCAGGCCGGCCTGCTGGGAAAACACCTTAAGCAGAGTCTTTAGGTTGGCGTCCTGAAAATCCATGGATATCAGGTTGCCCGGATTTGGCCCGGCCTTGGACAAAAGCGAGTAGCTGCCGTCAACCGCGTATGAAGGGGCCGCCATAAAAAGCGTAAATATAATTGCGGTAACTAATCTTATTATCTTTGACATTTTAACCTCCTTATGTTATTTCGGTCTGACCAAAAAACCTTTTCCTTTATATCTAAGGCAGATGCCTTCCTTTGTTATCTCCGTAATCTTGATCGGGAACATTTCCTCTTCTCCTGAACCTATATTATATATAACGTCGTTAACATCATATACCTTGTCGTTTATTATCGCCTGAGGCCTGGAACTGCTCCATATCATGCCCTGGAATTTCATGGACGGTAGAAAAATGTCCTCTTCCGTGACCACATCCCTCTTCTTCTTTGACTCTATAGGGCTTTTAAAAGGCTCTTTTTCGGAATCAGCGTCATAGCTGACAGCCTTCTCTTCCATGGGCAAGTTCTTTTCCAGGATCTCTATCTCTTTCCACTGTTCTTCAAACTTTTCCTTGGAAAAGCCCTCGCTCTTTTCGCTGCCCTTCCTGAACCTGGATATACCTATAAAAAACGCTATAATGACCAGCCCTGTTATGGCTATATATTCCATATGTTTTTTCTTAGGGTCTGTTTCAGCCATATTTATTCCTTAAAGATAACCGCGCTTATCATTATGTTCGCCTTTACGTCAAAAGGTTTGAACTTGGACGTATTCCTGTCAAAATCCTTGTCGAGATCGAGCCTCTTTACTGTAATCTGCTCCACTCGTAAAAATTTCTCATATGACTCGACTTTCGATATAAACCTTCCCAGCTGACTATACGTGGAAACCGTATCCATGACCACGTATAGTTTTACATATAATCCTCTGTCTTCCGGCGCGCCGGGCTTTGTGGAATTTACCTCTATGCGTTCTTTGGCCGCCATGTCGGACACCTCGCCCAAAAGCCATGAAACGCCCCGTCCTGGCTCGGGTATCCTTTTCTCGTACACTTTCAGATGCCTGCCAAGCGCCCTTATCTTGCCTATCAGTACATTCTTCTCTCTCCCACTCATTATCTCGGACTTCAGCATCTTGTCCTTATTTATGAACGGTATAATAACGAATGCCATGGCTATAATAATAGTGACCACGCCTATCGCGGCGCTCAATACAATGATCTTATTAACTTTTAACGCGGGTTTCTTCTCCATGTTAACCTCTGTTAAGAAAAATCTGCCCTTCGGACAGAAACTTTATCCGGCAGATTTTTTCAAAGGGGCTCTGCCCCTATGACGGTCGCCTCTTGCCTGTCGGCAGGCAGGCGCTCCCTGTTACCCCGAAAACCTGGGGGAAATCTTCCCCCAGACCCCTTTTCTTGATTGCATTCAATAGGCATATAATTTCCTATACAATCAAGGTCCTGTAAACAATATCTCAAAGTTCGCGACTTTCTCGCCTTCTAATTCTGTTCTCTGGACAGATACTATATCTGACTTGCTCATGCCTTCCTCTATACCTTTTGACTGCTGCAGGTCCATTAAAAAATTGTTTACGGTATCTGCCTCATTCACATTGCCTGTTATGATGCAATAACCCTTGATGGTCAGCTGCCTTGAGATCCTCGATGAATTTTTTTTGTCCACCTTCTCCTCATAATTCAACTCAGTAAGCCATATATTGCCCGGGGTCTTACTAGCCAGCGCTACCAGCTTCTTAGTCAGATATACCCTGCCTGATATGACATTGTCCATGGAGACTTTTTTCGCCTCCATCATGTTCTTCAGCCTCTCAAGCTCGCTTATATTGTCGCTTTTAATGTTTACCTCGACCTTAGGTCTCTCTTTTAGCGTATCGTTAAATTCCTTGCTGAGAGGGGCTATAGCCCTCATACACAATACCTTTAATAATATCAACAGGAATATGGCGGCTGACGCCTCAAGAAACAGCATCTTGACAAATAGCTCTTTACGCTTATATGTGAGGAGTTTTTCTTTATATAGATTTATCTCTATATAGGGTTCTGATATGCCCCTGAGCGCCAGGCCAAAGGCTATGGCCAGCCTGGGAGGCACAACCCCTTTTTTAATCCTTATGCCCCTGAGAGGGTCGCCTACTTCTACCGGTATCTGCAGCTCCTTACCTACCAGCTCATGCCAGTTCTCAAGCGGCACGCGGCTGTATATGATTATCTTGTCTATAACCTCTGAGGGAAACTGCTTCTCGTAAAAATCAAAGGAAAGTTTTACCTCGGCTAGAAGCTTCTCAAATATAGGCTCAAGAGATTTCCCTCCAGCAGCGGCCTCCTCAAGTGGCACGTCCCTTATTATATAAGGTACACCGTTCTTCAATATGCTTATGCTGGCGCCTTTCGTTTCTATGTCCACGATCGCGGTATTGATCTTGTCGCTTATTTGATCGGCCGCGTTAAACGCCCTTATCATGCTGAACGGGGCGGGCTCTACGATAATAGGCTTTACGCTGGCTTTCTCTATCATTGTCACAAAGCGCTCTATGATTTTCTGCTTAACCGCCACAAATACCACATCCATACTGCCGGAAGATTTCTTACTGGGTACGACTTTAAAATCAGACGCCACTTCTTCCATGCGGAAGGGTATATAACGTTTTGCCTCAAAATTTATGGCCGAATTCCATTCCTGCTTCGGTATCTTAGGCATCTGAAAATACCGCACCATGACGTCTTCACTGGAGATCGCGCATACCACATTGCCAGGCTTTAGGTTGTTCTCCTTGAAAATTCTCTGTATTGCCTCCACTATACAATCATCCCTTGTCTTTTTTACCGTCTCTTTCTGCGCCACGTTTTCCTCAGGCACACCGGATGACCTTTTGGAGGCGATTATCTCTTCCTTCGCGATTTTATCTTTGGGATATATGTAAGTCTGGCCAAACTTAACGAGCTTAGGGCCTTTCAATGAACCCTTAAGCACGACCATGTCCACAGTATCATGGCCTATATATAAACCTGTCACCGTCTTTCTATTTAGCATAGAAAGGATGTTTGTCTGCATATATTAAACCCTTATTTTGTTTTCGACTTGGCCTCTATCATATTAGAAAACAGCCACTTATCGACAGCCTTCTTATCAAAGCGCCATACGTGGCCTACCTTCATTCCTGAAATCTTTTTCTGGTGCAGCCAGTTGTATATGGTCTGCTTTTCAAGCTTAAGATATTTGGCCAACTCATCTGTATCCATAAGTCTAGACATCTATAACACCCCCTAATAGATTTACCTACAGTTAGGTAGAATCAAATATGCCATAAAGAACTTACTTTGTCAAGGTAAGGGGGTATAAAAAAGATTTTAGGGTAGGCCTATAACTATGTAACTCTTTAAATTATAGGTAGTTGGGAAATCAATACGTAACTTTGGATCTTATTGTTTTTGTGCCTGTAGCGCCGTTTTCCGTGATATCAACGCTTATGCTCCAGTCAGCCGGAAGTGAAATAGGCGGGGTCAACGTGCATGGATAACTTAAAGACCCTTCCCTGATCATCCAGTAGGCGTAATTAATGCCTGCTTCTGATATTTTCATGGCCCTTAATCTCTTTATCTGGTTTTCAGAGATATTGGCGTAGTTATAGGTCGTCAATAACACCACCGCGGTGCATACTGAAAGCAGAAACAATAAGGCCAATGCCACAAAAAGCGCCACACCACGTTTATAACTGCTGTTTTTAGTGCGCATATAAACTATCCCCTGATTTTATCCCGTCGATAAGTCGCGGTACGGGGTAAATCTATTGCAGCTCCTCTATTAACTCCTCCACATACCCTGATATCAAGTGCCAGCGCTCCTGACTGTGGATAGTGTATTTCTGTTTTCTCTTCCACCCATTATCCGCTTTCTGCCAGAGATAAAGGCATAAGCGCTTGTTTCCCCATGATTCAACAAGAACCACGGCTGACCACCACCCAAACCCCTTGCTGATAGTCCTGTACTCCAGCACCTTTAAAGGCGGGGCTATAGGCAGTTTATCCTCTTGTGGTCTCACGTCCTTTTCGTCAGGCATAAACGCCTCCTTTTAATGAGCGCTTGGTTTATGGAGTCCGAAGGACGACGTAAACCAATGCGCGAATTAACCCCGCACCTTTTTACTATTCATCGACTTAAGAAATATATAAAAGGTGCGGGGTCAAGTTCGGACTTATGAGTTACTAAAATCAAAGATTTTCGTAACTCATGTCCTCACTTGACTTTTTATTGTAACTATTACATCTGGGACACCGCGAGATAGCGGTGTGCCGGCTGTCTATATACACATACGTGCAGATATTACACTGCCAGAAAAACCTGCTTTCCGAAGACACTAAGTCCAGAGCCTTTCTCTTTTCGGTAACCAGCCATATTATAAAGGTAACGAAAACTGTCAGGAATATGAATATGGCTATTGCGGACGAAAACTCTATCTTTATCATAATGGGTTGAAGTTCAGGTGAATCAGGGCCTCCTGGCCCGCTCCTCTTTCGTCATAATACGGGCAAAACTGCCATCGCCTGATATACCTGATAGCAGCCTGATCCACCACAAAAGAACCGCTGGACAAAACACATTCCGGATTTTGCACTAATCCGTCTTTTGTTATTATGAATTTTACACCGACCGTGTAATCCGAGTTAAAATCAGACCGGAACACCGGCTGCCTGGCCAGATCCGGCCTGTATAGCACCAGCCTGTTTTTTGCCTCCCCCTCAAGGATGTTCTTTTTTACGCTAAACAAAGGCCTGTTTTTCTCTCTGGAATGCGTGCTGGCCGCCACACCTTTATCCATAGAAGGCGCAAAATCATCCTTATCCGCTTCTCCGCCTGAAACCTTGCCCGAGATCTCAGGGGCCGCCAAGGAGGTCCTGACAGGATCTACTTCCTCGTAATTAACACGCTTCAGCTTATGGATAAAAGAGGCCCTGTCCGGGACAACCACTATCTTCTCGAGTATCGCCCCGAGAAAGGCTATGGCGGTATTGTTTTTCTTGAAGTCTTGCGAAATAAAAACAGGTGTTACCATAAGCATAAAGACCAGGTGACATGAAGCAGAAACTAATATAGCTATATTAAGATAACGGTCTTTAAGTAATAACATGGTAGTAAAGATTATTAAATCCGAAACTCGACCCTTCGACAAGCTCAGGGTCGTCCCGAGCAATGTCAAGGGACAAAATCCTGAATATTATCTATCTAATTTCCTGATTCGTCGCTATGTTTACCTGAGTAATCCCCACATCCCTGCAAAAATCCCATACGCTTACAACCTTACCCAACTCGACGTCTCTATCCGCTTTTATGAGTATGGGCTTATTCTTTCCGGACACGGCCTTAAGCTTATCCTTTAATTCCAGAAAAGTTATAGGGGCTTCATTCAAGTAGAACCTGTTGTCAGTGGTAACGGTTATGACTATTGTATTCTCCTGTACCGCCTCACTGGTCACGGCTTTGGGAAGATTAATCTTTATCCCAGGCTGGAATATAAAGTTCGATGTAAGGAGAAAAAATATAAGTAACAGAAAAATACAATCTATAAGAGGCGCTATATCGAGGTGCCCTTTCTCAAATTGAACATGTCTTTTTAATCTCATTATGTGCCTCGTTTTTCTTTTATTATACGCGTTCCGATAATATGTTCATGGCCTCTGTTGCGCTATGTTCCATCTCAAGCACAAATTCATCCACCCTGCTGACCAGATAGTTATAAGCCACGACCACAGGGATAGCGACTATAAGGCCCGCGACTGTAGTAAGAAGCGCTTCCCATATGCCTCCCGCGAGGTCCCCGGGGCTGACAGGGTTAAATGAGGTCGATTTTTCCTGTATTATCTGAAACGCCCTGACCATGCCAGTAACAGTACCCAAAAGCCCCAAAAGCGGAGATATATGAGCTATGGTGGCCAGAAGGCTAAGGTGTTTTTCGAGCCTCGGCACTTCCTGGTGCCCCGCATCCTCAATAGACTCCCTTATTTCCTGCCTGCCTCTGTCATGTTTTAATATCCCGGCCTTGACGATACGCGATATAGGGCCAGGGGTCTTATCGCATATCTTTATGGCCTCCGCGATCCTGTTGCGTTTTATAGTGATATCTATATTGTTCATAAAATCTTTCGTGTCTATCCTGGCCTTGTAGAGATGATAAAGCCTCTCAATGATTATCGCTAGGGCCAGGACCGAACACAATAAGATCGGGTACATTACGGGTCCACCTTTTTGAATTAATTCAAACATTTTTTCTCCCCCTTGTTTAATTAACGTTTATTTCTCCTGATCCACTCCAATCTTTCCTTGGCATATGACGATTCCTTTACCTCCATGTTCGATATCTTCTTATAAATCTTCTCCGCGGCTTCCCATTTGGTCTTCTTCTCGAATAACCTGGCGCTGGCCATCTGTGAGGTGACCATTATCCGCGTCGAATCAGGATAGACATACGCGACCTTCATGTATTCCGCTATCGCGTCATCAATATCCCCTTTCGCTTCATAAAGCTGTCCTATCATATATTGAATATTCGCGTTAAAGTCGCCGCGCCTTGAATCTATCGCCTTCTTGTAATATTCGATGGCCTTACTGAATTCGCCTTCCTTTTTAAGGATGTCCCCGAGGTATTTGGACGCTATATTAGCGTAAGCTGTATCCTTGAATTCCGATATGATACTATTGAGTAATTCCTTTGCCTTTGAGAAATCGTCTTTAGTTATCAATATCTCGGCTATCTTGAGCTTTGCAGTGGGCACCAGTTCACTGTCAGGATAAAATTCTATCAGCCTTTCCATGGTCTTCTGAGATTTACTGGCCTCCCCATTTTCATTGAAGATAATGGCAAGCCTGTATTCAGCGTCGTCAGCCAAGGCGCCCTCAGGATATAACCTTATCAACTCCCTGAAATAGTTCTCAGCCTGTTCAAAATCTTTTTTATCCGCGTAATGTTCCGCTATCCAGAAACGCGCGTCCTGAGAAAGGTCGTCATCCCTGTATTTTTCTACAAAAGCCTTGAACTGAGACAGGACCCTATTCATATCCCCCATCTTGTAATAACACCATCCTATTTCATACATGGCCTGACGCGCGTATTCTGGACTGGTAGTGTCTGCCATGATGCTTTTATATACATTAAACGCCTCTTTATAATCAGGGGTATTAAACAACGCTCCCGCGAGATAAAATCTCGCGTCTTCCCTGTGTCTGCTGTTCTTGAAATCATGTAGAAAATCCTTTAATTCCCTGGCAGCTGACTCATAATCTCCTTTTTTAAAATATGCTATCGCCAGGCCAAACCCCGCGTCCTCTGTATTTTGGGACCCCGGGTAATTTTTCAATAAACTCTGAAATGCCAGCATAGCTCCCTCATACCTCTCAAGCTTGAATAATATGCGTCCGATCTGATACTGCGCGTAATCAACATAACCAAATACCGCGTCCGGATTAACCGCGGCTTCCTTTAAGACCATGTCATAGACGATTAATGCCTTTTCCGGCTGATTCATCCCCGCATAGGTGTCTCCCAGCCTGCAATACGAAGATATGCGGTACAGGTCACTGCTGGACTCTTTTACGACATTGCTGAATTCCTCTATAGCCTCCGTGTACTTGTTCATCTTGAAATAGATCCAGCCAAGATTATAATGCATATCATCTGAATACTCGCTGGAAGAAAAGAGCTTCAACCCCGATTTAAGAGTATTCGCGGCATCTTCATAAAGGCTCAGCCTGTACTGCGCATCTCCTTTTCCAATATAAGCGTTCGCCAGCCATTTGCTCTTGGGAAAATTTTCTATTATCTGGTTGTAATTTTTTATAGCTTCTCCAGGTTTATCAAGCTTACCAAAGACCTCAGCTTTCCCAAAATAGATAGAGTCCATAATAGGGTTGTCTTTTTTAATTTCCTTGATCCGATCGAATGTATTCAAGGCTTCTTCATATTTCTTTAGCTTTATGTAACTCCAGGCTGCCCCGTGCAGCGCGTATAGGTCATTATCCATGTCAGGGCTAAGGGTAAGCGCCTTGTCGTAGTGCTTTATCGCGTTCTCATAATCTCCGGAATAATAAAAATCCTCAGCTATGTAAAAATGCGCCATCCCTAATTTTTCAGCCTCTTTTTCCTTGGATATGAACACGGACAATCTCTCTCTTGAATCCTTGTATTGTTTGAGCCTGTAAAGCACTTCCCCTATCTTTAACTCTACAGTGTCCGCGAATTCATGCGAAGGGTATTGCGAGAGGAACGAGGAGAAACCAGCCAGCGCTTCTTTGTATTTTTTTTCCTCATAAAAAGACCATGCCGATGAATAGCTGGCGTAAGGGACGAACCTTGAGGACGGGAATTCTTTTAATATCCTATCGTAAAATTCCTTTGCCTTCGCGAAATCCTTTGTCCTGAAATATATCTCAGCCTTCCAGTATATTACTTCGTCTTTGAACTTCTCGGAGTTTTCGGAGTTTAACACCATGTCAAGCTCGCGCATGGCGTCGTTGAATTTGCCCAGGTTCACGAGAGATTTCCCTAATAAAAGATGCGCCGCCAGAGCATCCGGAGCTTGGGGATTTTCGGATATGAACTTTTCTAATGCTTTGGCGGCTATTTCGTAGAAACCGTCCTGGAATGATTTTCTGGCCAGTATAAGATCGTCTTCGGAAGCAGCCCAAGAACTCCCGCTAAGCGATAGCTGTAATATCAATCCTATTATGATAAATATATATACTATATGTTTCATTGCGTATAACTATAGCACTGATACAACCAATGTTCAAGTGAAAATTAAATCTGAGGTATCTGTCTTGCTAACACACACAACGTCTTTTTACCCCACCAGGTCCTACGAAAAGACGCTCGGCCTGATAGATGCAACTGACTATTAAGTATTGCATAGAGTTGGGCCTCGCCCCGTACCAAATCTTTGATTTTGGTACGGGGCTCGCTCCTTTTTCTTTTGACAGGCAGTATCTCCTATTATGCGGTAAGCCTGTTGTTCGCAAAAGAAAGAGGCTTTTCTTAAGGCCCTGGCGGGATAAAAAGACCGAGACACTATATAGGCGCATAGTCAGCCCTGATCGCGAATTGAAGATTTAGCCTTTTAGGCAGTATTTTGGCGGTTTCTAAAAGGGCGAGAACTGTCCGAACCCCACACCTTCTGCCGAAGGCAGTTGGTGTGGGGTAAGTTTTCTCGCCCCCGACAAAATGCTGTCTAAAAGGCGGCCCCAGGTAGATTCAGAACAAGCGGGGGCAAATCTTCATTTGAGCGAGCAGAGCTGACTATGCGCTATAGAGCGTAGTGTAATATTGTAAGATTAGAGTCAAGAGCTCATGATGTGTTGTTTTAGGTATGAGCCTGTATATGACTCTTTTGTCCTGATTATCTCTTCGGGTGTGCCCTGGGCCACTATGCTGCCCCCTGTATCGCCCCCGCCCGGGCCAAGGTCTATTATATGGTCAGCGGATTTTATGACATCCAGGTTATGTTCTATGACAAGAACCGTGTTCTTGGCGTCCACAAGGGCATGCAGAACTCCCAGCAGTTTCTCGATGTCCGCGAAGTGAAGGCCTGTTGTGGGCTCATCAAGGATATAAAGTGTCTTCCCTGTGCCTAACTTGCTTAGTTCTGTGGCGAGCTTTACCCTCTGAGCCTC
>JAHIYJ010000011.1 GCA_018814825.1 Candidatus Omnitrophota bacterium
AACGAGACAGGGCCTATCCTCAGTATCTCCCCATTTTTCACTGACGCCTGGGTCTTGCCGTTTATATCAACATCCCCTACCAATTCATCCTGAACTCCGAATAAACCGATATAATATTCCCCTTCCGGCAGATTCATCCAGATAATAGCAAGCGCTTCGCCTTCGGGCACATCGCTTTCATAATGACCGTTTTTCCATATCCAGTCGCCTATAGATCCTCTATTCACCGCGTAGAGCCTGTTATATAATTTCGTTACTACGCTTTGACTGAAATCCTCGTCGCAGGCGTCTATTATGTTTACCGCCTTCTGGAACGGGTCCATGCATCCGGATTCTTCCAGGAGTATCGCCAGAGACGAGCCATTCATGAAATTTATATTCTCGCGCAGCCTGCCTTGTATATCGGTATTCTTATCCATGGAATAAGACGTTACATACGCGTATATATTATTAAATTTATTCCCAGGTATGGCCTTTATCTTAGCCAGCTCAAAAGGTGTCTGAAAAGCCTTATCATCCCCATGGGGTGAATCCGGGACAAACTCCATAGGCTCATCTACGCCTTCACCGGCCTCGTCTATTATTCCATCGGCGTTATTGTCTATGCCATCCGAGCCAAATACCCTCTGGTTCTGGTTATCGTCAATACTGGCCTCACCCGGAGCGCCATCCAGTCCATACCTGTAATCCATGATTTCCTCATAGGCCTTTTCAGAATCTGCCAGGCCGAAGGAAGAAAGAAATTCCTTAAGGTCTAATTCGTAAGGTGTCCAGCCTTCTGTCACTTTTAAAGGGGAGAGATTGTGTTTATCCGCTATGTTGATATTCAAAAGACTTGTTTCGTCTCTTACCAAAACCGCGTAACGGCCAACCGCCTCTCCGATATCATCATACACGTATATCCATTTTGAGTCATTCTCACCGTCGCCGTCATTATCAACGTCATTTCCCGTAAACGCCATGTACCAATTGTCTTCGAAGCTGTCCACACCCTGGCCGTCTTCTTTCAGGACAGCCTGAGCGTAACTTACGCCGGCTTCGGCAAGATAAGAAGCTCTTGTGGCCTCAAGATAGTTGGCCGCGGCCTTTAATTCGAGCCGCATAGTAAAGGCAAAAGATACGGCCATTATGCCCGCTATAGCCAGTACACTTACGACCAGTATTAACGCGATGCCGCTTTTATTGTTCATTATAACTCATTATATATAATACCTTTATCAGTTGCAACCAATTAAAAAGCCCTGTCCGCCTAGACGGACAGGGCTTTTTTTATAGAATATCTTACCCGTTATTTACCCTTTACTTTAGTAACAAGCTCCTGTATTAATTTACCCGCTATGTCTTTCGAACCCAGGCCCACCGCTATAGCGAGAGCCAGGCCTACGGAAGCGAGTATTATATTTATCGCGAAGTTCAATATAGAAGACGCGATATTCAGCTGTTCCAGGGTTATCACCGCGGCGAATATCATAATAACTATCTGCGTGAGCTGGCCTAGAAATTTTGCCTGAGGTATACCGGCGTTACTTGAGGCCGTGCGCACCACGGTCCCTATCATGCTCGAGAAAAATATACCCAGGGCCAGTATAAACATGGCGGCGATTACATTGGGTATGTACATAATAACCTTGTCAAGCAACGACGCCGCGACTGTCATGCCAAGGGCGTTTAAGGAAGTCATGAATACCAGCAACATGATAAGCCAATAGATAAGCACACCTATCAACTCACACAACGTATGCCTTATTCCGCCTCGCCTTAAGACATCTCCAAGCCCTGACTTCTCGCTGGCCGTATCCAGCTGGATCAACTTTAACAGCTTCACCACCACGTTCTTAAGGATCCCCGCTATAATCCATCCTACTATAAGTATTACAAAAACACCCATAAGCGTAGGCAGAAATCCAGCCACCCTCGTCAGCATCTCCGCTACTGGCTCCATTACTACAGCATTCCAGTCCATATAAACCTCCTTTTCTTCTAATCAGAAACTATACCCTATTAATGCACAATCGTCAAGGGCAGGGCTATTTTGCCTTGCCCTGTTTGGCAACACTATCTATCGCCTTCATGACCCTTTCAGGGTCACCCAGGTAATAGTGTTTGAAGGGAGTTAGGTCAGGTTTGAGCTCATATACCAAAGGTATGCCGGTGGGAATATTCAATTTGACTATCGCTTCATCTAAAACATTATCAAGATATTTGACAAGCGCCCTGAGGCTATTGCCGTGAGCGACTATAAGGACCTTTTTGCCTGATTTTATAGTAGGGACAATCGTATCGTGCCAATAAGGCAGGAACCGCGCGACTGTATCTTTTAAGCACTCTGTCAAAGGGATATCTTTTTCGTCCAGGTCTTTATATCTAGGGTCTTTTCCCGGATATCTCGCGTCTGTCTTCTCGAGCGCCATGGGCGGCACATCATAGCTTCTGCGCCATATAAGCACCTGTTGTTCGCCGAACTTTTTGACCATCTCAGCTTTGTTCAAACCCTGAAGCGCGCCATAATGACGTTCGTTCAGGCGCCATGAGCGATATACAGGTATCCACATTAAATCCATATTATCCAGCGTAATCCAAAGTGTCCTTATGGCTCTCTTGAGCACGGATGTATACGCGACGTCAAACTCATAGCCTTCTTTTCTCAGGACCCTTCCAGCTTCGTTTGCCTCTTCTATGCCTTTGGCGGACAGATCCACGTCAGTCCAGCCGGTGAATTTATTCTCTTTATTCCAGATACTCTCGCCGTGTCTTAAGAGAACAAGTCTTATGTTACCCATATATTCCTCTCGTGTCTTCGATTTTTTCAATATACACCAATCCCTTGGAAAAATCAAAGAAAATATTTTGGGAGGGTTATATCTTTCTGGGCCTGGTATCTGCCTTTACGATCTGAATAAGAAACCTCGCATGTTTCATCTGATTCAAAAAACAGTACCTGAGCTATCCCTTCATTCGCGTAAACCTTAACAGGAGCGGGTGAAGTATTGCTTATCTCCATTGTAATATAACCTTCCCAGCATGGCTCCAAAGGCGTAACATTGACCACTACGCCTATCCTGGCATAAGTGCTTTTGCCAGTGCAAAGACAAAGGATATTCCTAGGTATCTTAAAGTATTCTAATGAACGGGCAAGGATAAATGAATTTGACGGGATAATACAGAAAGCACCCTTAACATCTCTGAATAAAATAGGGTCTATCTTTTTTGGGTCTACAACGCTTTGCGCGCAGGAGCCTTTAAATACCTTGAACTCATCGGCTATTCTTATATCGTAACCGTAACTAGAAAGGCCGTACGATATATTGCCATTTCTTACCTGCTGCGGTTCAAATGGCTTTATCATCTCCTGCTCCAAAGCCATTCTTTTAATCCAAGTATCCGGCCTTATAGACATATCTTTAGCACTTGGAATATCCACAGGAGCGGCAGACCACACAGCCTTCTTCATGTCTTAATGCAGCCCCGCAGTCAGGACATACTCCCACTACATTAGCCAGTTTATCTTCCATCATGGTATGCGGGGAACGGTGCTCCAGGTCCTCTTCTTTGTGATGCATCTGCCCATTCCCCAGCCTGAGTTCTAAAACTCTCGCGACGGCATCGGCGCACGAAAATATCCTGCCGCTTTTCCCCCAGGACGGTGACGGGCAGCGTATCCCCTTAAGCTGATCTATTATCTTCTTATTCTCCACTCCTGAACGAAGCGCGAGTGAAACCAGTCTTGCGACAGCTTCAAGCTGGCTCGCGGCGCAACCTCCCGACTTGCCCATTTGCACAAAAACCTCGAAAGGCATGTTATTATCATCGACATTAATCGTCACGTATAGATTTCCGCATCCAGTAGTAACTTTACTTGTCGTACCTGTCGTAACAACAGGGCGCGGACGCGGCGCGACATGTTTTTTATCCCTCACAGGGTTTTCTGTCTTCAGGTCGTTCTTTTTGGAATTACTGATGTTCAAAACCTGCTCCTCTCTGCTGCCATCCCTGTAGATGGTTACGCCTTTACATCCCAGTTTATACGCGAGCATGTAGACTTCTTTTACATCTTCTTTTCCCGCGTCATGCGGAAAATTCACTGTCTTTGATACGGCATTGTCAGTATGGTTCTGAAACGCCGCCTGCATCCTTATGTGCCACAAAGGAGCAATATCGTGCGAAGTGACAAATATCTTTTTGTATTTTTCCGGGACCTCTTTTATGTCTTTCAAGGACCCTTTCTCCGCTATCTCCTCCATCATATTCCTTGAGTAAAACCCTTCTCTCTTGGCTATCTCTTCAAATAAAGGGTTAACCTCTATAAGCTTGTCATTATCCATGACGTTCCTGTAATAAGAAATAGCGAAAAGCGGCTCAATACCACTGGATACATTCGAGATAATGGAGATTGTGCCTGTCGGCGCGATAGTCGTCAGCGTAGCGTTTCTCCTGGGTCTTGAAGAATCCTCAGTGAATACGCTCTCATTATAAGAAGGGAAGGCCCCTCTTGTCATTGCGAGCTCTTCAGATTTGACCTTGGCCTCACTATCTATAAAACCCATTATCTTTTCAGCTATTTCCACAGCCTCGTCGCTATTATAAAGTATCTCGAGTTGTATCAGCATATCTGCCCAGCCCATGACTCCAAGGCCGATCTTCCTGTTTCTCCTGGTCATATCCCTTATCTCGTCCAAAGGAAACTTATTCATGTCTATGACATTATCCAGAAAGTGCACTCCCAGATGAACGATTCTCTTTAATTTGTCCCAGTCTATATCTTTTTTGCCGTTCCCTCGCAGAATCCTTGAAAGGTTTATTGAACCCAGGTTACAACTCTCAAAAGGCAACAGAGGCTGTTCCCCGCACGGATTCGTACTCTCTACTTCCCCTAATGAAGGTGTAGGATTATATTTATTGATCCTGTCAATGAAAACGACTCCGGGTTCGCCGTTTTTCCATGCCATCTCCACTATCAACTCAAATACGTCTTTTGCCTTAAGCATGCCGGTCACTTTTTTGGTGTGAGGGTCTATAAGGGAATATTCCTTATCCTTTATAACCTTTTCCATAAAATCTTCCTTGATAGCGATCGATATATTAAAGTTCGTTATATCTTTGTCATTCTCTTTGCATTGGATAAACTCGAGGATGTCAGGATGATCTACTCGTAAAATACCCATGTTTGCGCCACGTCTCGTGCCACCCTGCTTCACGGCCTGGGTAGCCGCGTTAAACACCTTCATAAAGGAGACCGGGCCGCTCGAGACCCCTCCTGTTGAACGAACAACACTGTTTTTAGGCCGCAGACTCGAAAAACTGAATCCCGTTCCTCCCCCGGACTTATGTATTAAAGCTGTGTTCTTTATAGCGTCAAAAATGGAATCCATCGAATCTCCTACGGGCAAAACAAAGCAGGCGGATAACTGACCCAGTTCCTTGCCCGCGTTCATAAGGGTGGGGCTATTTGGCATGAATTCAAAATTTGTCATCATGTTGTAAAAATTTTCTTCGGTTAGCTTAATTTCTATGTCAGTGGAACCGTACAGCTTATCTGCCTCTGCTATCCCGGAAGCAACCCTCCTGAACATCTCTTCAGGGGTTTCTATTATCTTTCCATTTTTGTCTTTTTTCAGATATCGTTTTTCGAGGACCTTCAGGCAGTTTTCAGAAATATTTAATTTCTTTGCATTATTTTCCTTGACCTGCATTGTTATCTCCTTAGGCTGGTTTATAATCCATATTGGGATAAAAATAAGTATAGCATCTTAATTTTTCATGTCAAGCCAAAAATACTATATATTGCTATTTTTTTTGGGCTGATATCTATATATTGTGGTTCGACAGGCTCGCCGCAGGTGGCTATATGGCCTCGACGCTGTCTTTAGGGATCCAGCCTCTTAGGTCTTTTGAGAGGTCGATTTCGCACCAATCCTGGGCCTCTTCTATTATTCTAATCTCTGAACCTTCGTGCAGCGTAAACTGTAAAAGATAATCTTCTTTTGGCCCGCTTCGCACATCAACACTGTCAACCACAACAACTACTTCCTTAGAATTTTTAGCGCAGATCTTTGACGCGAGAAAAATAAAAAACACGACCAATATAGCGGCCAGGGTCCCGACAGCATAAAACAATCCCCTTCTTTTTGCAACAAAAAATATTGAAACTATTAGTAGTATCACAATACACAGATAGGCCAGGGAAACAAAGATCGTCAGTTGATCTATATTCATACCGTCATAGGGCAAAAGAAGGGCTTTCATGAGAAACCCTTTTTCAGGACGTTCTATCTTATCAACTGTCATGGCCCGCGCAAGTTTCAGATTATGTGATATATCCCTGTCGCCTGGAGCGAGCCTTAACGCCCTTCTGTAATTCACTATGGCCTTGCCTATTTTTTTCAACTTAAAATAGGAATTCCCTAGGTTATAAAATACTTCCGGACCAACCTTGTCCATCTTCAAAAGCATCTCGTAAAGCGATGCGGCTTTCCCGTATTCCTCGTTTTCGTAATTAAGGTTCGCCTTTCTGTATATCTCTCCGGGAGACTGGGCATACGCCAGGCCCGCGGACATAAAAAATGAAATTAATAAAAGAGAGGTGAGTTTTCTCATGCCCGTTTCTCCAGTTCCGTTATGACCTCGGAAGCCTCTTCGAGAGATCTCTGCATGTCTCCCCTGTTAAATTTTCCTGAGGCGAATCTCGCCATGTCACAGACATCAAAAAGTTCTTTTAGCCTATTTATATTCTCCCTGGAATATCCTTTTTCTTCAAGCTTGCTCTCGAGGACATCTTTTGTAATAGAGGCGTGTGGAATGTTCAATTTATCCGCTACATATTCTATGGCCGCCCTGTGTATCTCAGCATAAAAAGCTTTGATGTCTCCTTTTGACAATATATTCCTGGCCGCTTTAAGTCTTTTTGTGGCAGCGCGTTTGGCGCGACGCGAGCGAGCGTACCCTATATCTGTCCTTAATCTCTCCCTGTGAAGCTCATATATATAAAGAAATACCAGCAGAACCAGGGGAAAAATGTTAAGCGCAATGAATATCTTATTCTTATAAAAAAACGAATCCTGCGGTTTAAAGCTTGGGGTGGAAGTCTTTATATAAGCGACATCCTTTTTAAACAGCTTGATCTCTTCTTTTGTCAACCCCGGAAATAAAGCGGTACTTTCAGGGACGAGTTGTTCCTTTGACTTTATCGCGGTAAGGTTTATGGGCTCCACTTTCTTTTCCACATATTTTCTCATGCCAGGATCAAAATAGGAATATTCTACAGGGCCTATGGTAAAAGTTCCGGGCCTTTTAGGTATAATGACTTTTTCGAAAGTCTTTTCACCCTGCACGATATAATCTGCCTTTGACATATTTTCCGAACTTCCGGAGTCATACACTTTCACATCTCCCATCTCGGGGACCTGAGGGGAAGATATGGTTTTTATATTTCCCCTGCCTCTTATTTTTACCTTAAGACTTACAGGCTGATTTTCCTCAACGCTGTTTTTATCCACTTCCGCTGTAATATTATAATTACCGACATCGCCTTTAAAATTTTCGGGCTTGCCTTCTTCCGGAAGCGGGACGATTTCAACCTTTATAATCTCTGTTGTAAGTATAACAGGTTTTCCCCTGTTGAACATATTATCAAAAACATCGAACGGGCTTCGAGAGAAAATTTTTTCCATGTCCTCGACGCTCGCCTCAAGACGAGCTGGCCCTATCGTGAATTCTCCTGGGCTAGTGGCGAACAATGCTGTCTTTATTTCAGTGACAAGATACCTTGTCCCGTTTATTACCTTATAATATTTTTTCTGAGGAGGCATGTCTTCTGACCAGAAACCTGTAACCGAAGGCGGGTTGTACACAGGGTTCTGAAACAGGTCCACTGATTGGTAAAACGCAAATGTAAGCGCGATCTGTTCGTTTACATACGCCCTCAGCTTATCTACGTATGTCTCAATGAAAAGCTCTTTAGCAGGTCTCCGGGAATCCTCTTGATAGGTTTGCGGCTGTGAAGGGCTGCCGTAGGAAGGCGCCGGCTGAGAGACCGTCCCGCGAGGCGTGACCTTGACCTCTATAGGCCCGGCGGAATAGGTCTTGCCGTTATATTCTATAGTAAAAGGACCAAGTGTATGTGTCCCTTCATTATTCGGCATAAGTATATAATTAAAGGATATGGTACTCGCTACCTTCCCGTTTATTATGGATATGTTCTGCGACCTGCCTGAAGAATACGCGGTAAACCCGTTCATGACAGGGATCTTGGGCTGTGGCATATTAGAGATATTGCCGTTTACTGTTATGGTAAGAGTGAGCTGGTCATCGAGTGAAATCTCCTGGCGATCCACGCTGGCAGATATAGAGACATCATCCGCATAACTCAAGCTATTTATACACAACAATAAAATTCCAAATACCAAATTCCAAACACCAAATAAATTCCAAATACCAATTATAGAATGACCAAAACAAAATCTGTTTGGTTCATTGGAATTTTGGTAATTGGGATTTGTTTGGAATTTGGTGCTTGGAATCTGGGATTTAACCATTTTTACCAATCCTTCTCCACCCTGTACCTGCCTTCGCCTGGCTGGGTTCTCAATTCTTTCTGCAGGTCTTTTTCGTCGTCTTTTAGGGCATCCAGGAGCCTCAAAGCATCTTCCTTAGACATCTCACCTTCTTTACCCTCTTGGTTTTTCCGCTGTTCCTTCCCGGCAGATTCTTCCTGTTTTTTCTCCTCTTCTTTTTTTTCTTCCTCTCCGGCCTGAGCTTCCTGCCGGCCTTTCTTTTCTTTCTCTACCTGGCCTTCCTTTTGTTCCTTCCCTCCCTGCTCTTGAGATTGAGTCTGTTTCGATTCCTGTTTCTGGAGATTCTCTTTTATTTTCTTCCTTGCGAATTCTATATTGTATTTAGCGTCTTTATCATCGGGATTTATATCAAGGGCTTTTTTATAATATTCAATCGCCTCCGACAGCTTATTCATCCTGTAAAAAGAATTTCCTATATTATAGTACGTTTTCGCGTGGAGTTCAGCATCTTTTGAGTTTAAGGATTTTTCATATTCATTGAACGCGTCCTCGTATTTCTTCTGATCGTATAAAGCGCTCCCTATGTTGTAATGCAACTCTTCTCTTTCAGGATTGTCTATCTGCGCGTCGCGCCATTTTGAGAGCGCGTCATCCACTTTGCCCTCTTTATATAGCTTAACCCCCTCATTATTTTTCTTGGCGAGAGGTCTCTGCCAGCCCCAACCAATAATAGATAAATAGAATACGGATATTAACAGGACCACGCAAAGGCTTCTCATTTTCTTTTTCTGTCTCCTATCGCAAATTCAATACACAGAAAAGCAAGCGCTATTGCCAGAAAATACTGGAACCTGTCTTCGTATTGCGTAAAGAGCCTGTTGGAAAGTTCCTTTCTCTGCATCTTGCTTATCTCATCATATATCTTGTCGAGCTCAAATTCGCCGGGTGTGGCATTGTAGTACTTACCGTTTGTGACAAGCGCGATCTTCTGCAGTGCGGCGTCGTCCAGTTTGGAAAGGACCACGTTGCCATCCTTGTCTTTTTTATGCCCTATGATCCTGCCTTCCTCGTCCACCACGGGTATCGGTTCTCCGCTCTTTGTGCCGATCCCTATAGTATAGATAATGACCCCTTCTTTCCTTGCATCCTGAGCAGCCTGGACAGGATCTGTCTCATGGTCTTCACCGTCCGTAAGAAGGATCAGGATCTTGTACTTTCTTTCTTTTTTAATGAAAGATTCTGTGGCTGTCCTGATAGCCTCGCCAATAGCTGTCCCGGGTTTAGGCATCATGCCCACCTCTATTATGCCGAGAAACATCTTTGCCGCGTTATAGTCAAGCGTTAGCGGGCACTGGACAAAACTATCACCCGCGAAAGTAAGGATACCGACTCTGTCCCCTTTTAATTTATCTATAAGCGAGGATATCTCAAGCTTTGCCTTTTCCAGGCGATTGGGTTTTATATCCTCGGTAAGCATGCTTAATGACGTGTCTATGGCTATCATGACATCCACGCCCTGCCGCCGGGTCATTGTAAGACGAGTGCCTATCTGTGGCCTCGCGAGGCTTATAATCAGGAATCCCACGGCAGAGATCAGTAAGACCCTTCTCCATCTCTCTTTTATCAGGCTCTTGGATGAAGAAAGTTTCTCCAGTATGACACTGTCCCCGAAATTTTTCATGGCCTGTCTTTTCCTTGCGGCCGCGAAGATAAAAAATATCGCTAGGACAGGTAATAAAATAAGAAAGTTCAAATATACCGGTGAACCCCAATGCATAGATCCGATCCCTAACTTTAAGGTATCTTCCTAAAAACCGCGTTGGATAACGTTATTTCCAGCAGTAATATCAGAAGTCCGGGTAAAAGAAAATATCCCACGAGCTCGGTATAATCCGCGTATTCCTTTGTCTCTATCTTTGTTTTTTCGAGTTTCCCGATGGTTTCATAAATCTCTCTAAGGCCTTTTTCGTCTTTTGCCCTGAAATACATGCCGCCTGTCTCATTGGCTATTCTTTTAAGCAAAGCCTCGTCTATCTCCGTATCCATACGCACATATCTCTTGCCGAAGATAGGGTCTTCCACAGGATAAAGCGCGCCTCCTGGGCGGCCCGCTCCTATGGTATATATCTTTATGCCCAGCGCTTCTGCGGCCTTTGCCGCGGTAGGGGGGTCTATTTTCCCAGCGTTATTTATGCCGTCTGTAAGTAATATTATGACTTTGCTCTTTGCGGTGGAATTCCTGAGCCTGTTCACTGAATTAGCAATAGCAATGCCTATTGCTGTCCCATCCTCTATCATGCCTATTTGGATCTTGTCCAACAGATTTAATAATGCCCCGTAATCCAGCGTAAGAGGGCATTGTGTAAAACTGTACCTGGCGAAAACCACCAGGCCTATTCTGTCATTGCGCCGAGACTTTATAAACTCCTCCATGACTTCTTTTGCCGCGCCAAGCCTGTTCTGCGGTTTAAAATCCTCTGCCTTCATGCTGCCGGATGTATCAAGCGTAAGCACAATGTCTATACCTTCCGTTATAATCTCTTCTTCTCTCTGGCCTGCCTGCGGCCTGGCCAGTGCCAGTATAAAAATAAAAAGCGCTATCATCCTGAGAATCATCGGCACATAGCGGTATTTGACCTTGAAGCCCGGCCTTATGCCTTTAAATAAAGAAGTGTCCGAAAATACAATACTGGCATCGCGGCTCTTGCCGCACATGAAATACAGCCAGACAAACAACGGGATAAGCACTAGAAATATTAAGAATAACGGATTAGCGAAACGCATATTTAAAATCTAAAAATATCTCGGTTTAACAATAGATTTTTACTCACAACCCACTACCTAACCCACTGCCTCACTACATTTATTATCTATGCCTGATATAATACTATCTCTCTTTTCCAGCGATGTTATCTCCACAATCTCCTTCGCCTTATTATATGCATCTTCTATTTCCTTCTGTTCCGGTATATATTTTGCGAATTTTACGAGGTCACAGTCTTCCAGAAAATCCTTTATCCTGTCAACAGACCTCTTCTGGATTTTTTTCTCGCGCATCTCCCGGTAGAGCTCCCACGTGGTCCTGTCCAGCGCAAAGACCCTGAAACGCCCCTCAATGTATTTACGTATAATATCTGATATCTCTATGTAATATTCTTCGACCATGCCTTTTTCTATAAGCCGCTTCTCCCGCAGGGTCTCTAATTCCTCCATCGCGATCTCTTCAGGCGGCCTTGGCGGCCGAGGAGGAGCAAGCTCTGTCTTTTTCTTTTTTTTAAAATAAATTAAGCCCGCGACTGTTAAAAGGGCTGTCAACAAGAGCGCTGTCAAGGCTGCCAGAGGAAAACCCTGCCTTATCTCTACAGGGCCTTTCAGGGGCCTTATATCATCTTTGTCGTCAGGGTTTCTTTTGACGCTCTCTACTTTTATTTTTATCTCCTCAGAGGCTACTGTTTTTTCATTGCCTTTTTGATCCTTGTATTTTACTGTAACAGGCGGAATGCTGAATTCGCCTGTTGTAAAAGTGGTTATAATATAGAAGGCCCTCGAGAGCCATTTATTGTCACTGATCTTCTTAGGCTCTTCCAGGCGATAATACTTTATCTCAAATTCCCCGAGGTTCGCTCCGAAAATATGCGGCTCAAGCTCTATACCGTCTTCATGCTCTGTATCTACTTCATAAGTTATCCTGTCGCCTATAGTAATAGTGTCCTTGTCGACCTTTACACCGAGCTTTACCTCATCCGCGAGGGCAAACCCTGAAAACAAAAACAAAAATATTACCGGCAACAGCCTTTTCATGCTCAACCTATCTCTATTATTTTTTTATTACTGCTCTCCCCTGAAACAATCCTGACGCTGTTCTTCCTGACCCCGAATTCCTTCGCGGCCAATCCGATCACCCTTTTATTGGCCTTGCCTTTTTCAGGCGGGACAAAAACCTTCACTCTATAACTATCCTCCCCGATTTTTTCTACCGCCTCTTTCCTAGCCCTTGTTATAACTTTTATCTCTACTCTTCGCACCTTTATTCCTTTTCTTTCTCTTTTTTTATGAATAGTAAAATTGCGATACGCCTGTCTTTCATAGTGTCCTCCTCTTGATTTCTCATCGCCTGAATCTCTTGGCGCGGGTTTTAAAAAAAAGCATCAGAGGCTCTATATAAGATTTATCCGTGGATATATCTATTGAATCCATGTTCATTGACCTGAAAGCCCTTTTGCGGTTCTCCTGGAAAGCAGCCCCGCGTTTCGCGAGCTCCTGTCTCAAAGAGCGGTCTCCTGTATCGAGAAACACGTTCTCACCTGTCTCAGCGTCCTCAAACTCCAAGAGGCCTATGTCCGGCAGGCTTATCTCTCGCGGGTCTTGAATGGATATGCCTATTATATCATGGCGTTTATTAAGTATACCTAGCAGTTTCTCGTAGCCTGAGTCCATAAAATCCGATATTAAAAACACAACCGCTTTTTTCTTTAAGACCTTGCCCAGGTATTCCAGCGCTGTATTTATGCTGGTCCTGCGGCCTGTCGGTTTAAAATACAGTAGTTCTCTTATCACCCTCAATACATGCGGCCGGCCTTTCTTAGGCGCTATGAATTTTTCAACATGGTCCGTAAAAAGCAGGAGCCCTACCTTATCACTATTCTTTATGGCGCTGAAAGCAAGCAACGCCCCTATCTCCGCCATTATCTCCGATTTCATTTTTTTTACGGAGCCAAAATATCCCGAACCGCTCATGTCCGCCATCAATAATACCGTAAGCTCCCTTTCCTCGATGAACTTTTTAACATACGGGTGGCCTGTGCGGGCAGTGACATTCCAGTCTATGGAACGGATATCATCCCCGGGCGTGTATTCCCGCACCTCATGAAATTCCATGCCGCGGCCTTTGAATATGGACTCATACTGGCCCGCGAACACGTCATTGACAAGCCTGCCTGTCCGGATCTCGATCTGCCTGACTTTTTTGAGGATTTCTCTAGGAATCATAAATCAATGACAAATGACAAAATTCAAATGACAAAATAAATTCAAAATTCAAATTCCAAAATATAAGTTTTGTCATTATGTATTTGTGCTCTGGATTTATTTTGAATTTTGAGCTTTGTCATTTGGATTTTATTACGGGACTTCGATCTCATCAAAGACCTTTTTCACAATGTCCTCGCTCGTAAGCTCCTCTGCCTCTGCTTCGTAATTCACTATTACGCGGTGACGCAGGACATCCATGCCGATTGCCTTCACGTCTTCCGGAGTAACATAACCCCTGCCCCGGATAAAGGCATTGGCCTTAGAGGCTATATTAAGGTATATCGAGGCCCTTGGTGAGGCCCCATACGCGATAAAATTCTTTATATTCAGCTTGTACTCCTCCGGAGTCCTGGTAGCGTAAACGAGGTCCACGATATAATCCTTGATCTTCTCATCCATGTAGATCTCGTTCACGATCTCTCTTGCTTTCAGTATATCCTTCGGATTTATAACGGCATTTACCTTTGCCGGCTCATGACCTGCCATACGCTCCATGATCTCCTTTTCCTCTTTCTTTTCAGGATAACCTATCTTTATCTTTAACATAAAACGGTCCACCTGCGCCTCAGGAAGAGGATACGTACCCTCCTGTTCTATGGGATTCTGAGTCGCCAGCACCAAAAAAGGTTCCTCCAGTTTGAATGTGTTTTCGCCTATCGTGACCTGGCGCTCCTGCATTGCCTCTAAAAGAGCACTCTGGACCTTCGCGGGAGCCCTGTTTATCTCGTCAGCCAGTATAAGATTTGAGAATATAGGGCCTTTTTTAGTGGTAAAGACACTCTCCTTTGGATTATAAATTAAAGTGCCCAAAAGATCAGCCGGCAATAGATCAGGCGTAAACTGGATTCTCTGAAACTTTGTCTGTATGCATCCGGAAAGTGTCTTGACGGCCAATGTCTTGGCCAGGCCAGGTACGCCTTCTATTAATATGTGGCCGTTCGCCAGAAGTGCCATCAAGAGCCTCTCTATCAGATATTTCTGGCCCACTATTACCTTTGATAATTCAGCGTTGATCTGGTGTATAAAAAGGCTGGTCTCTTTTACCTTCTCGTTTATCTCTTTAATATTCTGACCGTATTTAGGGTTAAAATCAGGCATGTCTATCCCTCCTTTGTAATGGTTTAAGCGGCTGTATAGAAGCTAGGTCATGGGCATGGAAGCTGGTTAGGATACTGGAAGTGGATGCCGGAAGCTTGAAATCCGGCATCTAACTTCTACTTCTAATTTCTTAACCAGCTTCTATACCTATAAACAAGCTTCCATAACTTTATTATTGTATCTTAATATTATTTAACGCCTCCACTCTTTTCTGTATCGACGGATGAGTGCTGAAAAGTACGACTATACCATTCCCTCGCAATGGATTTACTATAAAAATATGAGCTGTGGTGGGGTTGGCGTTCATGGGGAATGATTTTACTCCCTTCTCTAATTTTAAAAGCGCGCTCGCGAGTCCCGCGGACCCGCCGGCTATATAAGCGCCCCTTTTATCAGCCGCATATTCCCTTGACCGGGAAACAGCGAACTGTATGAGCATGGCCGCTATGGGCGCGAATATAAGCATAAATAAGTAAGCAAAGGCATTCCCGTCTCTTCTTGTGCCTCCTCTTCCTCCAAAACCTCCGAATATCGCGGCCCATCTTGCCCAGCTTGCCAGCATGGTTATGGCTCCCGCGATAGTCGCAGCAACTGTCATGATTAAGGTATCTCTATTTTTTATATGCGAGAGTTCATGCGCGAGCACGCCTTTAAGCTCTTCGCGATTCAAGAGATTAAGGATCCCCTGTGTCACGCATACCGCTGAATGCCGCGGATTGCGGCCTGTCGCGAAAGCGTTGGGGGAATTCTGAGGAGATATATACAGCCTGGGCATCGGAAGCCTGGCGGAATCAGTCAATTCCTTTAATATATCGTAAAGCTCGGGGATTTCTTCCTTGGAAGCTTCTTTGGCTCCGTACATGGACAGCACTATTCTGTCGCTAAACCAATACGCGCCCGCGTTCATCAGCAGGGCGAATAAAAAAGCGTAGCCCGCGCCTATTTGCCCTCCGAAATAACCGCCTATCCATACAAAAAGCATCGTGAGAGCTACGAGTAAAAAGCCTGTTTTGACATAATTCATAAACTCCCCCCCTAAACACAGATAGGCCTTTTAAAAACAAGGCCTATCCGGGTATTTTTCAGATTATCTTAAAGAGCTATTTTTTTTCCTTTACCTCTTCTTTTTTTGCCTGATTAGCGTCTTTTATCTCACTGATCCCGGCAAAAAACGCCGCGAGGCCTCCCAGGGCAAGTATAGGGGGCAAGCAGCCCTTTAATAGGGCTATAAAATTCCACTTCCACGCCAATATTCCCCATATCCCGATGATGATACAGATTAAACCACCAAGCACTGTTATATATTTACCCATTTCCCCCTCCTTCCAACATACCATTTTATCATTTTCTTATACCATTTAAAGTCTGTTTTGTCAATGGTCAATTTTTATGGTGTAACTAACATGTCAAGATGTCCGCTGTTTCTAACAAGTGATGTGTCCGCTTTTGATTAAATGTAGCAGTAGTTCTTTTTCTTTTGGCTACCTTTTCTTTTTGTTTATAATGTGAATTTGTGGATAAGTCCTTGGGTAGATAATAGCCCAGTATGTGAGGGCCATATCCTATGCTTATTGAACCATCTATATGCTCATAGACCATTACCTTGCATTTCGCGAACGATACCCGTAGTTCCGAAGGGCCTATCTGCAGAATTCTATTGTTAAATGATATAGTATTATCGTTATTTACTGTCCTCTCGTGTTTGAAGCAAAAGATCTTATCAAGGTCTATTGTCTTGGGAACAGGCATAAAGGCTGTTCCTTTCTGCTCTGGCTTCCGGACGAATCTCTTATTGTATGCCTTGATGTATTCTGTTTTTAGGTATTCATTCGCCTCTCCGATTGTCTTTATGCCTCTGAGCCTCAGCTCTTGAGGTATCCTGCCCTGAAGGGTTTTATTGAGCCTTTCTGAGCGGCCTCTTGCCTGGGGAGAATAACCGGGAATAGGGTGTATTCCTAATTCCTGCAGAGCCCTTCCTATCTGGGTAAGCCTGTCTTTTGATACCTCTTCACCAGCCTTCCTTGTAAGGAAGAAGTGGCTGGCTCTATCTGTGTATAAAGAGCAGAATATGCCGTTCTCCTTGACGGTGGTCTTTAGTATCCTCATGCAGGTAATGGCATCTTCTTCTTTTACAAGTTCTATGTCATAGAGCTTGTTATTAGCATCATCATAGGCATGGACAAGATCGCACATTGTGCCGTTACCAAGCCAGTCGTAGGGTGAACCGTCCATATGTAGCATCATTCCTATTAGAGGCTTGCGGGGACGACGCTTACGGTGTTTATCATGCCTTGTGCGCTTCTTTATTAGGCCAGCTCCTTCTAAAGCAAGCCTTACCCAGTTATAGCTTATCTTTATCTTATGTTCTCCTCGCAACTTATCGTAGAAGTGTGAGATATTAAAATCAAAGTATTTTTCTCTGTATAACTTCAAGATCTTTTCTGCTTTCTCAAGCGGCATTCTTTTGGGGCTTGGCATCTTCCTGCGCCTGTCGTATAAGCCATCATATCCGTATTCCTCGTATCTCCTCTTCCACCTTCTCATCTGCCGGTCTGTAATACCTATTATCTCCGCTGCTTCCATCCAAAGGATCTGTCCAGATATTGCCCTTAAGATCACTTCCTGTATCTTCATTGCCCGCTCCAGTGCGGGTTCTGGGTAATATGCATGCATAACTAACCTCCATAGTTAAGTTAAGCATATTACCATGACCCGCTTTGAAAGCGGACATTTCATTTGTTAATAAACCGGACATTTCACTATTTTATAACAGTTTTTTG
>JAHIYJ010000094.1 GCA_018814825.1 Candidatus Omnitrophota bacterium
AAGAAGTTTCTATTGTAGTAGCAACTGCAATCTGGAGAAGCTTATTAGACAATGTAATAGTATGGGCAGGATTAGATGATAAAGATTCTCCGATAAGTTCATCCTATAGTGCAGGTGAAGGTTCTCCTGAAGATTTCCAAATGAAGAGCAAAGCAGATGTTATATTAGAGGCAGAAAAAGTTTCTAAAGTTGAAGGAACCACAGTAATGGTTGGTGATAGTCCTTTTGACATTAAAGCGGCGAAAGAAGCAGGAGTTTTTTGTGTAGGAGTAGCCAAAGATCCTGCTAAGAGATTAGCACTTGCAAAAGCAGGGGTAGATGTTTTGATTACGGATTATGCTTCAGCTTTACCACAACTGTTAGAGTGGTTAAATATATCAACCGATACCAAATTACACACTAAAGAAATTCTTTCTAAAGTAGTATTATTTGATGGCAATGAGGTTCTTGCCAAACCAGGAGGTTTTTCAGATACTTATTTAGCCAAGAGAGCAGAAGAGATATTTGTTGTTGGTGCGAGGAGTCCAAAACAGATAGAAGATATTAAGGGAGAGTTAAGAAGTATTGGTTTAAACCCAGACAGCGATGATTTAAAAGTAGGAGTATTAAAAGGTCCTGCATTGGAAGATTATGATGCTATGTTAGGTGCTGCTGAAGTAAATGAAGTTTTTGGGAGCTTTAAGATTATAAGAGGCGGAGATATTGACGAAAAGCTTAGAAATTTAAGAGAAGCTATAATACAAATATAAATAAGAACAAAACTTGATCTGTTAAAAAACATCAATCTTGTCACCTGACTAATTACCAATCTAGTATTTTTTAAAATTGAGAATCCATTTTTATAGCTATTTTAGGTAGAATTTTTGATTTTGCGTGCCAAGAAGGGGTGGGTAGGCATGCTTTATCGTCTGTAAAAGGTAGCAGGTCGTTCGGATGCTTCTTATTCAGTCGCATCCTCAGGATCAAATGTGCCTTCGGCACATTTGGTGCGGAAGGTGGGAGTTGAACCCACAAGAGCTTGCGCTCACAGACTTCTGAGGCCTGCGCGTCTGCCAGTTCCGCCACTTCCGCAAATTATGTAAAATTAAGTATACCCCCATCTGTCTAATAAGTCAATCCTTAACAACTTGATTTTTGACGTTTTTTTGTTATAATAGACATACTACATGAAGAAAAAGGCCAATATCACAAACAGGGCCGCGAGGCGGGATTATTTTATACTCGAGACTATAGAGGCTGGTATTGAGCTAAAGGGAAGCGAGGTAAAATCAATAAGGGCCGGTAAGGCCAGTTTAGCCGAGAGTTTCGCGAAATTTGACGGCCGGGAGATATTTTTGTATCACATGCATGTATCTCCTTATGAATATACCCCTAAGGAAGACCAGGATCCTTTAAGACCTAAGAGACTCTTGTTGCACAGGAGGGAGATAGATTACCTTATCGCCCAGATATCCCAGAAGCGACTTGCCCTTATTCCTTTAAGCATTTATTTTAAGAAGAGCTTGGCTAAAGTAGAGCTGGCGCTTGCAAAAGGGAAAAGGCAGTACGACAAGCGCGAGGCTATAAGACGCAAAGAGGATCAGCGGACGATAGAAAGAGCAAAGAGATATCATTAGACGAGACTATGGGGGCGAAAGGTTTCGACTCTTGTAGGCTTGGAGAGAGCAGCATGTCGAGGTTGTCAGGAGGCCTCGAAAAACACCTGGCACAAATAAAACGCCAACTACGATGCAGTAGCTGAAGCTGAAGGCATTCTTGTCTCCAGTGAGGCGGTAGCTGTCGCCTAATAAGGCGACCCGTCTACAGGTCTTGCCTGTGTGACTTGATAGACGCCGTTAACAGGCTGGTCCTTTGATTTACGTTCTTTTGAAAAGGGCGAGGAGCATAAAAAGAACTATACCCGGTGTTATCCTGTCTGTCGGAGCGCATCAGGTGAACTTAAAAGACTGACTAAACATGTAGATACTCTTTCTGGGATACCTGAGGACGCGGATTCGATTTCCGCCGCCTCCACCA
>JAHIYJ010000095.1 GCA_018814825.1 Candidatus Omnitrophota bacterium
ATCACCTGAGAAGGCTATATTTTTCACTCGGTCTTATACATTTTTTGTTGTTTTTCGTGTCATTAATATTTTTTATAAAAGGCAACTCAAGGTATAAGGGATTTTTTCTTATCTGGATCCTGGCGCCTTTTTTTCTTTTTAGTCTTGCATTTACTATAAAACATCAGAGATTTTTAATGCCCGTACTTCCGGCATTGGCCATTGTGACAGCATGGGGACTATCTCGGATAAGAAATGTAAAATTAAAAATTTCTTTATTAATTGCCGTACTGTTTTATTCTCTAGCGCAATTTTATCTCCTGTACGACATAAGTAAAAACAGGATCTCTCTCGATAAGGATCACATATTTTTTGGTCACACTAACTACAGGATCAATAGCGTTTTTATTCATCCAGATAAGGAGATTTCCGATATAGCGGATGTGATGTATAAGAACAGGGATACAAGAGACGTCGTTAAAGTAGGATTCATAAACTGTACGGGTGGCAGGCCAGAAGTCTATGAATTATTATTCTGGTCCAGAATAATAAATAAATCCATAGACCCGTACGACTTTATAGAAACAGGCGATCTTTTTTTGGAAAAATTCAAAGATTTGGATTTTATAGTTCTGGCTTTGCCTTCTGATTCAAGTATATCCTTCTCAGACGTCAGGCTTAGCGAACTCAGGGATTTTTTTGAGAGGTTTCACGGCCGGCGCATAAGGGATTTTAAAAAGAACAACCCTGAATTACTGAATGGGCTTCTCGAGGCCTTAGAGGAGACAAATGAACTCTTTTCTGTTAGGGAGAAGGTCGCAGGTCATGACAAGGTGTACTATATCTACGGAAGAGAAGGGGTTTAGGCTTGCGTATTCTTCACAGTATATGTTCTTATTTTAAGTTAGGCGATTTCTACGGGGGCCTGCTCTCCTCGGGAAGATTGTTAAAATATGGATCAGGGATGGTTTTTAACGGCATGACACCCTTCCCGTTTAGTGTAAATTTTTTAATCACGAAGAACTGCAACTTTAACTGCGAAATCTGCTCCTGGAAAGGGTGTGAAGACACAGATAATAACAGTAGCGAAGACGAGTTAAGGACAGACGAGATAAAGCGATTTATACGCGAGTTAAAAGTGCATAAGCCCTTGCTGCACCTTGGGGGCGGAGAACCTTTCATGAGAAAAGATATAGGAGAAATCTTAGTGAGCATAAAGGATAACGGGCTCAGGTGTATCGTAACCACTAACGGATTTTTGCTAAACGAACACTTGATAGACATGCTTATTAACTTAGAAGTTGATGGGATTATTTTTTCTTTATACGGATGGGGAGAAAGGCATGATGACATGACCGGAACCAAGGGTTCTTTTGAAAAAACTATAGATAATCTAAAATTAGTCTTAGATAAGAGAAGATATTATCCCAGGGTATACGTGAGTACCGTACCTATAGATTATGCAGAGGGCGAGATTCATAAGTTAACCGGAAATCTTAAAGCCCTGGGCATAGATGGCTTAAAAGTGGAACAGTTAAATTATCTCTCTCAGGAAGAATATGGAAAATCATTAACTGCAAGAGGGCCTTTTGACCTTAGACCGCGCACGCTTATAAAGAAAGGCCATATGACGATAGAGGAATCCCGCAGGATGATGTCTATGCTCAGGGCGCTAAGTCGCACCTACGATAAATTTGTTTTTATCAAACCCGACCTTAGCGACAATCAGCTGATAGATTGGTATGCCGGGGTCCCTAAGAGAAAAAGGAACTGTCTTTTTATAGCACATTCTCTGTTTATAAATTATAACGGAGACATAATACCATGTCAGTTTTTTCCGCAATGCAGACTGGGAAATATCAGAAAAGATCAGCTCCGCGCAGTATGGAATTCTGGCAGATACAGAGAGCTGAGAAAGACCATAAACAGTATATCTCCGCTTGCATGCGCAAGATGCTGTAAAAATTAAATAAAAGGAGGGATTATTGAAAAGACATTGGATGATACTACACCTGCTGATAGCGTCAAGTCTTATCGTAGTGTTTAAAGCCGGAATCGGTTTTTCCGAAACAGAACAGAATAAGTCTCACCTGAAGAGTTTTCTTATCCAGAATGCCAATCCTCAGAAAAAATTAGACATGCTCATAAAAAAATATCATCTGGATGACGAAAAAACAGGGTATGCAATAGAAACGCTGGAAGAGATTAAAAGCAGGCTGGGAGGGATTAGGGCCTATATCCTGACAAAGAATAAATGTGTATACCTGGTGCCCACCCTGGACATGTTCATGACCCATATAGGATACAAGATAAATGTAGCCAGAAATAGCACGCAAGGAGTTGCGTCACTGCTGTCGCCGAACGGCTTAAAAGGACAAATATTAAAAAGTAACCAGTTATTTTCCGTGGACTCGATAAAGGACAGTAGGGGGATCACTAGAAACGCGGACAAGTTGAGAGAAAAAATTTTCTATCTGATAGACCATGAGGAAGGGAAATCAAAGCCCCAGGCACAGATAATCAAGCGGATAGACTGCACCGATTATTCGATTGATAAAATCGCCCTGACCGGCAAAGGGAGGAGTGCTCTCGCGGGATATCTAATGATACCTAAAAACATCTCCTTCCCGGCGCCTGCTATTTTAGCCCTGCATCAGCATAGCGGAGAATACTATGTGGGAGCGGCCGGGATTGTTGGGCTGGCCGAGTGTTATCCTACTATAGCTTATGGCCCAACTCTGGCCAGGAGGGGCTATATAGTTTTCGCGGTAGACGCCAGGGGTTTTGGGTCCAATATAATGGAGGACGAGAGCGTGGAAGATTACCTGTCCAGGTGGTTAGGTAAAAGTTTGTTTGCCATGATTATAGATGATGACTTGACGGCGCTTGATTATCTAGTCAAACGCAAGGAAGTCGATCCCCGCAGGATAGGGGCAATAGGTCATTCTATGGGCGGGGCAAGGGTTACTTATCTGGCTGCTATTGATAAAAGGATAAGGGCTGCGGTGATTTCCGGTTATCTTACAAGTTACAAGGAGATGATAAAACGTGACATAGTTTACCAGTCTCCTTCGACATGGCTGCCTGGCATACTTAGTTATGCTGACTGCAAGGATGTGCTTTCCCTGATTGCACCCAGGCCCCTTTTGACAGTACACGGGAAAGGAGACGATGTGTTTCCATTTGAGGAAGCCTTGAAGGTATATGATTCGATAAAAAGGATCTACGGTTTATTTAAGGCTGGGGATAAGTTGCAGTCTGTTTTTTTTGACGGCTCTCATGACCTACCTGCAGAGGCACTGGAAGAAGCGTGCAACTTCTTCGACAAATGGCTGAAAAAGAGATAATATGTGCGGTATTTGCGGGATAAAGACAACCTTTTCTGACAAACGAGATCAATACGTAGAGGGCATGCTGGACTCCCTGTATTATCGAGGCCCTGATGAAAAAGGCGTATATCATGATGATAATATCTCTTTTGGCATGCGAAGACTGAGTATTATTGATTTAAAAACAGGTTCACAGCCCATATATAACGAAAATAAAACTGTAGTAGTTGTATGTAATGGCGAGATATATAATTTTCAAACATTAAGGGATTCACTTATTCAAAAAGGGCACCATTTTTATACTGATTCGGATACTGAAGTGCTGGTGCATCTATATGAAGAATATGGCGAAAAACTCTTTGATCTTATAAAAGGGATGTTTTCTTTTGCCATATGGGACAAGAACAAGAAAACCCTTTTAGTGGCGCGCGATAGATTCGGGATAAAACCATTGTATTATTTTGACAAGAACGGAACTTTTGCCTTTGCCTCAGAGTCTAAGGCATTGCTAAGGTTGCCTTTTTTTAGCAAAGAATTGGATAATGACGCCTTGAGCCTTTACTTTTCCTTAGAATATGTCCCTTCACCATATTCCATATGGAAAGACATCCATAAGCTAAGGCCGGCTCATTATATCCTGTATAAAGACGGCGAGGCGGATATACGGCGATACTGGGATTTCAAGGATAACACGACTTTGCGAGGCAACAGGCGCTCAATCGGCTCAATAAGAGAGGAGTTCAGCGAGCTTTTGGCGCGTTCGGTCAAAGAGCATCTTATAAGCGATGTACCATTGGGGGTTTTTTTGAGCGGCGGTATAGACTCCAGTACATTAGTCGCCCTGGCAACACAGTGTTCCAGGCAGAAGCTCTCTACTTTTTCCATAGGCTTTGAGGAAAAATCATTCGATGAATCAAAATATGCATATATGGTTTCAAGGCATTTTGGAACAGGCCATCACAGCTACGAATATACCAAATCGGATTTTATCAATGATTTTCATGATGTTACAAGTATGCTGGACGAGCCATTTGCAGACCTTTCGATATTCCCGACATATGCGCTTTCCAGGTTCTCTCGTAATTCTATAAAGGTGGCCCTCTCAGGCGAGGGGGCTGATGAATTATTCATGGGATATCCTACTTATCCGGCCCATCAATATGCCGGATTTCTTAATAGATATTTGCCGCGAGCAAAATGGGCTGTGAAATATCTGGCAGACAGGTTGCCCGCGTCTTTTGGTTATTTCAGCCTGGATTTTAAGATAAAGCAGTTTGCAAGAGGTATGTACCAACAAGATCCTACGGCGAGGCATATGCAGTGGATGGGCGCGTTTACATCTTGCGAACTGGAGAATCTCTTCTCGGGGAAATTCAGGAGAAGGTTGGCAGGCAAAACGTCAGAAGATGCCTTTATATCAATAATAGCGTCAGAGGCAGGTGCAGGATCAGAGTTTAAAAAATTGCAGTATATAGATATCTTTACGTATCTTTCTGAAGACCTGCTTGTCAAATCTGACAGGGCCAGCATGTTTTCATCTCTTGAAGTCAGGGTACCGTATCTGGATCATGAACTTGCTGAATTTATCTGGGGGCTTGATCGCAGTGTGATTTATCAGAAAAAATTACTAAAAAATATTATGAAAGGAATCCTTCCTTATAGTATATTACACCGTCCTAAAAAAGGTTTTCCTATCCCCTTTTCATTATGGATGAAAGACAAAAAAGTTTTTAACACAATAAAGGAATTTTTTGACAGAGATTATATAGATAGACAGGGGATATTTGATCCCGGGTATATAAATAACCTGCTTGATGAACAGTTGTCGGGTAAAAAAGAAAACAGGAAAAAAATAAGGACGTATGTGATGTTCCAGACGTGGCATAAAAACTGGCATTATTGATCCCCAAGGTATGGATATGACTTCCAAGAGAGAGCATTATTCAGGAAAGAGTAATATGGCGTCATATTTTTTTACATGCTTCCTGGGTCTGCTGGTTATAAGTAGTGTCTTGTGGACAATGCTTACGGATATAGTTTTCCCTAGCTATAATGCACTAGCAGGCTTTACTTTTTATCGTGAGCTAATAGATTTTCAGTATACCCACTCTCTCATAGAGCATACTTATTATCCGCCGTTATACACGTTACTGGTAACTTTAGGATATCTTGTTGCCGGGCCTTACACGTTTGTCCCTGTAGCTGTCAATTCAATATTGACAGGCCTGGCGCTTTTTTTTGTATATAAGATATGCGCAAAGAGGTGTTCGAGAGGGGCCGGCTTTTTGGCCGCGTTTATTCTTATTACCTTTCCGGGGATATAGAT
>JAHIYJ010000100.1 GCA_018814825.1 Candidatus Omnitrophota bacterium
AGAAAGAGACCGTGATGGAACGAGAGATTACTATAGCACTTCGGTTCAAACTTGCAATTGGTGATGTGACCCTCTGGATATTTGAGATAGTGAAACCGTGATTGAGGGATCCTTGTGTGAATGGCTGCCAGAGGGCTTCAGAGGGAGCCACGGTGAGGCAAGGATTGTGTGCAAGGGGAACATCAGGGGAGGGCAACGAAAGAGGAACATCGTCATATGAGGGGAAGCGGGGAACATGGCGTTTGCTCGGAAAAGCGGAAAGAGAGAGGAAAGATCAGGCGAGAACCTGGAGACTGATCCGGGTCAGAGGGAATAAGAATGGCCAAAAGAGCTTATTCCAGGAGGGCGCCGTACTTGAGCAGTATATCCCTTTTGGAGATGGCTTGGGGGACACCCGTGGGCATCAGTACGGTTCGGCCACACAGGATAATGACCTCATAGGTGTCAAAGATTGCATAGCGGTCTTCATCAAAAATGATCAGTTTGTTGCCGTTTTCCTGTTTGACCTTTTGGCGAAACTTGCGTATGCCGGTCTCGTTTCCTGCGTGCTCAAGTTTATCCTGCTGGTCCATCCAGGTTTGGAAGGCGGTGGTAAGGGCCATGGTGATAATGGTCAGATAAACATGGGCGCGGAAGGCGGGGGCATTGTTGCGGGGGGCACGCTGAATGAACCATGCCTGCTTGGCCTCCCGAAACACGGTGTTTTCTATCTCACTTCTGGCATCATAGCCGTCATAGACCTTAAGGGGTTTGTGTACCGAGGCGTTGGTGAGGATAACGAGGGTGTCGGTATTGGAGTTATTGACCTTGTAAGGGTCGGCTACGACCACGACAGCGTTGATAGGGTTGGGGTGAAGTCGGAACGATTTTCATGACTCCCGCTGCCCTTCTCCCCATAAAAGCCGGCAGAGATAAGGCCCTCGATGCCCACCACATGCCAATGATCCATCACGGTGGTCTTGTTTTTCCCGGCCCCAATGGTCCGTTTTCTCTCTCTGGTTTGCGCCATGCCCGTCTCCAGCAGCGAAAGAGCATCTTTGTAGACGTTCATATTGGTCTTGGCAGGGATGTAGAAGATGATCCCCATGGTATCTGCAAGCCACCACAGAAAGGGGCCGTCCGTAAAACCCCGGTCAATGGCCAGAGATGCAATCGTGGCATGGGGGGCGAGATTGCTTGCGGCTTGGCTGACCACTTCGCGGGCAAAGTCCAGATCACTGTGCTCGATCGTGGCAAAGCGGATGGCAAGAGGAAGACGACTCACAGGGTCCCAGATGACCCAGAGCTTAAAACCAAAGACGGTTTCCACGACTTTACGGATACGGCCTTTTCGATGACGAAGCAGCGGGGCCTTCTCCTTGCTGACCTTGCCGCAGCCTTCACAGAGATCGGTCGACTGGATCTCTGATGAATCCAGAAGTGCATCAATGCATTTGGGAAAGAAGGACTTGGCAGCCAGGATGGAGACAATCCGGTTAAAGAAGCGTTCCAGGGCGTGTGCGGAGATGGCCTGAATGTAGGCGGCGATGGAATCAGGGCAGAGAGGGCCACGGATTGGACCCTCCGCGCTTTGATTGGGAGGTGGAGCAGGGGAGGGCTTCTTCCCTCTCTGAGAGGTGCCCTCCCGTATCTGTGTGCCGTTGAAGCCCACGATCCTCATAAGGGGTTGGGATCGGAGGATCACAGGGTGGATATGCCAGAAGAAGGCAAGGCCTGCCACGATCCGCATCACGTAAATAAGGATGACGGCAGGAAACGTGATATTGCTTGAGCGCTGGGTGTGGTGGGGATCAAGGCCGAGGAACAGATCCATGATGCCGAACTGATCCAGGAAGTAGAAGAACTCATCGAAGAGCCCCGCTTCGCCAAGGCCATAGACCTCGGAGATGTCTTTGCCCTCAGCGAGGTCTTTGGTAATGCCGGCCTGGTCCCTGTGGGCGATGCACCAGGTGAGTCGTTCAGCAATTCGTTGAGAGGCCCGTTTGATCAAATCCATGGTGTGGGACTGTAGCAGATGGCGGGGGGTATGTCAAATGCAGTGGCACTATAACATATTGAAATAGCTAGTAGAAATGGCGATCAAACCCTAACGAGGCGGGCATTTGAGCGCTGATCAAGGGGGGGATGTATCATGTTTCCATTACGCTGTACTGTGACCGCCTCAGCCCCCTTGCTGAGTGCATACAGCGCTCTTGCAAATGGCAAAAGGAAATCCAAAAAATCACACTGCGGGAGAATTTTTTTACTTTTTTTTCGTTTTTAAAAAGACCTCGGTCAGCATCTCGGGGTTGTTATCTCGAATATCCAGGCCTTTCTCAAAAGCCTTGACCAGAATTCCAGTTTTAGGTAATTTATCTGAATCTTATCAATGGGATTCCCAACCTCC
>JAHIYJ010000096.1 GCA_018814825.1 Candidatus Omnitrophota bacterium
GCTTTAGCCTGCGGGATACTGCGCAACCTAAACCCCGTACCAAATTTTACAACTTCAAAGATTTGGTACGGGGTAAAGGTTGCGGCTACCAGATATAGAGAACAAATAGACTTTTTCAGCAATCTTTCAGACAACCTTTGACAACTTCAGACAACCTCTAAAATGAGTTTCTTAGAAGCAATAATCTCAGGTATAGTCCAGGGTTTGACAGAGTTTTTACCTGTGTCGAGTTCGGGCCATCTCGTAATCCTGCATAAACTTTTCGGACTTAAGGAACCTCAGCTCACCTTTAACATATTTCTTCATCTGGGCACCCTAAGCGCCGTATTTATAGTATTCTGGAGGGATATTATAGATATCTTTACTATCAGGAAAAAGATAGGTTTTTTTATCATTATAGCCACAGCGGCCACCGCGATCTTTGTGTTTATATTCGGCAAAGGCGTTGAGGCGTTGTTTGGGAACAGCAGGCTGGTAGGGGCCATGCTGATACTGACAGGCTCGTGGCTTATTATAGGCAGTTTTGTAAGGTTTGGCACAAGCGGCCTCACAGGTTTTAAGTCATTTTTAATAGGGATTGCCCAGGGAGTGGCCAGTATACCAGGTATTTCCAGGAGCGGCGCCACCATCTCAACGGCTCTTTTTCTTGGAGTGGAGCCGCGGAACGCGGCCAGGTTCTCTTTTTTATTGTCGATACCCGCCATAATCGGGGCATTCTTGTTTAAAATAAGGCAAGGCGGTTTTGAGGGATTCGGAGTGAATCATATCTTTGGTTTTTTTACCTCTTGCATAATCGGCGTTTTTTCATTAAAATTATTACTAAGGAGCCTTGAGAGTGACAAGCTGCACTTTTTTGGTTTTTATTGTATAGCTGCGGGGTTGGTAACAGTGATTTTATTATGAAAAAAGAAAAAAAAGATCTTATTTTTTCTCTTGGATTGTTCGGGTTGGCCGTGCTCTTCATGGCATCCATGCTCTCTTATTCTCCGTATGACATCAGGTTCGAGACATCTTCCCCAAACCTTCATATAAGGAACTACGTCGGAGTGGCAGGGGCTTACGGCACTTGGTTTATCTTTAAGCTCATGGGTTACGCCGGATTCCTGATTCCTGTCCTTTTTTTTGTATGGGGAGTTGGTTTACTGGCAGAGAGGTTGGAACAGAAACCTATTTTCAGGTTCCTGGGGATATCGCTTTTATTCTGCTCGGCGTCAGCGCTATTTAGTCTGACCGGCTCAGGTGATTCTGTCCTGGCGGTGGAGAGGGGAGGGGTTCTGGGCCTTGTTCTCTCTCGTGTGCTTTTCGGGTATTTTGGTTCTCTGGGTGGATATATAATAGCCATAACGCTCGGTATCCTGGCGCTACTGGTAGCGACAGATTTTCTTATAGTCCCGCTTGTCTCATTTTTGTTCGCACGCACGTGGAACGCGCTGGGGACCTTGAGAAAGGCCAGGCTTCAGAAAAAGGCACCTGTAAACAGAGAGAGGACTGAGACATGGCCAAGGCTCAGGCCCGCGTTAAAAATGGACAAAACGGATAGGAGCGAGAAAAAAACGGAGAGCAGGGGAAAATCTGAGAAAGAGGAAAAGCCAGAGCTGCCGAGAATAATCTTATCGACACCAAAGCCCAGACAAAAACCGGTTCCTAAAAAGGCTGTCAGGATTGAGCCGAGGGTGATAGGTGATTATAAATTGCCCACCCTGGACCAGCTTGACACGCCTCCGCCTGAATCAGAGAGGATGCTTGGCGAGGACCTGGAGGCCAGCGCCGGCGTGCTAGAGGATACCCTGCGGGACTTCGGGATAGAGACCAAGGTAGTGAATATAAGCAAAGGACCTGTTATTACCAGGTATGAGCTTCAGCTCGCGCCTGGCATTAAGGTTAACAGGATTACGGCGTTGAGCGATGATATAGCGCTGACCATGAAGGCTCCTACCGTGAGAATAGTGGCTCCTATACCCGGTAAGTCAGCGGTAGGCATAGAAGTGCCTAACCAGAGTTCCACTCTGGTGTTCTTGAGAGAAGTGCTGGAGTCCAGCGAGTTTCAGAAAAAGGCGGCTAAGTCAAAGCTTACCATAGCTCTGGGTAAAGATATTTCCGGCAAAAGCGTTGTTGCGGATCTCGGGGATATGCCGCATCTTCTGATAGCTGGCACTACAGGTTCGGGCAAGACCGTATGCGTTAATTCATTGATAATGAGCATGATCTTTAACGCCACTCCTGACGAGCTCAAATTTATCATGGTTGACCCTAAGATGGTGGAACTGGCCATATATAATGGCCTGCCGCATCTCCTGTGCCCGGTAGTGACTGACTCAAAGAAAGCCTCTGGCGCGCTTGAATGGGTGGTTAATGAAATGGAAGAAAGATATAAAATGCTCGCGAAGGCCGCGACCAGGAATATAGACGCGTTCAACCTGAAGTCAGATGACAGGCTCCCCTACATAGTGGTAATTATAGATGAGCTCGCCGATCTCATGATAGTGGCGCAGCAGGAAGTGGAAAACGCCATTACGCGGTTGGCCCAGCTTTCCAGGGCGGTGGGTATCCACATAATACTCGCTACTCAGAGGCCGTCGGTAGACGTAGTGACAGGGGTAATAAAGGCTAATTTTCCAGCGAGGATTTCCTTTAAGGTGGCCTCCAAGGTGGATTCAAGGACAGTGCTTGACATGAACGGCGCTGATAAATTGCTCGGGAAAGGGGATATGCTGTTCCTCGATCCAGGGAACGCTAAGCCAATAAGGGCGCAGGGTACGCTTCTCACGGATTCCGAGATAGAACGGGTCGTGAAGGTTATAAAAGAGCAGAGAGAGCCTCTTTATGACGACGAGATACTTGAAAAACAGAAAAAGAGCGTATCCGGCAGAGGCGGGTTTGAAAAAGACGAGTTTTTTGACGAAGCCGTAAAGATGGTCCTTGAGACAGGCCAGGCGTCTGTGTCTATGCTGCAGCGGAGGCTGAGATTAGGCTATACCAGGGCCGCCCGTCTTATAGACGCCATGGAAGAAGAGGGTATAGTAGGGTCTTTCAGGGGCAGTAAGACCAGGGAGATACTGGTAAGCGAATATACGAGCAAGGAAGAGTCTGCTGAAACCGAGCATGGTCCGCAGGGGGAAAATGCCTGAGATTTTTGGGAAAACCTTAAAAAAGGCGCGAGAACAGAAACAGCTTTCCATAGAAGAAGCCTCGGAAAAAACACGCATACCTAAAAAAATCATAAGGGCCATGGAGGAAGACAGGCTCAGCGAGATCTCCTCTGTATTCTACGCGAGAGGATTCGTCAGGACGTACTCTAAATTCCTGGGCGCCGAAGAGGCTCAAGCAGTAAAGGAATATCTTGCCGGTTCGGAAAAGAAAAAAGAGGAGCCTCGCCTATTGCTGGATAATGAGTGGGTGCCCGGAGA
>JAHIYJ010000097.1 GCA_018814825.1 Candidatus Omnitrophota bacterium
ATAACAAAAACTCTTATAAGAATAGTTCAACTCCACACCTTTTCTAAAATGTCTATAAGCGGCGTCAAATAGCCTCTCTTTATATTTGACCGCTCCTATGTAATCGCAATATTCTTCCGGAAAATCAGGTTTTGGTTTCAGGTCGTTTTCAGACAAAAAGCCCTCCTCCACGAGAATATCAGGGCTTATCAAGAGAGTGTTGCCCGCGAAGGCGGAAAAGCTGTTATAAGGAGAATTGTAACTTTCCAGGCTGGTCGCGTTCAATGGCAGTATCTGCCAGAAGGCCTGACCTGTCTGTTTAAGAAAATCGACGAATTTATAGGCGGAGGGACCCATGTCCCCTATGCCATAAGGGGAAGGCAGTGAGGTAATATGCATCAATATTCCGCTTTTTCTTGTATTCATCATGCCTCGCTATTAATAAGTAAACCAGCCGGAAAATATTTAAAAATATCGGACGCCGCGATTCTGTCCCTGCAATTTATAATATTATCCGTTATGGCATCCTTCCATATAGAAGGGCTGTTATCAGGCAGCGAAATATACGTGTCGCCCCAGATTTTCTCTCCCAGAGGGCGCTCCCCCTCTTTTACCAGCCTGGTCAGGAACCTTGGCGCGACAGTAATAACCCGCGAGCCTTCATATCTCCTGGCGTAAGCCACGATAGAGTCTCTGTATCGCCCTTCACAAACAAGAGGTGTAAAATCGCCGCTCTGAAACAGATCCTGTTTTTCCCTCCTGAGCTTAAGGGTCCGGTATATCAAAAATAACTTTATGGCTCCGCTCGCCGGGTTATCAAGTAATTCTTCTATAAGAAGCAGCCTGGCATTATTTTCGGATTTATTCTTTATTTCATTGAGAAGTATTACCCTCTTCTTAAAATCGATACTCTTGCGATTATCGGGATCCACCAGGTTCAGGTCCCATAATTCCGATCCCTGGTAAAAATCCGGGACTCCGGGGGAAGTCATCTTCATAAGCGTCTGTGAAAGCGAGTTAAACACGCCATAGAAAGCCACTTTTCTCTGAAAAGGAATAAACTCTTTTAAAAATCTGTTTCTGTCGGAAGCATCTAGTATTTTCTCCACGAAGGCCGCGCACGAGTCCTCATACTCGGTATCAGGCTTTATCCAGGCCGTATGCACTTTGGCCTCCCTTACGGCCTTGATCATATAAGCCTTAATCCGGTCCTTAAAATCTCGGATCGCCCCTTCATCAAAAGGAAACGCGCCTATCAATGTCTGGTAGAGGAAATATTCGTCATTGGCGTCCGGCATGCGTTTATCTCCTTTTACCTTTTTCTTCGGCCTGTTGATCCTGCTCCATGACCTGAGACAATCCCGCCATTCCACGGGTATCTCGGAAAGAACATTGACCCTCGCCCTAACATCCTCTCCTCTTTTGGCATCATGCGTTGAGGTGGCATTAAGAGAATGAGGAAAAGCGGATACTCTTTTCTGATTGAAATCGTGAAACTCATTTATATCAACGCCGAATACGGACGGGTTGCCGCCGACCTCGTTAAGCGAAATCAGTTTATTATAACTATACAATACCGTGTCTTCAAAACCCTTTGCCATAAGAGGCCCTGTGAATTGCTGGAATCTCATGATAAAATCTCTGTCGCCCGAATCAGAAAGAAAAAAGTTTTCTATAAAATTAAACTCATAGATAAGCCCTGGATTTTTTTCCCTTGCCTTGTCGACCGCCTGCTTTATATACAACCTGTCCTGTTCCCTGAAATTTTTGCTGTCCGCGTATGTCCTGTAAACCTGAAAGAACGCCAGTACCTCGACCAATGCCCTCTTCAGCCCATATAGAGTTATGTCTTTCCCGTATCTATCGCTGGCCGTGATGCATTTCATCGTCCTGGCGAGGTTATCTATGGTCCCCGCCATATGTTTTCCTATTATGAGCCTTTTCTTTTCCGAAGTCAGTTCCTCAAAAACTGGGTGCAGGCCCGTAAACCTGTAATATATCTTGATAAAATCATTCTCCGAAACGCTCTTGCAGAAAACTCCGTTCACCTGATTCAGGAAATCATAACCTGTCGTGCCCTGGATAGGCCAGGAATCAGGTAATTCTTCCCGCTTATCCATGGCGAGTATCTTCTCGACCACAGTGTACACCGGGCCCGTAAGGGCCCTGAGTTTTTCAAGATAGCCTGCGGGGTCAAAGAGTCCGTCTATGTGGTCAACCCTCAGGCCGTGGATTTTTTCTTCCCTGATCAGCCTCGATATTAAACCGTGCGTATGATCAAAGACCTCTTCCCGCTCGACTTTTAATGATATAAGGGCGTTTATATTAAAAAATCTCCTGTAATTTATCTCTTCCGTGGCGACTTTCCAGAACGACAACCTGAAAGGCTGTTCCGAAAGAAGCCTGTCAAGATTATCAAAGCTTCCGGGGTCATTTTCTTTTCCGTTTAAGAGCTCAAGGCTCCTGTCCATGATTTGCCTTATCTCAGCCGCGTCCTTATAAAGAAACCGGAGCATGGCCTTAGCGTGAGCTATCTGGTCATATCGCGTATCAGCGACCTTGTCGTCTGAAATGTTCTCAAAAAGATGCAGGATACCTAGGAGTTTTATCAAATTCGGATTGCTCTTGCCGAGTCTTTCCTCAGAAGATTCTATATCATACATGAACACCTGTTTATAAGAACTCAATTTAAGCGGAAAACGCATATTATAGTAACTTATAAAAAGCCCTTTCTCGTCATATTTCAGCCGTATCTCACCTTTTTCAAGGGCTTCAGAGTAAAATTCTCCAAGGAACGGGGCAAGGAGCCTGCCTTTTAGGTCTTCGTATGGATGGGACCAGTCTATGTCAAAAAAATTAAAATACCTGGACCTCTCACCGTTTTCCAGCACGTCCATTAATATGCGGTTCTGGCTGTCATACGCCATGTGATTCGGTACAATATCCTGAAGCCACCACATTCCACGGCCTTTAAGGTCTGATATCAGAGACTCAAAGTCACCTTGCGTACCTAATTCAGGGTTGAGCCGCGCATGATCCACGATGTCGTAGCCATGAGAACTGCCTTTCCTGGCTTCGAATACTGGAGAGGCGTAAAGGGTTGATATGCCAAGGTCCGCGAGATAGGAAACCACTGCCTTAGCTGAGGCAAAGGTAAAAGAAGGGTTGAATTGTATTCTGTATGTAGCTAAAGGGATTCTCATCAGGTGATTTTGATTTTAAGATATTGGCTGAGGTCGTTAAAATACATTATCCAGTTCGCGGCTGATTCCTCGCCTCTGTCCGAACGCTCTTTCATATCCCGGTAAAGCTTCTTGCCTATTGAAAAGAATAAATTCTGAGCCTTCCAGAAATTAATAGTGAGTGCCAGCGGACTGAGAGTACTGAATACATTTACAAGTTCCTCGATCAAGGTAGCGTCTTCAGGGGCCCTTGAAAATTTTTCCATGAGACTGTTTATCTTGTTAGCCGCGACAAAGCTGAGCGTAGTCTTATCCAGATCAAACTCTGATTTTTTGACCTCATCCACCAGTTTACCAAGTTTTTCGAGGTCCAGTCCCTCGTTTTCCAGGGTATGTATAAGATCCGTATTGAGCATCAACTCCACTGTGACGGCAAAGACCTTTGGCAACGGGACGTGCAATTGTCTCAGCGCCTGCACTATAGGATAGTGGCGTTCGTTTATCTGGTGAAGGGAGGCGTCAACTTCCTTGAGGGCAGAATCGAGTATCTGATTAAGTATCTTTCTCTGCTCATCCCTGAACAAGTGCCATAGCGAACAGTGATGCTCGACAAAATGCTTCTCTATCAAACGTATGGTGCCTGATGTATCGCTCCTGATAAACATATCCTTTATCTTTTTATACATCCTTATGAACGCCTCTTCCCCTGTGTATTTGCGGACTCCCCCGACTATATTGTGATCCCCCAGGTGCAGGACCACGAAACTTATTATATCCTCTTCCCATGTTATATCAGAGAATATATGCGCCTTTCCTATGGCCAATTTCTGTTTGCCCACGCCCAGCCTGTCATACATCTGGCTCTGGGCCGTAAAACTGTATATCTTTATGGTCTCAGGATACTGCTCAAAAAGGGATGATATGGCGTAATGCCCTCCGACCCTCGCCAGATCCAGTACTGCCGGCTTCACATAATTCTTATAGACATTAGAGCCGTTTTTCAGCCTGGCCACATTGCTCGGCGCCCTTTCAAGCAGATTAACAAACGCTCTCTCCAGGGACATGTCACTTAAATCTTCAGCCAGCTGTATGGCCCTGGCCACGTACTGCAGGATCTGCACAGTCTCTATGCCTGAGATCTCATCAAAAAACCAGCCGCAGCTTGTGTACATTAACATGGCGTGGCGCTGCATCTCAAGCAACTTGAGGAACCTTACCTTTTCTTCGGCCGACAAATCCCTTGTAGCGTAACTTAATAAAAATTTCTCAACGCGCTCCTTTGACCTGTCCAGCACTACGTCGATATACTCATCTCTCGCCTTCCACACGTCATGGACGTATACTGACATCTCTTTTTCATACATGCGCGACAGGTTGTCCCGCAGCCAATCAAGGGCCCCGCGCAGAGGTGAGCGCCATTCCTGGTTCCATCTGGGATGAGTGCCTGAATTACAGCCACAGTTATTCTTCCAGCGTTCGACCCCGTGAACACAGCTCCAGGATGAGTTCTCGAACAGCATCACTTCATGTTTAGGAGGGGATTTCTCGAGAAACTCCCCGTATATGGTGATGTCCGCGAGTTTGTTTGATTCTATATAATGGAGGCAGAACCCCAGGGCCATATCCCCGAAACGATGATGGTGGCCGTATGTCTCTCCGTCAGAAGCTATGTGCACGAGCTGCGGTTTCTGGGAATCTATAAATGCGCTATTAAGGCGCTTGGCGAAATTCTCCCCGTTTTTTAAAAGATCGCCGAACGCGACATCGTGCGATATGGGGCCGTCATAAAAAAATATGGCTATAGATCTTCCTGAGGGAAGCATGCAGAGATAAGGAGTCTTGGGGTCTATCTTTGAACCATTGGCTTCTTTCCATTCGCTCTCGCCCAGCCTGCGGGTCTTTGCTCCCTGGGAAGGCGCGAGTATGGTAAATTTTATTCCCTGTTCGGCCATTATATCAAGGCTTTCCAAGTCAACGGCTGTTTCGGGAAGCCACATTCCTTCAGGCATCCTCCTGAAATGACTCTCAAAATCCCTGATACCCCACAATATCTGTGTCCGTTTGTCGCGGCTCGAGGCAAGCGGCATTATCATGTGATTGTAACATTGCGCGATGGCCGAACCGTGCCCCGAAAAATTATTCCTGCTTATATTATCCGCCTCTATTATCGCGTTATAGATATCAGGTTCTTTCCTCTTCAGCCAGGATAAAAGCGTGGGCCCAAAATTAAAGCTTATCCTGGAATAGTTGTTCACGATGTCAACTATCATCTTTTCAGAATCCAGTATTCTTGATCTCGCGTTAGGCCCATAACACTCCGCTGATACCCTCTGGTTCCAGTCGTGATAAGGGTACGCGGAATCCTGAGGTTCTACCTCTTCAAGCCAGGCGTTTTCTCTGGGCGGCTGGTAAAAATGCGCGTGGATACAGATGTTTTTGCTCAATTTTCATCCCTCCATTTTATATAAGACAAAACTTACTGGCCTTAACGCGACCTTTGACCCTTTTGTTATTTTTTCAGGAGATACCTGTCCCGGCCCCATCCACCGGACGTCAGAACTATCCAGAAGCATTACAGCCTCTCTGTCAAAATCATCGAGTTCAAGAAAAGAGTCGCTCTTATTAAAATTCAATATTCCTAAAACACCGCCCAGCCCAAAACCTCTCTCTATCGTGATTATCTTTCTGTCTTCCATGTGCGTAACGCGAATATTTTTCTTATCCGGCTCCGAGAGCGCGGGGATGTCCTTTCTTAGTCTTATAAGTTCTTTGTAAAAATCAAGCGCTACCTTATGTCTACCTTCGCGTCTCTTCTCCCATTTAAGCTTTGAATCAAGGAACGTGGCCTCTTTCTGGGGATCAGGAGGTTCTTTCTTCCAACCGAATGACTCAAATTCCTTCTTGCGGCCTTCCCGCATGGCCCTTATTAAGTCAGGATCCCCGTGGCTCGTGAAATATAAGAAAGGTGCGTCTTCCGCGTATTCCTCTCCCATAAAAATCAAGGGGATATAAGGGGATAAAAATAATGCCGCGGCTGCCAGTTTCAATGCCTCGAAGGAAATGAGCGTCGACAACCTTTCCCCGAATGCCCTGTTCCCTACCTGATCATGGTTCTGGATGAATACTATAAATTTATTCGCCGGAAGCTCCCGCGATGAACTGCCGTGCCGCTTTTTGCGGAAAGAGGAGTATCCGCCCGAATACACAAATCCTTCATTTAATGACTTCGCGATATGACCCGTATCTCCAAAATCCGCGTAATATCCCGTTTTCTCACCCGTAAGCGCGGCGTGAATGGAGTGGTGAAAATCATCGCACCACTGAGCGCCTATCGTGTAACCGCCAAGCTCTTTTTTGTTGATAATCTTCGTGTCGTTAAGGTCGCTTTCAGCCATGAGATATAATTTTCTCCCCCTCTTTTTCGAAAACGCCTCTACCTCATCGCTCAGTTCGGAGAGAATGTGGCGGGGGCTCATATCATGGATACTGTGAACCGCGTCGAGCCTTAAGGCGTCGACATGGTAATACTCCAGCCAGTAAAGACTGTTCTGGACAAAAAAATTTCTTACTTCACTGCTGTAGGCGTCGTCAAAATTAACGGCCTTGCCCCACGGAGTCATATACTTATCGGTAAAATAAGGGCCGAACTCCCTGAGATAATTTCCCTCAGGTCCCAGGTGGTTATAAACCACGTCGAGTATTACGGCCATCTCTTTTTCGTGGCAGGCGTTTATAAATCGTTTAAAGCCTTCCGGCCCGCCATAAGAATTCTGCACCGAAAAAGGGTACGCGCCGTCATACCCCCAGTTTCTTTCGCCGGGAAACTGAGATACCGGCATGACCTCGATCGCGTTAACGCCCAGTTCTCTCAATTCATCAAGCCTTTTAACAGCCCAGCCAAAATCGCCTTGCCGGGTAAAAGTCCCTATGTGCATCTCATAGATTATCATTTTCTCGAGAGGGGTCCCCCGCCATCTATCGTCGCTCCAGGCGAAGGCCGAGTGGTCTATAACTTCGGAAGAAGCATGGACTCCATTAGGCTGGTAGAAAGAGGTCGGGTCAGGTCTTGAGGCAGAGCCGTCAATTTTATAGAAATAACGCGCGCCCGGCATTATATCTTCGGCAACAACGCGCCAGTAGCCGCGCTCTATCTTTTCCATCGGAATAAGGCATTCTTGGGGAGAGATAATCCTGAGCTGCATCCCACTGGCGGGCGGGGCCCATACTATAAACTCACATCTCGAATTCCCGAGATAATGCGCTCCGATCTTCATTTAAGGATCAACCTTTCAAAATAATGATACCAAGCGGCGGCAGTGTCAATGATATAGAATTACGCATGCCGTGTATAGGAATAGGGGTGCTTTCTACGCCTCCGAAATTGCCATGGCCCGAGCCCCAGTATTCCTTTGAATCGCTGTTTAATATCTCTTTCCAGAAACCGCTGGAAGGCACGCCGACCCTGTAATTGCACCTGGGCACAGGCGTAAGATTGCATACTACAAGCATAGACTCTCTTGCTGTCTTACCGCGCCTTATAAAGCTTACCACGCTTTGTTCCCAGTCACTAGCGTCTATCCACCGAAACCCTGAATTTTCAAAATCCATTTCATAAAGCGCTGGTTCGTTTTTATAAACACGATTCAGGTCCTGAAGCCAGCGTTGTATGCCATGATGCCTTTCGTACTGC
>JAHIYJ010000098.1 GCA_018814825.1 Candidatus Omnitrophota bacterium
GAGGTCTTGCGGGCGGATTATGGAGTAGTCCCGGTCGAAAATTCCACAGAGGGTGCCGTGAGTCATACCCTTGACATGTTCATCAATTCAGACCTCAAGATATGTTCTGGGATTTTGCTTGATATATCGCATAATCTCATGGGCAAGTGTGACATTAAGTCCGTTAAGAGGGTCTATTCGAATCCGAACGTATTCGGCCAATGCAGAGGGTGGCTGGATACGCAGTTGCGCGGGGTAGAGCTCATAGAGGTTTCAACTACAAGCAGGGCCGCTGAGATCGCGTCAAAAGAAAAAGGTTCGTGCGCCATAGCTAATATCCTGGCGGCGAAAAAATATAAACTCAAGATGCTTGCCAGGGACATAGAAGACAGCACCAGCAATGTAACGCGTTTTCTTGTCATTGGCCAGCATATCCCGGCACCCACAAAAAAGGACAAGACCTCTATAATGTTTTCTACGGGAAGGGACAGGATAGGAGCGCTTCATGACATGCTTTCACCTTTCAAGAAAAATAAGGTGAATCTTACGAAGATAGAATCCAGGCCTTCTAAGAAAAAGTCATGGGAATACTACTTTTTCGTCGATATGCTGGGACATTACAGAGATGCGAAAGTAAAAAAGGCCTTAAAGGAACTCGAAAAACAGTGCTTGTATTTTAAGATATTAGGGTCATACCCTGTCGCGTTATAATATGTTGCCACGTAAATCCATACAAAACATAAAACCATACCAGCCCGGTAAACCCATAGAAGAGGTTAAAAGGGAGCTTGGGTTAAGGGATGTGATAAAGCTTGCCTCTAACGAAAACCCGTTCGGGCCTTCGCCAAAGGCGGTAGCAGCTATAAAAAAACACCTGTATGAGGTAAACAGATATCCTGAGTCAAGCTGTTTTTACCTGCGCCAGGCCCTGTCTAAAAAAATAAAAGTAAGGCCTGACCAGCTAGTTTTTGGGAACGGTTCTGATGAATTGATCCTCCTGGCGCTGCGCGCCTTTGTAGAGGAAGGGGATGAAGTAGTAGTCACGTCCCCGACGTTTTTAATATATGAGATAGCCTCGCGGATACAGGGAGCGAAGATCAAAATTGTGCCTACCAGGTATTTTAAATACGACTTGAGGGCCATGAAAAAGGCCATTACGAAAAATACAAAAATAGTTTTTATAGCGAACCCCGACAATCCCAACGGCACCTATGTCACCAAGAATGAGCTTGAGGAATTCCTGAAAGGGTTGCCTGAGGATTTGGTAGTTTTCATAGATGAGGCCTATTTTGATTATGTGCAGGAAAGAGACTATCCTGATGGCCTTAATTATATATCCAGGAAAAACGTTATAGTGACCAGGACCTTTTCAAAATCATACGGGCTGGCTGGCCTGAGGATTGGCTACGGGGTATCAAATGCCGCGATAATAAAATATATGGAAGCTGTAAGAGAGCCGTTCAACATAAACTCCCTTGCTCAGGCGGCTTCGGTAGCTGCCTTAAAGGATAAAAAATTCCTGGCAAATATAAAAAAGAAGACCCACGAGGGCAGGAGGTTTTTATACGGGGAGCTGGGTAATCTTGGTTTGCGCTATATACCCAGTGTTACCAATTTTGTGTTATTTGAGGCCGGAAAAGACGCTAGTAAGATCTGCAAAAAGCTCATGAAACAGGGAGTGATAGTGAGAGACATGAATGCCTGGGGGTTGGATAATTTTATCCGAGTCACGGTGGGGAAGGAAAAAGAGAATAAGAGGTTCATAAAGGAGTTAAAGAAAATAATCACATAGCAGGTTTCAGCCATCAGCTTTCAGCCTTCAGCGGCTGACAGCTGAAAACAGGAAGTTGATGGCTATAAGGAGATTTTTTTATGATAATAGTTCTCCGTCCGGACGCGACAAAAAAACAGATCGACCATATAGTAGAAAAAGTTAAAAAACTCGGGTTAAAATCAATGATCTCTCAGGGCATCGAGCGCACCATTATAGGGGTTATAGGCGAAGAAGACCTGCTCCGTGTCCAACCGCTTGAGGCGTATCCCGGAGTCGAAAAGGTAATGCCTATTCTCAAGCCCTACAAGCTCGTATCCAAGGAATTCAAGAAAGAGAATAGCGTTGTGGATACGGATGGTGTGAAGATAGGCGGGAAAAAAATAGTCGTGATAGCAGGGCCATGCTCCGTGGAAAATCTGGAAGGACTTAGGAAAATAGGCAGAGCGGTTAAGGCTTCGGGCGCGCTTATTTTGCGTGGAGGGGCTTTTAAACCAAGGACTTCGCCTTACAGTTTTCAGGGACTTGGCGAAGAAGGCCTGAGATATTTAAATGAGGTAAAAAAAGATACGGGCCTGAAGATAGTGACAGAGGTCATGGACACAAGGGACATTGCGCTTGTTGAAAAATACGCGGATATGCTGCAGGTCGGGGCTAGAAACATGCAGAACTTTAATCTCTTAAAAGAGGTGGGCCTTTCTAAAAAGCCCGTACTGTTAAAAAGAGGCATATCTTCCACTGTAAAAGAATTTTTGATGTCAGCCGAATATGTTCTTTCAAACGGTAATTTTAACTGTGTTCTCTGCGAACGCGGCATAAGAACATTTGAGGATTCTACAAGGTTTACTCTGGACTTAAACGCTGTCCCGTTAATTAAGAACCTCAGCCATCTTCCTGTTATTGTTGATCCGAGTCATGGCACGGGCAAATGGGACCTGGTCGGGGCTATGTCTAGGGCCGCCATAGCCGCAGGCGCGGACGGATTGATAGTAGAGGTACATCCGAACCCGGAAGAGGCGTATTCGGACGGGGCCCAGTCATTATTGCCGGAGAAATTTGACGCGATGATGAAAGAATTAGCTTTGGTAGCAGAGGCAGTCGGGAGAGAATTGTAAAAAAAGCTTTCAGTTATCAGTTTTCAGCTGTTAGCGGCTGAAGGCTCTAGGCTGAAGGCTCTAGGCTGAAATGAAGTTATTTAATCGTGTAACCATAATCGGACTTGGTCTCATCGGTGGTTCGCTTGGCCTGGCGATCAAAAAACAGCGCCTGGCAAAAGAGGTCATAGGTGTGTCCAGGAGGCGCAGTACTGTTGTAAGGGCCTTGTCCATGGGCGTTGCAGACAGGGTTACGCTTGACGCGGCAAAGGCCGTTCAAGGAGCGGATCTCGTGATCTTATGCACGCCTGTCTTAAAGATTATAGACATAGCCCGTGATATTTCGGGATCATTGGAAAAGGGAGCGA
>JAHIYJ010000099.1 GCA_018814825.1 Candidatus Omnitrophota bacterium
AACATGTTTAAGATGTTGAAGCACAATAATGCCGCTAGCTCTACCTCTAGCCTGACGCTTCTCTCGTAAAAAAGGAACGTAAGAGACGCTACGCCCGCTCCAAATAATATTTTTCCTGTCCGACTGAAAGGCGTTGTCCTAGGCTCTATCAGCATGATGAAAATAAAGAAATAATTCAGATAACCGAGTATATTTATAAGAGACGCGCCGTGCATCATAGCCTGAATGCCGTATAAAATCACAGAGACAACAAAATAGCTCAGGACTATGTCAAATTTTCTTATCTTCAACGTAAAATACACCCCTGCGGGCACAATTATATACCATGTATAGGCGGCCTTCCATTGAGTGAAAACAGCTAATGATAAGGTCGTTAAAAAAATGCCCAGTGCCGCGGGATTGAATATGTGTCTCTCGCGGAATCTAATAAAGTGCTTTGAAGCAATCGCCAGTACGCCGGCAAGCCCTATAACCCACCACTCCAGATCGCTCGAGAGGACATAACCTATGATAAGCCCTGAGACAAGCGAACTCTCAGTTATAACCAATTTTTTATTTTTAATATAACTGATGAGGGTGTCAGTCGATACTGTAAATAAAAGAGCAAGCACTATGCCTTTGAGCAGCAAAAAATCCCTGCCCAGAAAAGAGAGGTATAAACCGAATACTGCGAGAAATATACTCAACTGGACTTTTACGGAAGAAATCTTCATTTTAACCTCGATATGTGCCTGAATACCCCCAGCATTGCCTTGGCGCCCTCGCCGGCAGCAATGATAATCTGTTTTTCAGGGACGTCTGTAACATCTCCTGCCGCAAATATACCAGGGACATTGGTCCTGTTATAATTATCCACTTTTATTTCACCGCGGTCATTCTTTTCAACACCTTTTACAAAATCAGAATTTGGTATAAGCCCTATCTCTACAAAAACACCCTGGACAGGTAATATTTTCTCTTTTTCGTTTTCTTTTACCTTAATGCCTGTTACCATTTTATTGCCCTGGACAGAAGTTACTTTGGTCTTGTTCATGATCATAACCTTATTATTGCCTTCTACCTTCTCTCTCATTACAGGATCGCCTGTTACTTCGGGAGAGATGTTAACCAAATAGACCTTATTCGCTATATTCATGAGCTGGATAGCAGCGTCAAGGGCTGAATTTCCGCCGCCTATCACAGCAACATCCTTGCCTGAAAATAACGGTCCATCGCAAGTGGCGCAGTATGTGAGGCCTTTGTTTTTATATTCTTTTTCTCCGGGCACACCAAGTTCCTTTGAGCGCTTACCTGAAGAAACTATAGCTGTCTTTGCCTTATACTCTCCTTTATCAGTCTTAACATATATCAGGTTATCTTTTTTCTCCAACTCTACAGCGTTCTCATTTTCTTTTAAGGGTATGCTATATCTTTTCATGTGTTCTTCGAATTTAGCTACTAGCTCAGGGCCTGTTATAAATTGATAGCCGGTATAATTTTCTATATCGCCACTCCAGGCGGTCTGGCCTCCTATGTCCTTTGTGATAACCAGGAATTGCATTTTTTTACGCGCGGCATACACCGCCGCTGTTATGCCAGCAGGGCCGGCCCCTATTATGATCAGGTCTAATGTACCCATATTATGAACCCTGTCTTATATGATGGGGAGTGAGGTCTATTATTTCATCTACATCTACTTCTATAAGGTATTCGGGTTTCGGTAGAAGCGCCTCAGGATGCCGAGGGTGTCCTTTTTCACCCTTGATATTCTTTATCAAACGATGCGAGACGCGTTTAGTAATCTTATCTTCCCAGAGCTTCATTATTCGGGATTCTACCTTTTCCCTTTTTACAAGATTTGCCTTGCCCTTTAGCGAATAACCCATAAATTTGTGCTCATCGACAGCCGTAATGCTGATATTTGGATTTTTCTGAAGATTCGCGTAAGTCCTTTCCCTGTACAGGTCAAGGAGATACACCTTACCCTCCTTATCTATCTCCACTATGCCCTTACAGGAATTATGCGGGAATCCGTTTTCGTCAATGGTCGTTATTATAGTATAATGCTGCTTGTGAAAAAATCTGATCAGGTCTTCGTTTAACGATTTCATAATCAGGCTCCTGATTGCAGAGGAACAAAGACCCTTGCTGCAAGCTGAGAATCTATCATCAAAAACCCATTCCCGTCTTTACCTATTAAATCAAGTTTCTGTAAAATCTCGGTCGGGTTTGCCTCTTCTTCTACCTGTTCTGTCACAAACCACTGTAACATTGTCTCTGTGGCGTGGTCATTTTCTTCTTTTGCGAGGGTCACGAGATTATTGATTCTCTTTGTGACCATCTGCTCGTGCTCCAGAGTCTTCTGGAATAAATCCCTTGCGTCTTTAAAGTCTTTTGGCGGCTCGTCAATCGCCTTCAAGGCCACCCTGCCGCCCTGCTGTATCACATAGTCATAGAACTTCTGCGCGTGAGCCATCTCCTCCTGCAACTGCACCCTGAACCAATTCGCGACGCCATTCAGTCCGATGGAAGCTGAATAGGCCGCCATGGAAAGATACAGGTACCCGGAGTATATCTCTTTATTGATCTGCTCATTGATACTATCTGTCATCTTTTTATTAATCATAACTCACTCTTTTCTATTTTTTGCCTTCCTATTTACGCTGTTATTTTCTTTAATTCAACTATTGTCGCGTCATAATCAGGAGGAGATGATAATTCCGGGACCAGCTGCACATATCTTATTATATCACTTCTATCTATTATGAAAAGCGCTCTTGCAAGAAGCCTCAGTTCCTTTATTAATACACCGTATTTCATGCCGAAATCCGCATCCCTGTGGTCAGACAGGGTCTTTACCTTATTTATGCTGTTCATCTGGCAGAATCTTTTCTGCGCAAAAGGAAGGTCCATTGAAATGAAGATTATTACCAGGTCCTTGGACAGCTTTGCCGCCTCGTCATTGAAACGCTTTATCTCTGTATCGCACACAGGCGTATCAAGTGATGGCACAGAGGCAATAAGCTTGATCTTGCCTTTGAAGCTATCGAGCGACACTTCTTTCAACCCCTGGTCCAGGGCCTTAAAGTTCTTTGCCTCTTGCCCGACTTTTATTGATTCACCTAACAATGTTAACGGATTCCCCTTCATTGTAATAGCATTCTTACGTTCCATATTGCCTCCTCCTTAACTTGACAAAACTTACATTGTAAGAATCGTCAAGTTAAGCTAAGCTGGATTAGTGAAGTGTTTTTGTTTATATTGTTCGAGCAATCTTATGGTTTCTTCCTTGCACTGGCCGCACACAGTACCTGCCTTTGTCCTTTCCTGTACTTCTAAATATGTCCTCGCGCCTTCAAGGACAGCATGCTCTATTTCCTTATCAGTAACATTCATACACTGGCATATGGTGCGGGCCTTTTCTTTTTTAATCTTATCCGTCATCTCGTTACGCCGGTAATAATCATCTATGGCGGCGCGCAAGGCTTTGTCTCCAAGGACAGAGCAGTGAATCTTGTGTTCCGGCAGAGCGCCCAGCGCCTTTGTGACATCTTTGGGTGACAGATTATACGCGTCTTCGAGCTTCATACCTTTAACCATTTCTGAAAGAACCGAAGTAGACGCTATGGCACTTGCACAACCATAGGTCTTCCACTTGCAGTCTTTAATCACGCCCTTTTCCTTATCCACTTTTATTAGCATGAGCATCTGATCTCCGCATTTAATATTGCCTACCATGCCTTTGCCGTCTTCTTTGAAAGAGCTTTCCTCCGCGAGAATGTTTCTCGGATTCTGAAAATGGTCTTTTACTTTATCGGTATATACCCAATCTGTCATTTCTTCTCCCTGTAGGCTGTAGACATCTTCCTGACTCTCTCTATAATACCTATCAATTTTTCAACCACGTAATCAACTTCGCCTTCTGTATTATCACGGCCCATGCTTATCCTGATGGAGCCATGCGCTTTTTCAGCAGGAAGACCTGTGGCCAACAAGACATGTGAAGGGTCCAGGGAACCTGAAGCGCAGGCAGAGCCTGTTGAAACAGCTATGCCTTCTAGATCCAGGTACAGTAAAATCGCTTCGCCCTCTGCGCCATCAAACGATACGTTCAATGTGCCTGCCAGACAGTCAGCAGGATGGCCGTTGAATTGAATATCAGGAATATTTTTTTCTATACCTTGTCTTAGCCTGGCCTTCAGCTGCAATAATCTTTTTTCCTCATCTTCCATCTCTATCCTGCGCATATCAATTGCCTTGCTCAAACCAATAATACCCAGCGTATTCTCCGTACCGGCCCTCCTGCCTCTTTCCTGGTGTCCGCCCCTGATAAGCGGGCAGAAAGGAGTGCCTTTTCTTACATATATAACCCCTATGCCCTTAGGGCCGTATATCTTGTGCCCGGAAAAAGATAAGAAATCGACATTTAGATCATCCACATTAACCGGGATTTTGCCGACGGCCTGTACGGCGTCCGTATGAAAGTAAGCTCCGCGCTTATGAGCTAAGCACGCGATCTTTTTAACATCCAGGATAGTTCCTATTTCATTATTCGCCATAATTATTGAAACAAGGCCTGTCTTATCAGTAATACTCTCCTCAGCCTGCTCGGCGTCTATTTTCCCGAACCTGTCCACAGAAATAAATTTGACGGGCGTACCTCTCTCGTTAAGGCATTTCGATGTCTCGCGGACGCACGGATGCTCAATGGAAGACGTCACTATCTCTCTTTTATGAGCGTCCGCCCCGCAGGAAGACTGGCAGCTGCACGAAAAGATATTGAGTATGGTATTGTTAGCTTCTGACCCGCTGCCTACAAATATTATCTCTTCCGCGCCTGCGCCTATAAAAGAGGCAATATTTTCGCGCGCCTTTTCGATCTCTGCCCTCGCGCATCTGCCAAATTCGTGAAAACTTGAAGCGTTCCCGAATAAGTCCATTGCCTCAGCCATGGCCTTTTTGACCTTAGTATGTAGCGGCGTAGTAGCATTATGGTCCATGTAAATCATTTTCTTTCCCATGCCATGTTCTCCCTTAATAATACTATTTTAGTATTATTATATTATTCTGTCAAGGGTTTTTTAGAAGATACTGTTGGCTAATAATCCCAGGGCTATTACCTGTGGAACAGCTATTATCGGCAGCCATATGGCGACCCGCTTGCCGACATTAAAGTACAAAAGACCGATTTCTGTGTAATCCGTCACAACCCCTGCCATTAAGAATACAAAGGCATTGCCAAACGCGCCTGTCTGTCTGTATATCTCAAAGGCAAGGGGCGCCGTACCCTCAGAACACACCTCCATTATAGTGGCTATTACCAGAGTCACTAACATCCCGACAAAAGTAGGGCCCATATAGTGCTGAAAGATATTCTGCGGCACATATGCGGCCACGAGACTTGCAAGACCCATGCCTATTAATATCCACCATAATACCATATTCGCAAGAGATAGCGTGCCTGAGAACACGCCTTTAATGTCTTTCCTCAATTGCCTGCCGGAAACCCTGTAAGAAGAAATCCTTTTTTTTAAATCTCCTGTTATTGAAAATTCTCCATGCACCGCTTGAGTATTCTTATTGGTCTCGATCATGCCCTTTGATTCTAATACCTGGTATATAAGTCCTGTGGTTATAGCAATGATTATCGCGCCGAATATAATAAAGAGCGCCTTGGGCCCGAAGAAAGCTAAGAGCATTATAGTAAGAGGGAGATTCGCCCATGGGCTCGCTAATAAGAATGCTACCACTGCAGGATTCGACGCGCCTTTTTTATGTAGCTGGATGGAGAGGGCGAGTATCCCGTGACTACAGGCGCTCATGAAAAACCCCAGAATAACTGAATAAAATATAGTGCGCCTTTTGGGCTTTGCAAGTATGACTGTAATATATTCTCTCGGGACAAAATGATCTATCACGCCTCCTAATGCGAAGCCTATCAAGACAGCCCACCAGATTCTTCCGAGATACATGTATAGAGATTTTCTGAAAGGCTCTAAAAACGGTAGGGCGTATGACAACGCGCAAAGCAGGACCAGGCTGCCTGTTACCAGGATCGCTTTATTCTTATACCATTTAGTTTTTGTTAAGACAAGGCAGGTATTTAGCTCGCTATCAGCTATTTTATTTTCTTTCGCAAATTTTTCAGCGCAATGTTTACTGCAAAAATAATAGGCTATCCCACCTTTCACCAGCTTTATGCCAGTGGATTGATTAACATCCATTCCGCATATAGGGTCTTTTGCCATATTACGCCTTTTTTATTTATAGGCAATCCCCTTCAACTCCTCTACATATTGCTGGGCTGAAAAGGCAGCTGTGGCTCCATCGCCGCAGGCCGTGATAACCTGCCTGAGAAGTTTTTGCGTGCAGTCCCCGCAGGCAAATATGCCTTTTTGGGAGGTACTCATATCAGGGTCTGCGAGTATACACCCTTTATCATTGAGGTCTAACACATCTTTAAAAATAGCGGTATTAGGCTCATAACCCACAAAGATAAACACACCGTCGCATGCCTGATCTGTCTTCTTACCTGTTTTTATATTTTCCAGTATTACACCCGTAACTTTATCTTGGCCTTTAATCTCCACGGGTTTTGATTCCAATATAAATTCTATTTTGTTATTGGCGGCTGCCTGTTCCTGCAGGATCTTTGTCGCGCGCAAGCGATCTCTGCGATGTATCAAACTTACCTTCTTTGCGAATCTTGTCAGGAAAAGCGTCTCTTCTACCGCGCTATTGCCCCCGCCGAGTACTGCCACGTTTTTATCTTTATAAAGCGCGCCGTCGCACGTGGCGCAATACGATACTCCCCTGCCAGTAAGTCTTTCTTCTCCTGGGATATTGATCTTTTTAGGCCTGGCGCCGGTTGCGATAATCACAGACAATGATGAGTAAGCCCTTTTTTCCAGAACTACCTTAAAGCCTTTTTCGAATCCCTCTATCTTTTTTACGTCACCTGTTACAAGCTCCGCGCCAAAATGCCGCGCCTGTTCCTTAAATTTTTCTATAAGCTTAAAGCCGTTTATCGCTCCGGGAAACCCCGGAAAGTTCTCTATGGAATCGGTAAGGATTGCCTGGCCAGGCACAGTCATGCTCTCTATCACCAGCGTTTTCAGCCTCGCCCGCGAAGCGTAAAGCGCTGCAGTAAGCCCGGCAGGCCCCCCACCTATAATAACCGCATCATAATCCATTACGATCCCCCTAATCTTTGCCCGAAAATCCTGGTACCTATCCTTACAATATTCGCGCCTTCTTCTATAGCTATCTTGTAAGAATGGCTCATGCCCATGGAAAGGTATCTCATTTCAATTTCCGGCAGGCCAAGAGATTTCATTCTCTCGAACACCCTTTTCGTTTCAATAAAATATGGCCTTGCATCTTCAGGGTTGCCTGTCAATGGCCCCATGGTCATAAGGCCCTTTATCCTTATATACTTAAGCCCTGACAGTTTTATTATAAGGCCTTCTACCTCTTCTGGCAAGACCCCGAATTTCTGTTCCTCCCTGCCGCTATTTATCTCTATCAATACAGGCATCACTTTTCCGCTAGCAGCGCACCCTTTATCCAGTTCTTCGGCTAGTTTTATTGAATCAAGGGTTTCTATCATGTCAAAAATCCATACCGCCTTTTTTATTTTATTTTTTTGCAGATGACCTATAAAATGCCACCTTGCCCTTTTGCCGATAACCTCAAACGCCTTTTCCGCTTCCTGGACATAATTTTCTCCTATGATATTTACCCCTGCATCTATGGCTTCTAATATCTCCTTGCAAGACCTGGTCTTGCAAGCTGCCTCGAGCTCTACGCCCTGAGGCAGCTCATCTAGTATCTTCTGCGCATTCTCTCTAATCATAACTACCCCTGCGTTTCAAGGTCTGTTCTCTGTCAAAAGCTTCTGTCTTTTTTCTTACAGAATCATAAACAGATACTATATTCATGCCGCTGAAGTACTTTTTTATTTCATCTATATCTTTTTTTGGGAGGGGTTTTGCCGGGCAGGGCCTCAAGGGCGTATTGACCTGGACTTCGTCGGGGTCTATTTTTTTTGCTATCTCTGCCAGGGCACCGGCGGAATTTTTATTTCCCTCCACAAACATGATCTGGAGGGCAAATTTGCCTTTATAGCCAGCCCGGAATTCACTCATACCCTTAAGGATCCTGTCAAATCTGATGTCTTTAGCCGGCTTGTTTATTTTACCCAATAGAACCTCTGAACAGGCATCAAGTTTTGCCATTACCAGATCTGTCAACCTCAAATCTCCCTGAACGTCTTTTCTGTCTATCAAAGAGGCATTTGTTATCACAGCTATTTTATCTCTGCGTATATTTTTTATCCCTTTTATTATCTCCCCAAGGTTTTTAGCAAGCGTGGGCTCGCCTTTTCCTGAAAATGTAATATAATCGATTTTTACATCGGGCAGTGACTTTATTTCTTCTATAATAGCTTTCGCAGGGACAAATATCTTTCTTTCCTGCGCGGAAGCTTTTTTCGCGCCTACCTGGCAATAGACACAGTCAAAAGTGCAGACCTTCTCTTCGCCTGAAATAGGATCTATGCCCAGCGAACAACCCAGCCGCCACGAAGCCACCGGCCCGTAAATATACTTATAGTCTTTTTTGTCCATTTTGTTTTCTGACTCTACCAATATTCTCTTGAAGCGTACCCATTGGACATATCATGCACCACGCCCTGTGTTTTGTGAGAATGCCCAGAAGTATTGCGATAACAGTGGTCAAGAGGCAAGTGCCTACTAAGATGCTTCCTATAAGAACAGGGTCTCCGTTAGCGCGAATCATACGAAAAATTAATAAACCCATAAGCGAGATAAAGACCAGCCAGCGAAAATACTGCTTTAGAAAAACTTTTGGCACTGGTTTTTTGCGGCTAATTTTAGACAAGGCAATGTCCAAAAAAGCCCCCCTTGGGCACAAGTTCCAGCACCAGTAACGGCCTTTAAAAAAAGACAGCGTAACAAAAAAGCCATCATCGCGACAGCAAGATAACCTAAAAAAGGATAAAATAATCCCGCTATCACTATAATCGGAAGAAACCAGATTGTTATCTTTTGCATGTTTTTCATGACTTCTTTTATTACAAATTGCCTCTTTTCAGCAAAGATAAAGACTCCTACTCTTCCGCAGGAGTCTTTATCTATTATAAAACTATCCATCTCAAAATCAAGTCTTAACTTTACCCCGTACCAAAATCAAAGATTTTGTTACGGGGCAGGCAAAATGATCCACCTAGACTAAAATGTAGTCTGCTGCGCAGAGTTAAATCTTTCCATGGTAATCCCTGCCAAATCTGTCAAGGGCTTTTTTCATATCTTCCGGGGTAGCGGTCCTGAAATTCTCCAGGGGGTATTTCAGGCCCAGATGTTCCCATTTATGCTTGCCAAGGGTATGATATGGCAGAAATTCTAACTTCTTGCAATTCTTAAGGTTAGACATTATAGTCTTCAGGCCATCTACGTCCTCATCAGAATCATTCAAATCCGGCACCAGGACATACCTGACCCAGTAAGGGCTGTTTTTCTTCTCGAGCTTTTTTATAAAGGAGAGGGGTTCTTCCAACTCTCTCCCTGTAATGTTTTTATGTAGATTTATGCTTGATGATTTTATATCTACTATAAAAAGATCTGTCAGGCGTAAAAGTTTATTTATCTTTTTGGCCTCTGTGTCTTTCGAGTAAAAAGCGCTTGTGTCAATGGCCGTGTGTATAGAATTTTTTCTGCACAGGGTAAATAATTCTACCAGGAAATCAGGCTGTAAAAAAGGCTCCCCCCCAGAAACAGTCACGCCCCCATTGGAAGAACTTAGGTAAGGCAGGCAGCGTTCTATTTTTTCAAAGACCTCATCCGCAGTGACCAGCGTGCCGCCACTTCTATCCCAAGTATCAGGGTTCTGGCAATACATGCACCTCGCCGGGCAGCCCTGCATAAAGATAAGATATCTTATACCGGGCCCGTCCTGCGTACTAAAACTTTCCAGGGAATGAATCCTCGCTTTACATAGAGTCATGGAATGTCCTCGCCAGCACCTCTTTTTGCTGCTCCATGGACAGTTTATTGAAATGCACTGCGTAGCCAGAAACCCTTATCGTAAGATGCGGATAGTTGTGCGGGTTTTTCATGGCATCTTCCAGCATATGTTTATCTATGACATTTACATTAAGATGGTGCGCGCCCTTTATAAAATATCCCTCTAAAAGCCCTGTGAGATTCAAAACCCGCTCTTCTTCAAGCCTCCCCAGGACAGAAGGTATGATAGTAAAGGTGTTAGATATACCATCCCTGCACTCTGTATATGGCAGCGCCGCGACAGAATTCAAAGAAGCGAGTATCCCGTTTTCGTCCCTGCCGTGCATTGGATTGGCGCCTGGGGCGAAAGGAGAGCCTTTTTTTCTCCCGTCAGGAGTCGCGCCTGTTTTTTTGCCGTACATCACATTGGAAGTGATGGTAAGGATCGAAATTGCCGGGATGGAATTCCTGTAGAACCTGTGTTTTTTAAGCTCCGAGAGAAAGCTCGTCACCAGATCCACTGCCCTGCCGTCGACTCTGTCGTCGTCATTACCAAATTTTGGAAAATCGCCTTTTATACGAAAACCAGAGGCAATCCCCTTTTTATTCCTCAGCGCCTTTACCTTTGCGTATCTAATAGCGCTCAATGAATCTGCGGTCACTGAAAGCCCGGCAATACCAAATGCCATATAGCGCGTCAGTTCCGTATCCAAAAGCGCCATCTGCGAGCGTTCGTAATAATATTTATCGTGCATGGCGTGAATTATATTCAACGCCTCGACATATGTCTTGACTGTCCAGCGGAGGACCTGGTGAAACCTCTCCTTTGCCTCATTAAAATCAAGCGGGTTAGACCTTAGAGGCGCTATATCAGGCACTATCCTTACGCCGGTGATTTCATCCTTCCCCTCATTAAGGGCGTATAAAAGAACCTTTGCCAGGTTGCACCTTGCCCCAAAGTACTGCATCTCACTCCCATTCTTAAGAAGCGACACACAGCAGGAAATACTGTAGTCGTCTCCGCCTATGAGCCTCATGAGGTCATCATTTTCGTACTGTATTGAACTGGTTTTAATAGACACATGCGCGCAGAATCTCTTGAAGTTATCCGGAAGGCGGCTTGACCATAATACCGTAAGGTTCGGTTCCGGCGCGGGCCCGAGATTAAAAAGCGTCTGAAGAAACCTGTAAGAGGTCTTTGTCACTTTATGCCTGCCGTCGATGCCAACGCCTCCGATACTCTCCGTAATCCAGATAGGGTCGCCTGCGAATATCTCTGCGTATGACTTTGGCCTCAGATGCCTTACAAGGCGTAATTTTATAACGAAATCATCCACGAGTTCCTGAGCCGTCTCTTCTGTAAGTATCCCCTTCTTTATGTCGTTCTCAAGGTATATGTCAAAAAAGTTGGAGACGCTTCCGAGGCTTATGGCCGCTCCGTCCTGTTCTTTTACGGCCGCGAGATATCCGAAATATGTCCACTGGATCGCCTCCCGGGCATTGGACGCAGGCTCCGATATATCAAAGCCATAAATCTCGCCGAGCTTCTTGATGTCTCCAAGCGCAAGGATCTGCTCTGCGATCTCCTCCCTGAGCTTGGTCGCCTCTTCTGTGGTATAGTCTTCGAGTATCTTCTTGTATTTTTTCTTGGACTCAATAAGCCTGTCTATACCGTAAAGTGCGACCCGCCTGTAATCACCTATGATCCTTCCCCTAGAATAATTGTCAGGGAGACCCGTGATCAGCCCTGCGCGCCGGGCCTTTAAGATATCTTCTGTGTAGGCATCAAAGACCGCGTCGTTGTGGGTCTTTCTGTATTTAAGATATATTTCCTTTATGCTCTTGTCCAGCTCATACCCATAGTCTTTGCAGGCCCGCTCCACTATCCTTATGCCGCCCAAAGGCTTCACAGCCCTTCTCAGGGGCGCGTCTGTCTGAAGGCCTTTTATAATCTCCAGGTCCTTGTCCACATATCCGGAGCCATGGCTTATTACTGTTGAAACAATAGACGTGTCCACGTCGTACACCCCGCCCCTTTTCCTTTCCTCCTCAAAGAGCTTGAGGCACTTGGCCCAGAGCTTTTTTGTCCGCCCTGTCGGGCCGCACAGAAAAGATTCATCGCCGTCATAAGGTGTATAGTTGCGATTGATGAAGTCCCTCACATCTATGGTTTTGTCCCATCTGCCTCGTGTAAACATCGCGTACCTCCT
>JAHIYJ010000012.1 GCA_018814825.1 Candidatus Omnitrophota bacterium
GGGAAGGACATTGGAAAGGGCACCGGAGAAGAGTATAAAGAAGAGTATAGACTGAAACTGGTCGAGATGTTTGGTTCTTATGGAAAGGATAGCCTGTTTGGAGGTTTTGTATTGGGCGCTCCTGCCAAGTTGGACAAATACAAAACAGTTGCCAGCGAAATAGCCTCAGGCGTCTAATCTTTTAAAGGCCTTCTGGTTTATTACAGCCTTCCAGAAGGCCTTTTCTATGGCTGGCTTATATTAATCCCGTACCACAAATGGGTACGGGGCATGCTTTACCGCACGAGCAAGGTTGAATCTTGCGTTGCAAATCTAAAGTTACAAAATCTAAAGTTAGGGTTGACTTTGTTATTATATTGCTGTAATATACATGAAATAGATAGGATACTAAAGGCTTGTTCTTTGAAATTCCAAATAACAAGCACCAAATTCCAAATAAATTCCAATTTTCGAAACCCCAATGACTAAAAGAGAGTATCCTGAATTAAAAATATCGGTTTCGGGCATTTGGTAATTGGAATTTGGATATTAATTGTAATTTGAGACTGTTGAAAAACTGGTAGTCGCAGGCTTTAGCCTGCGATATGTTGCGCAACCTAAAGGTTGCGGCTACCACAGGTAGATGACGAGGAGACTTTTTCAACGGTCTCAATTTAGAATTTGTTTATTGGAATTTATAAGCGGCAGTCACAACTTATAAACATACGGAGGTTTTACGATGGGTATGTGGGTTGGAAGGGGAAGGAAGGCGCGCAGGTGCTATGGTTTTGATGAGATAGCCCTTGTGCCGGGGTCTATTACCATTAATCCTAACGAAGTGGACACCAGGTGGGAGCTTGGCGGTAAAACCTACAAAGTGCCTATTCTCGCTGCCGCCATGGACGGAGTCGTGGATGTGCAGTTTGTCATCGCCATGAGCAAGCTTGGCGGAGTGGCGGTCTTAAATCTCGACGGCGTTCAGACGCGTTATGAGAACCCCGGGGAGATACTCGAAAAGATAGCGAAGGCAAGCCCCGAAGAGGCCACGAAACTCGTGCAGTCCCTGTACGTAAAGCCCGTAAAAGAAAAACTTATAGCGGGGAGGATTAAGGAGATAAAAGCGAAAAAAGCCACGGCGGCTGTCAGCACCATCCCGCAGAACGCCGAGAAATTTGGCAGGATAGCCCAGGAGGCTGGCGCGGATATATTTGTCGTGCAGTCCACAGTTATAAATGTCAGGCATGTAGCTACCGAATACAAGGTGGTAGACCTTAAAAAGTTTATCAAGTCAATGAAGATCCCGGTTATCCTGGGTAACTGCGTTACCTATTCCGTGGCGCTTGAGTTAATGGAGACAGGCCCAAGTGCTGTCCTGGTCGGTATCGGCCCGGGTGCGGCATGCACCACCAGAGGCGTCCTGGGGATAGGCGTGCCGCAGGTAACAGCCACATCGGATGTGGCCGCGGCCAGGGATTTTTACCACAAGAAGACAGGTGAATATGTCAATATCATAACAGACGGCGGCATGGATTCAGGCGGGGACATATGCAAGGCGTTCGCCAGCGGAGCGGACGCTGTTATGGTTGGTTCTGCGTTTGCCAGGGCGAAGGAGGCCCCGGGAAGAGGTTATCACTGGGGCATGGCGACTCCACATGCGAACTTACCCAGAGGGACACGTATTAAAGTAGGGACAACCGGCACGCTGGAAGAGATCCTGTTAGGGCCAGCCAGGCTTGATGACGGCTCACAGAATCTTGTCGGCGCCCTGATGACATCAATGGGCAATGTCGGGGCTAGAAATATCAAAGAGATGCAATTGACGGAGATTATCATAGCCCCATCCATAAAGACAGAGGGAAAATTAATGCAGCGTGTCCAAAGGGTGGGGATGGGGAAATAAATACAGCGTACTGCGTTATGCGTCACGCGTCGTGCCGCTGTATACAATACGCTATACGCAATACACTGTACGCAATACGCTATAATATGTTCCATTCCGATTTTGTTCACCTTCATGTCCACACCCAGTACAGCCTTCTTGACGGCGCTTGTCTGATAAAAGACCTGGTCGAGGCAGCAAGGCGCATGAAAATGCCGGCGGTCGCCATGACCGACCATGGCAACATGTTTGGCGCGATCGAGTTTTACCAGGCATGCATGCGGAACGGCGTAAAGCCTATAATCGGCTGTGAAACCTATATCGCGCCACAAAGCCGCTTTGAGAAATCTATATCTTCCGGAGAAGAAACATCCAATCATCTTATCCTCCTTGTAAAAGACGAGACAGGCTATAAAAACCTTATGAAGCTTATTTCCATAGGCTATCTTGAAGGGTTTTATTATAAACCCAGGATAGATAAGGAAGTGCTGGCCAGGCATTCAGAGGGGTTAATAGCGCTTTCCAGCTGTCTGAAGGGCAAGATTGCCAGGCTTGCCCTCGAAAATAACGACGCGAAGATAAAAGAGCTTGCCGGGGAGTTCAGGGATATCATGGGCAAGGATAATTTTTATTTTGAGATCCAGGACAACATGATCCCTGAACAAAAGAAAGTGAGCGAGACGCTGATAAGGTTAGGCAAGGAGCTTGATATAGACGTCGTGGCCACAAATGACGTTCATTATCTTACCAGGGACAGCGCGAAGGCGCACGAGGCGCTCCTGTGCATACAGACACAGACCACCCTCGATGACCCTAATCACATGAGACTCCAGACAGACCAGTTTTATTTTAAGTCCCCGGAGGAGATGAAGGGGATTTTCAGGGATGTCCCGAAAGCCATATCCAACACTATCAAGATAACCGAGAGATGTAACCTGGAACTGGATTTCTCAAAGACGTTTTTGCCCCACTACGCGGTTCCTGAAGGCGCGACGCGCGAAAAGTACCTGAAAGAGTTATGCGAAGAGGGGCTTAAGAGTCGATATCCGGAGCTCACGAGAAACATAAAAGAAAGGCTTGAGTACGAATTGAGCGTTATAAATAAGTCGGGGTATACCAGTTATTTTCTCATAGCGTGGGATTTCGTGAGCTACGCCAAGCGGAAAGGGATAGCGGTAGGACCGGGTAGGGGTTCGGCCGCGGGCAGTATAGTTAGTTATTGTCTTGGCATAACGGACATAGACCCTCTGAAATATAACCTACTCTTTGAAAGGTTTTTAAATCAGGAACGAGTGACGATGCCTGATATCGATATCGATTTCTGCTACGAGCGCAGGGGAGAGGTCATAGAGTATGTCATAAATAAATACGGCCAGGACAACGTGGCGCAGATCATAACGTTCGGCACTATGGCGGCTCGGGCTGTTATAAGGGATGTGGGAAGGGTTATGAGCCTGCCTTACGCTGACGTTGATAAAATAGCTAAGCTTGTCCCGGCTGACCCTAACATGACACTGAATATAGCGCTTGAGCAAGAACCTGAGTTAAAGGCTTTATACGACCACGATCCCAGGATTAAAGGACTTATAGACACGTCCAGGTGTCTGGAAGGTCTTACCCGTCACGCCTCAACGCATGCCGCCGGTGTCGTGATAAGCGAGGACCCGCTTACCAATCACGCGCCGCTTTTCAGGACAGGCGACGGCCAAATATCCACGGGATATACTATGAGCTCCCTGGAAAAGATAGGGCTTTTAAAAATGGATTTTCTTGGCCTCAGGACATTGACTGTTATACAGGAGGCCATAAAGATAGTAAACCGCGTCAACAGCACTGACTTAAAAGTGGATGACATTACTATTGATAACGCGAAGACGTTTCATCTCTTTAGCAGGTCCGAGACCATAGGCATATTCCAGCTTGAAAGTTCCGGCATGAGAGATTTGTTAAAAAAACTCAAGCCTGAGAAATTTGAGGACATAGTTGCTCTCCTCGCGCTTTACAGGCCCGGCCCCATAGGAAGCGGGATGCTGGATGACTTTATGAAACGCAAACACGGAGAAGTCGAGGTAAGGTTCGACCACCCGCTTTTAGAAAGCATCCTAAAGGAGACATACGGCATTATAGTCTATCAGGAACAGGTAATGATGATAGTCTCACGTCTTGCGGGTTTTTCCCTGGCTCAGGCCGATCTCCTTCGCAGAGCTATCGGGAAGAAAACCCCTGAGATAATGGACCAGCAGAGAAAGGTTTTTATCGAAGGGGCTGTGAGGAATAAGATAGAGAAGAGGGTCGCCGAAAAGATATTCAATCTCATAGAGCATTTCGCCGGTTATGGTTTTAATAAGAGCCATTCCGCGGCCTACGCCATGATCTCCTACAGGACAGCCTTCCTTAAAGCCAATTATCCCGTCGAGTTCATGACTGCTCTTCTGACAAGCGAAAAAGATAACACGGACAAGATCGTCGAGTACATAAATGAAGCGGAGCGGATGAGGATAAAGATATTACCACCTGACGTTAACGAGAGTTTTGCGAATTTCACGATGGTGGGGAAGGATTCCATCCGCTTTGGTCTGGGCGCCGTAAAAAACGTAGGCCAGGGAGCGATAGAATCCGTTATCGAGGCGAGAAAGAAAGACGGCCCGTTCAGGTCGCTCCAGGAATTCTGTGAGCGCACGGATTCGCGCCTTGTCAATAAGAAGGTCCTGGAGAGCCTGATAAAATGCGGCGCGTTTGACAGCCTGGGCCTTAAAAGATCACAGATGATGGCTATGCTGGGCAAGGCGATGGAGATGGCCAATGCGCTGCAGAAAGAGAAAGCTCTCGGCCAGATGCTCCTTTTCACCGACCATAAGCCCTCTGATCTTGTGTCTGACATAAAGGAATGGCCGGAGGGGCAGCTATTGAATTTTGAAAAAGATATGCTGGGTTTTTATATAACGGGTCACCCGCTCGCGAGACACGAGAAGATGTTAAAGGAGTATTCGACCGCGAGCAGCAGCAAGCTTAAAGACCTGAATGACGGCTCAAAGGTTAGGTTCGGGGGTATAATAAACAAGGTTAAGCATACCATCACTAAGCGCAGCGGGGAGAAAATGGCCATTTTGATGATGGAGGACCTTGAAGGCACTGTCGAAGTCCTGGTCTTTCCGGCGGCGTATAAAAATGTGTCCAAATACGTGAGGCCGAACCTGGCGGTATTTGTAGACGGCAAGCTGAACCTCAGGGAGCAGAGGCCCAAGATTATCGCGGAAGAGATGACTCCCATAGAAGAGGCGAGGAGCCGTTTTACGCAGTCAATGACCATAGACATAGTCTCGCTCGGCATGGAAAACGAGATCCTCGAAAACTTGAAAAAGATCCTGGGAAGACACAGAGGCTCCGCGCCTGTTTATCTTAATGTCTCAACGAAAAAGAACGGCTCGTACAGGATACTCGTGGATAGAGAGTTTTATGTAGCGCCCACCAATGAAATGGTCGAGGAGCTCGAAGAACTTATAGGCCAGGACCACATTACGTTCCAGGTCTGAGACTTTCCTGAATTCAGTTGACAACTTTTTCCCCCCATGTTACACTACCCCTTGTAATTACATCAGATACAAGAACGATAAGGAGGTATGGTATGACAAAAAAGGATATTGTCGTGAAACTAGCCGGTGAATCCGGCATCAAGCAGATCGATGTTAAAAAGGTCGTGCAGATGACCTTTGACATTATTGTCGATGCCCTCGCAAAAGGCGAAAAGATAGAACTCAGAAACTTCGGCGTCTTTAAGACAAAATCAAGAAAGGGCCGGATGGGGAGGAATCCCAGGACGGGCCAGCAGGTTCCTGTTGAGCCTAAGAGGGTAGCCATATTTAAACCGGGCATGGTAATGAAGGCGAAGGTAAAATGAGTCCGCTTGAGACGGACTCATTTTATCCCGAGCGAAGTCGAGGGATTTCTTCGGAGATTGGCCTCGCCCGCTTCGCAATGACATAAGGAGAGAGATGCTAAAGGCTTTAAGGGGTACAAAGGATATATTGCCGGCTGATGTCGCGTTGTGGCGAAAGATAGAGTCTTCTGCCAGAGATATATTTGCGCTCTATGATTATAAAGAAATAAGGACTCCTGTTATGGAGGAGGCGTCTCTTTTTATAAGAAGCATAGGCACTGCCACTGATATAGTGCAGAAAGAAATGTATGTGTTTTCTGACAGGGCCGAGCGCTCTATCGCGTTAAGGCCTGAGGCCACGGCTTCCATTGTCCGCGCGTACCTGGAAAATTCCCTGGGCCAGGAGAAGGCTGTCACGAAGTTGTTTTATATAGGCCCTATGTTCAGAAGCGAGCGGCCTCAGAAAGGCAGGCAGAGGCAGTTTCATCAGCTTGGCGTGGAGGCAATAGGTTCTGATAATCCTTTGCTCGACGTAGAGGTTATTTCGCTGGCTGTGCGCATTATGCGAGAACTTGGAATCAAAGATTTCAACCTGAACATCAATAGCCTGGGGTGCCGGAAAGACAAGGCCCGGATAATCGAAAAATACAGAAAAGCCATTAAATCTCGCCTGGATTCTCTTTGTGGTGAATGCAGGGAACGTTATAAAAAAAATGTCCTGAGGATATTTGACTGCAAGAACCCGGGATGCGGAAAGGTGGTGGAGGGGATTGAGTCAGGCGGCTTTTTGTGCGATGATTGTGCAGCTCATTTTGAATCCGTCAAAAAAGGCCTCAGTTCAGTCGGGATTAATTTTATCATTGACCCAAGGATAGTCAGGGGGCTTGATTATTACACCAAGACAGTGTTTGAGATTACTCAGAAAGACCTTGGGGCAAAGGACGCTATCTGCGCCGGAGGCAGATACAATAATCTCATAGAGGAAATGGGAGGTAAAGATACTCCAGCGGTTGGTTTCGCCTTTGGGATGGAGAGGATGATACTGAGCCTGGAAAAAGAGAATGCCTCCGAGGAGCCCGGGATGGACGTGTTTTTAGCCGTGACAGGACAAGGGATGCTGGATAAGGCGTTTCATATGATGATCGACTTACGCGGCAGGGGACTGTCATGCGACATCGACTATAATGAAAAGTCTCTTAAGGCGCAGATGCGTATGGCTGAAAAGCTGAGAGCAGGATCTGTTGTTATTTTCGGGGAAGACGAGATTAAAAAGGGAAAGATATCATTGAGGGACATGGGCAAGAGGGAACAGAAAGAAGTAGACATCAGAGACGCCGCGCGAGAAATTCTGGCGATAAAATCCGGGACAACTTCAGAGAGGGGCAATACATGAAACGCACTCATACATGCGGGGAATTTACCGCCAAGAACATAGGCGAAAAAGCGACTCTTCTAGGATGGGTCCATAAAAGACGGGACCACGGGAAGATAATATTCATAGATATCCGGGACAGGTATGGGATAACCCAGATAGTCTTTTTTAAGAATAAAAAGGCGGAAGAACTGCGCAGCGAGTATGTCATAGGAGTGACAGGCACGGTGCAGAGAAGGCCCAAGGGCACCGAAAACTCAAAGATAGTGACCGGAGAAGTTGAGCTGGCAGTCGAGGAGCTGGAGATAATAAACAGCTCGTTGACCCCTCCTTTTGAGCTCGATGAGATGACTGATGTTTCAGAGGAGGTTAGGCTGAAATACAGGTACATAGATTTAAGAAGGCCCGAGATACAGAAGAGGATAATCCTGCGTCACAAGACATGTAAATCAATAAGGGATTTTCTTGACAGGGAAGATTTTATCGAAGTGGAGACACCCATATTGACCAAATCAACGCCTGAAGGCGCGAGGGATTTTCTTGTGCCGTCAAGGCTGAACAAAGGCAGTTTTTACGCCCTTCCGCAGTCGCCCCAGCTTTTTAAGCAATTGCTTATGGTCTCGGGTTTCGAGAGGTATTTTCAGATAGCAAAATGTTTCAGGGACGAGGACCTGCGCTCTGACAGACAGCCTGAATTTACCCAGCTGGATATGGAGATGTCTTTCGCGGACGAAGACATGATCTTTGATATTACAGAGAGGTTCCTTTACCATGCCTTTAAAGAGGTCCTTGGCGTGGGCTTGAAAGTGCCTTTTCCCAGGATGACGTATCAGGAGACAATAGAAAAATATAAATCTGATAAGCCTGACATCAGAGGGTCCGGAGATGAGTTTTCTTTTCTCTGGGTAACGAGTTTCCCGTTGTTTAAATTCAATGAGGAGGAGAAGCGCTGGGATATGGAGCATCATCCGTTTACTTCCCCTGTCCAGGAGGATGTCGACCTTATAGAGTCCGCGCCTGACAAAGTAAGGTCAAGGGCGTATGACCTGGTTGTGAACGGGGTGGAGATAGCCAGCGGCTCCGTAAGGATCCACAGGAGAGGGCTACAGGAAAAGATATTCTGCCGTATAGGACTTGATGATGCCTGCATCAGGGAGAGGTTCGGGTTTTTGCTGGACGCGCTTAGTTACGGCGCTCCGCCTCACGCCGGTATAGCGCTTGGCCTGGACAGGCTTCTGGCCTTGATGAGCAAGGTCGAGAGTATCAGGGACGTGATAGCGTTCCCAAAGACCCAGAAGGCGTCGTGTCCCATGACAGAGGCGCCGTCTCAGGTGGACGAAAGGCAGTTAAAAGAATTAGGCATAAAACTGGAAAAAAATCAAGCGAGGAAATGAGTTACGAAAATCTTTGATTTTAGTAACTCATGTGTCCGAGCTTGACCCCGCACCTTTTATGTATTCAGAGTCTTAAGAATCTTATATATTTCTTAAGTCGATGAATAGTAAAAAGGTGCGGGGTTAATTCGCACATTGGTTTACGTCGTCCTTCGGACTCCATAAACCAAGTGCTCATTAAAGGAGGGAGATATGAGGAGGATTTTTGGTTTTGGTTTATTGATCATGGCTCTTGCGCTGTCGGGGTGCGTGATGCGGCTTATACCCCGGGAAATGGACAGGGTGGATCAGGAGCTTAAAGGGAACAGAGGATTTCTGGTTGGCGACCCTAATAAACTGCCTGAATCTAAAAGAGACAAGAGAGACACAAGGACAGTCTATGACCTCGAGATAGAAGTTTCTTCTCCCATGGACGCGAGAAAATCTGGAAAAACAAAAGTAAAAAAAGAGAATTCCGACAAAAAAGAGTATGGCAACAGGGGTTACCTGCAGACAAAGACCGTGTCAGAAAAAGACCTGAAACCTGTCGAGGGGAGGAAAAGCTCCGGCGGGGCGCTCCTGAAATCCTCGGAGCCACAGGTTATCTATCAAAAAGGCGGCGCAGTTCAGGGTAAATACAAGCAAGAAAAGGGCGAAGGCACGATTGTGGCTATCAAGCAGGCGGAGGCCGGAACGTATGTCGTGGAAAAGGGCGATACTCTTCAGAAGATATCGCAAAAGATGTACGGGACGACCAAGAGATGGAAAAAGATATACGAGGCCAATAAAGAAGTACTGAAGAGCCCTGACATGATCAGGGCCGGGCAGAAGCTGGTGATACCCGAGTGATAAAAAGATGAAGATAGAAAAGGTCATAACCATCAATAACAGCGATGAGGCGCGTACCTTATTTGGCAGGTGCGATGAGAACCTCAGGCTTGTCGAGTCAGGTTTCGGAGTAAGGATAGCCTCCCGGGGCGAAAGCTTGTCTATAAAAGGCGAAAAGGAGGCCGTTGAGAAAAGCGCGAACCTGTTCGGGGAGTTGCTCATGGTCCTGCGCAAGGGTGGAACCATAAAAAGGGACGAGATAGCTTATTCTGTCAGGTCAGTTAAAAAAGGGCCCTCTCTTGATATACACGATATATATCTGGACAGGATAGAGGTGTCCTCGAAGAGGCAGTTTGTCGCGCCCAAGACAGAAGGCCAGAAGAGGTATGTCGACGCCATAAGAAAATATGATATTGTGTTTGGGTCAGGCCCCGCGGGGACTGGCAAGACTTATCTCGCCATGGCCATGGCGGTGAACGCTTTAAAAAAACAGGACGTCAGCAGGGTTATATTGACAAGGCCCGCGGTAGAGGCAGGTGAGAGTCTGGGTTATCTGCCGGGAGACCTCAACGATAAAGTCACCCCTTATCTCAGGCCGCTCTATGACGCGCTTTATGATATGATGGAGTCGGCAAAGATACGGGATTGTATTGAGAGAGGCATTATAGAAGTCGCTCCCCTGGCGTATATGCGCGGCAGGACCCTTAACAATTCCTTTGTTATACTTGACGAGGCCCAGAATTCCACGGTGGACCAGATGAAGATGTTCCTTACCAGGCTCGGTTTTGACTCAAAAACAGTGATAACGGGGGACGCCACGCAGAGCGACCTCCCATCCGAAAAGGAATCAGGCCTGAATAACGCGCAGAGGATATTAAAGCATGTGAAAGACATAAAGTTCGTGCACTTTACGGGAGAGGATGTTGTGCGCCATCCTCTTGTCCAAGAGATAATAAAGGCCTATGAGAAAAATTCTTAATAGAAAAACAAAAAAGAACCCGAATTTTATATTCCATGTCGTCATAGGAGTCTTTACCTGTCTTATGCTGGTGGTTATAATACAGTGGGACAAGGGCCTTTTTAAGGCGGAGTTCCACGAGGGTGATATAGCCCTTAGGGCGATTTACGCGCCATACGATTTTAACGTAAAAGGGGAAATAAACACCAAACTTACCGACGCCGCCATAAAGAAGGCCACGGACTCCATCCTTCCTGTATATATCTACGACCCTGAGACAAAGAATGCGCTTATAGGGAAAATAGAGTCGATTGTCCGGTCTGTCTTGGCGCTGAGAGACCCCGCCGTAACGACAGCGGAAGAAAAGGCGGCTAAGATCAAGGAGATAGCATCCTCTTATAATATTTCAGACGTCTTGATAAGCGACATCTCGCAATTGAGTGACATCGACGCCTTTTTGAACCACGCCAGAAAGGCTGTGGAGATATTGATGGCCTATGCCGTGGTTTCGGATGAGGAATATTCCAGGCTGAAGGCCGGCGGGATAAAGACCGTACAATTGATGGATAAATCGACGGGCGAGACAAAGATTATCTCGGCCGATGAGCTTTTGACTCTGGAGGACCTGAAGAACAAGGCGGAATCTTTTTCTTTTGCCCTTGTCAAGAACAAAAAAGAAAGAGGGTTTCTCCTGGACCTCATTAAGTCGGTTTTAAATTTAAACACCGTCTATGGAAAGGAAAAGACTGAATCCGAGAAACGCGCGGGCGCGCAAAAAGTCCAGCCTATTTACAGGACGATGGAGGTAAAGAAAAACGAGACTATACTGAATAAAGGCGAGCGCATAGGAAAAGAACACATAGCCATTCTTATGGCTCTTTCGCAGAACGAGAACCCGGCGGTAAAAGTAGGGGGTATGGCCGCGGTAATTATACTGGTGGGGCTTTTTATGCTGCTGGTGACGCTGTACATAAAGTTTTACGAATCCGGTATAATGAAGGGCAATAAAGAACTTATATTGTTGGCCCTAATATCCATCCTGATGCTTTTTATCGCGAAGATCATAGTGGTGTCTCCCTGGCCCAGCAGCCTCATCCCCGTGGCCGTGGCGTCCATGCTCATCGCGATCCTTATCAACAGCAGGCTCGCCATAGTAACGACATGTTTTTTGAGTATCATGATAGGGATAATCTCAGGGAACAGGATGGACATAGCGGGCGTGTCTCTTGTGGGCGGCATCATTAGCGTGTTCGCCATACAGGGAGTCAGGAGACGTTCGCAGGTAATCGCCGCAGGGCTATGCGTGGGGTTCGCCAACATAAGCTATCTTATAGGTATGGGGCTCATAAGAGGGCTTGATTTTCATACCTATATAACAGAGGCCCTGTTCGGCCTTACAAACGGAGTAATGTCGGCAGTTATAGTCACAGGGATATTGCCCGTCTTTGAGAATGCGTTCAAGATCACTACTGACATAAGTCTCCTCGAACTGGCTGACTTAAATCACCCGCTTTTAAAAGAGATGGTCATAAAAGCTCCTGGCACATATCATCACAGTCTCGTGGTCGGCAATCTTGCTGAGGCGGCGTGTGAGGCCATAGGCGCGAACGCGCTCCTGGCACGGGTAAGTTCTTATTTCCACGATATAGGGAAGATCGAGAAAGCTTTTTATTTCAGCGAAAACCAGCCTCGTGGGGAATCCGCGCATGATAAACTGTTGCCCACCATGAGCAGGCTTATCATTACTAATCATGTCAAAAACGGGATAGAGCTCGCGGAGAAACATAACCTTAACAGGAAGATCATCGATATAATAAATCAACATCACGGGACAGGGCTTGTGTTTTATTTTTTCAAGAGGGCGCTGGAAAAAGGTCAGGATGAGAAGGCGGACGAGCAGAGTTTCAGGTACCCCGGGCCGAAGCCGCAGACAAAAGAGGCAGCATGCGTGCTCCTCGCTGATTCAGTTGAGGCCGGGTCCAGGGCTCTCGAAGACCCTACACCTTCCAGGATAAAAGGACTGGTCAAGAAGATAATAAACAATAAGTTTATAGACGGCCAGCTGGACGAGTGCGACCTTACCCTCAAGGACCTCGAGAAAATAGCAGAGGTTTTTACCCATATACTTACGGGCATATTTCATACTCGCGTGGAATATCCGGAAGAACCCCATAACAGTAATACCTGAGAAACCGGAAGGCGATGATCGTTGACGTAAGGAACCTGCAGGAAAAAGTTAAGATTGACAAAAAAGAAATAAAAAAATGCGCCGGTTCCGTGCTCGAGATGATGGACGAAGCAAGGTCTGAATTGAGCATATTAGTGGTATCGGATTCCCGCATAAGAGACCTTAACAGGAGATACAGGGGTAAGGATTCAAGTACGGATGTCCTGGCGTTTTCCATGCGCGCGGGGGAGGGTGTTTCAAAAGACAGCCCTATCCTCGGGGATGTCGTAATTTCCGCGGAAACAGCGAAAAGAGAGGCCGCGAAGAGAAAGATACCTGTTAAGAAAGAGATATGCCTGTATGTCATTCATGGTATCTTGCATCTTCTGGGCTATCGTGACCAGACGCCTTATGACAGGAAAAAGATGAAGGCAAAAGAGCGGGCTTTATTGGAGGCCGTGTGAAGCAGCAGAACCTTATAGAGAGTTTTAATTCAGCCATAGAGGGCTTTGTCTATGTATTTAAGACCCAGCGCAACATGAGACTGCATTTTTTAATAGGGCTTGTGGCGCTCGTGCTGGGGGTGTTCCTTAATTTTACATACATGGAGATTGCGATCCTGTGTCTTACCATAGCGTTTGTGCTTTTCGCCGAGATGTTTAATACCGCGATAGAGCATACGATAGACCTGGTAAAAGAGGAATTTCACCCGCTCGCCCGCATAGTGAAAGATATATGCGCGGGCGCGGTGCTTTTGAGCGCCATGGCGGCTGTCATAATAGGTTATATTTTATTCATCAACAGGGCCGGGATAAGAATAGAGGAGAATATAATAAAGATCAAGGAGTCGCACTGGCACGTTACTTTCATTATACTCCTCGTGATATTGGCCATTGTGGTGCTAGGCAAGGTGTTGTTGCGCAGCGGTACTCCCTTAAGGGGCGGTATGCCGAGCGGTCACAGCGCGGTTGCCTTTTCCATATGGGCTATAATCTCTTTTCTCTACCCCAAGAGCATAGTGATATTTCTGGTCTTTGTGCTCGCTTTTATGGTTGCCAGGAGCAGGGTGCGCGACAGGGTTCACTCTACGCTGGAGGTCATTAGCGGCGCGCTCCTGGGGCTGGCGGTGACGATATTTATTTTTCAAGTCTTGAGGCGGTGATATATGTTTTCTAAGATCAGGAGAAATTTTTTTACAGGTACGCTGATAGTTATACCCGTGGTCCTTACTATATGGGTGCTTTATTTTATAGTCAACAAATTCAACAGCCTGCTCCTGGATCCTATCATGGAATTTTTAAGGAACTGGATTCCGACGGAGAACGTAGAAGTCCTGACAAAGTCCCTGGTATTCCTGCTGCTCCTGATCCTATTGACGGCGATAGGGCTTGCCACGAGGATAATAATCATAAGGAACATATTCGGGTTTGGGGAGAGGATTCTGTATCGCGTCCCGATGATCAGCAGTATTTACAGGGCGATAAAGGAGATATCTTTTGCTTTTTTCGCTAAGAAAACCAGTATCTTTCAGAGGGTGGTATTGGTCGAGTATCCGAGAAAGGGGCTTTACCAGATAGGTTTTGTGACATCTGAGACAAAGGGAGAGGCCCAGGAAAAAACAAAAGAGAAGGTCATCAATGTCTTTATCCCTACCACGCCAAACCCGACATCAGGGATGCTGGTGCTTGTGCCGGCTGAGGATGTGATAGATATGACTATGTCAGTGGCGGAAGGCATGAAAATGGTTATCTCGGGCGGGGCAGTGGTGCCTACACGTTATGGCTATACAAAAGACCGAGGCAGTACTTCTGAAAAAAAAGGATCTCAGGGAGACTAGTTTAATACTGACTTTCTTTACAAGAGATTTTGGCAAGGTCCATGGCGTTTTAAAAGGTGCGCGCGGCAGCCGCGCCAGGTCAGGCGCAAACCCTTTATTTTTCAGCCTGGACCATGTAGTCTTCTACGAGAAAAAAAAGAGCGACCTATTTATTATTTCCCAGTGTGACGCGCATAAGACCTTCCTTAATATCCTGAGGGACTGGGAAAGGGCGTCTGTCGCCTATTATATCCTGGAGCTCACGGATGTGTTTACCGAGCCCGGGGAAAGCGTTAAGCCTGTTTTTGAGGCGCTCCTGAACAGCCTGGTGCTTCTTGATGGCAACAAGGATCCGCGCGTCATAGCGAGATTATTTGAGGTCAAGTTCCTGATGGCCATGGGGCTATGGCCGAGCCTGGAGGATCTCGAACTATCAAAAGGTTCTTTATCGACGCTGGCCTGTTTCGAGAATGACAGCTGGCAGGCTGCCTCAAAGATAAACCTGACGCGGGACGTAGGGGAAGAGATAAAAAAAATAACAAACGGCATAATAGCGGATAATCTGGACAGGCCGCTGAAGACGGCGAAAATATTCGAACAGGCTTAGGAATCAGAAGATAGGTTAGGGAAAAACTCATGGAAAAACTAACATTTGTAGAGGTTATTAGCAAGCTCAATGATTTTTGGTCAGGCCAGGGCTGTACTCTTGTCCAGCCGCTGGATGCGGAAGTAGGGGCGGGTACTTTTCATCCCGCCACGTTCTTCAAATCTCTCGGGCCTGAAAGCTGGAAGACGGCGTATGTCCAGCCTTCCAGGAGGCCTACTGACGGCAGATACGCAGATAACCCCCTGAGAATGCAGTTTTATTATCAGTATCAGGTCCTGGTAAAGCCTACGCCGCTGGACATAAAAGAGACCTATCTTAAAAGCCTCAGCGCGCTTGGCGTAGACACGAAAAAACATGAGGTCAGGTTTGTCGAGGATGACTGGGAGTCCCCGACGCTGGGTGCCTCAGGCCTTGGCTGGGAGGTATGGCTTGACAGCCTGGAGATAACACAGTTCACGTATTTTCAGCAGATAGGCGGCAAGGAACTTGACAAGATATCATGCGAGATAACTTACGGTCTTGAGCGCGTATGCATGTTTATCCAGAATAAATTTAATGTATTCGAACTTGAATGGCAGGGTGGGGTGACTTACGGGGAGCTGCACACAAAACACGAGATAGAATACTCGAAGTATAATTTTGACGAGGCTGACATAGATATGCACCTCAGGCTTTTCGAGTCTTTTGAAAAAGAGGCAAAGGCCCTGGCCGAGAGAGGTCTTGTATACCCGGCGTATAGTTTTGTATTGAAGGCTTCGCACGTTTTTAATGTGCTGGACGCCAGGGGGGCGGTGAGCCAGAACGAGAGGCCGCGATACATAGGCAGGATACGCGCCTTGGCCAAACTCTGCGCAGAACTATATCTGACAAAATAACCCCCAATGGTGAAGGTTAAGGATAAGCGCAAATGAAAAAATCTGATTTTTTGCTGGAGATCAATGTTCAGGAATTGCCGGTTAGCTATATCAGGCCGGCCCTCGAGCAGCTATGCCGCGACTTCTTAAAGGTGTTAGATGAGTTTAATATCGAATATGATAAAAAAGAAAACCTTGTCAGCGCGGGCACGAAGGACAGGCTGCTTTTTTATATAAAAGACGTGTCGGCCAAACAAAAAGATAGCTGCCGTGAGATTATCGGTCCGCCCAAAAGGATTGCGTTTGACGAAAAAGGAAAGATCACGAAGCAGGGGGCCGGGTTCGCTAAAGCTCAAGGCGTGGAGCCTGAAGACTTAAGAGTCAAAACCACTCAGCGTGGCGAATACCTCTTTATAGAGAAAAAAACAAAGGGCCGTGACACCAGAGACGTCTTGCGGGAAATTATACCCGGCATAATAGAGGGGATGCGTTTCCCGAAGACCATGAAGTGGGATGATTCCGGCCTGCGTTTCGCGAGGCCTGTTGAGTCTGTGCTGGTTTTATTCGGCAAAGACAAGCTAGAGATAAAGCTAGGGAAGGTATTATCGAAGAAAGTAGAGTCTATCGAGCCTAAGGCGTATCTAAGGCGCGTCAGTAAAGAGACCCTGTTAGACCCTGATAATAGGAAAAACAAGATAAGAAAACTTATATTGAAGGCTATATCCTCGCTGGGGGCCGACCGCCATATAGATGAAGCGCTCCTGGAGGAGGTCAATTTCCTCGTTGATTGGCCGGGCGTGTTCGTAGGGGAGTTTGATAAGAAATTCTTAACCCTGCCGGAGGAAGTGCTCAGGGTCAGCATGGCTAAGCATCAAAGGGTTTTTCCTGTATCTAAAAAAGGGAGGCTTTTGAATAAATTTATAGCCATTACTAATGGCAGAAGTCTTGACATAAGAGCGGTTAAAAAAAATTATGAGAAGATTCTTGAGGCGAGGCTTCAGGACAGCCTGTTTTTCTTCGACGAGGACACGAAGAAACCTTTTACCGAGAACCTGCGGCAATTAAAAGACTTGATTTTTCAGAAGGATTTAGGTAGTATGTTCGAAAAAACTCAACGCCTGAAGACGCTGAGTTTTTTTGTCTGCGAGAAACTGGGGCTGGAAGGTTCTTTGAAAAAAGATATTGAGCGGGCGGCTGAGCTTTCAAAGACGGACCTTGTGACTCACATGGTGGGCGAGTTTCCGAGTCTACAGGGAGTCATGGGTGGGGCGTACGCCTTGAAGGCAGGTGAAACTCCGGAAACAGCGGCCGCGATAAAAGAGCATTATCTCCCGCATGGGACAGAAGACATGCTTCCAAAGAGCCTGGCGGGGTCTATCCTGGCGGTGAGCGATAAGATGGATAACATTGTCGGTTTTCTCGGGATGGGCGTGGAAGTAAGCGGCAGTTTCGATCCTTTTGGCATACGCAGAAACGCGCAAGGTTTGATTCAGGTTATAAAAAATAAATCCCTGCGGTTAAAGACAGATGAGTTCATTGAACATTCGATCGGGTTATACGGTGATAAATTAAAATTACCGTCTTCCGAGTTAAAGGCTAGGGTAACTGGTTATATAGAGGACAGGATAGATTTTCTGGCTGGCGACATCAGGCCCTTGGAGCTGAAAAAAGCGGTCTTAAATACGGGTTGCCTTGATATTGTCGACGCGTTTAACAGACTTGGCGAGCTATCATCTATCAGCGGCAGAAGGGATTTCCTGGAAGCCGCGAAAGTGGTCGAGAGAACGAGCAATATCTTAAAAGGGGCGAAGGAGAAAGTCCCGGAAGATGTTGATGAGGAGCTTCTCAGGGAAGAGCTGGAACGCGCGGTCTGGAAGGTGTACGCGGGATCAAAGAACAGGATAGAGGGTCTTATTGAAAAAGAGGACTATGTCTCGGCAACAAGGGAATATGCGGACGCGTTTTATAAGGTCCTGCATGAATTTTTCGACAATGTCCTTGTGAACGTTGATGAGGAGGCAGTACGCCTGAACAGGCTCGCGCTTATGAAGAAAATTAACAAATTGTATAGCGACAGGATAGCGGATTTGGCGTTAATACCACAAATAGTGGTTAAATGAAAGGGGAGGCTGAAGTAATGGGCAAATTGGTTTACTTTTTTGGAGACGGCAAGGCAGACGGAAACACAAAAATGAAATCACTTCTCGGAGGCAAGGGCGCGAACCTAGCGGAAATGACAAATATAGGAGTTCCTGTCCCTCCGGGGTTTACCATATCAACAGAAGTCTGTGATCATTATTATAAACATGGGAATAAATACCCTGTTGACCTTCAGAGGCAGATAGACCTTAATATAACGAAACTTGAAAAGGCAATGGGCGCTAAATTCGGGGATGTTAACAATCCTCTCCTGGTGTCGGTAAGGAGCGGGGCGGCTGTCTCTATGCCGGGCATGATGAATACTATCCTCAATCTGGGGCTTAATGATGAGTCTGTCGTGGGCATGGCGAAAAAGACCAAAAACGAAAGGCTTGCCTGGGACGCATACAGGCGTTTTATAGACATGTTTGGCGGCGTGGTCATGGGCGTTGAGCATGAGTATTTCGAAGAGAAGATGAGGGCCCTGAAAAAGAAATATAAGGTAAATCTTGACAATGAGCTTACGGCAGAGCATCTGAAAGAACTTGTCAGGGAGTATAAAAAAGTATATCAGAAACACGTCAGGAAGCCTTTTCCAAACAACGCCAAGGATCAGCTTATGGCCGCTATACACGCTGTGTTTGGGTCATGGAACACGGAGAGGGCGGTTGTCTACAGGAGGATCAATAAGATCACAGGACTCCTGGGGACTGCCGTAAACGTTCAGGCAATGGTTTTCGGGAATATGGGCAACACTTCCGGCACGGGGGTCGCCTTTACCCGGAACCCTTCTACCGGCGAAAAGAAATTTTTCGGGGAGTTTCTTATTAACGCGCAGGGCGAGGATGTCGTAGCGGGCATAAGGACCCCGGAACCTATCAGTGACCTGAAAAAAGAAATGCCTAAGGTCTACAAAGAGCTGGACGCCATAAGGAACAGACTGGAGAGGCATTACAAGGATATGCAGGATATCGAGTTTACCATACAGGAAGGGAAGCTCTTTATGCTTCAGACCAGGACAGGCAAGCGCACGGGCCTGGCGGCAGTGAAAATAGCGTATGACATGGTAAAAGAAAAGATGATTACCCCGAAACAGGCGCTTATGAGGATAGAGGGAGACCAGCTCAACCAGCTACTGTTTCCTATATTTGACCTCAAGGCGAAATCCAGCGCCATTACTATAGCCAAAGGGCTTCCTGCTGGACCGGGAGCGGCTTCCGGCCAGGTGGTGTTTACGGCAAAGGACGCCGAGGAATGGAAGAGGAAGGGCAAGACTGTCATCCTTGTGAGGCATGAAACTTCTCCGGAAGACGTGGCCGGGATGGACGCGGCGGAAGGTATCCTGACTTCCACCGGAGGTATGACTTCTCACGCTGCTGTGGTTGCCAGGGGATGGGGAAAATGCTGTATAGCCGGATGCAGCTCCTTAAACATAAATTACGCTAAAAAGCAAATAAGAGTCGCCGGCAAGACCATAAAAGAAGGGGATTGTATTTCTCTTGACGGCTCGACCGGTGAAGTCATGCTGGGAAAGGTTAAATCCAGCTCCAGCCCTGTCATAGCGGGTGTTGTGGAAGGCAAGGCATCGGCTAAGAAAAATGAGATATACAAGATGTTCACGCAGATAATGAACTGGGCGGACAGGTATCGCAAGATAAACATCCGTACGAATTCAGACACCCCGAAAGATTCTCTGGCCGCGCGCAGATTGGGCGCGGAAGGGATAGGGCTGACCAGGACAGAACATATGTTTTTTGAAGGCGAGAGGATCTGGGCTGTCAGGGAATTTATCCTCGCTCAGGATAAGGCCGCCAGGGAAAAGGCGCTTAAAAAATTATTGCCTTACCAGCGCAAGGATTTTGAGGGGATCTTCAGGGAGATGAACGGCCTGCCGGTTACAATCAGGCTGCTTGACCCGCCTTTACATGAATTTCTGCCGGGGGACGACGCTGGTCTAAAAGAGATGGCGAAAAGGATGAAACAGTCACCAGCCACGATTAAAGACCTGGTCAAGGCCCTTCATGAGATGAATCCGATGCTCGGGCATCGCGGCTGCAGGCTGTCTATCACATATCCTGAGCTTTGCGTGATGCAGACGCGGGCGATTATCGAGGCGGCGTGCAATATGGCTAAGAAGGGGATAAAAGTCCTGCCCGAGATAATGATACCGCTTGTGGGCACAAAGGCTGAGTTTGACTATCTTGAGCCTATTGTCCGTGAGACAGCTGACGCGATAATCAAAAATTCCGGCAGGAAAATAAAATATCTTGTAGGCACCATGATAGAGATCCCGCGCGCGGCATTGATAGCCGATAAGATAGCGGAAAAGGCGGAGTTTTTCTCTTTCGGCACAAACGACCTGACGCAGATGACCTTTGGCTACAGCCGTGACGACGCGGGAGTATTTTTGCCTGAATATATAAGGAAAAAGATATTGTCTGAGGATCCTTTTCAGTCAGTTGACCAGGAAGGCGTGGGGGCCCTTATTAAGATGGGCATAAAACTGGGGAGAGATACCCGTAAGAATCTCAAGGTAGGTATTTGCGGGGAACATGGCGGCGAACCCAGGTCTGTCGTATTCTGTCATAAGGCAGGCATGAATTATGTAAGCTGTTCTCCTTACAGGGTACCGATAGCGAGGCTCGCCGCGGCTCAGGCAGAAATCGCGGAATAAGGAGTAAAATGGATTCAATAAAGTTGTACCTTAGGGCAATAAAAGACATACCTCTTCTTACGGCTGATCAGGAAAAATCCCTGGCGCGCAAGATTAAGAGAGGCGACAAAAAAGCGCGAAAGACGATGATACAGTCTAATCTGAGGCTTGTCATTAACATCGCGAAGCGCTATTCCAAGCTCGGAGTGCCCATGATGGACCTTATAGAGGAAGGGAATCTGGGACTGATAAAGGCCGTCAAGAAATTTAATCCGAGCAGGGGATACAGGTTCAGCACTTACGCGGCGTGGTGGATCAAGCAATACATCACGCGAGCCATAGCCAACCAGGGCAAAACCATCAGGATACCTGTATACATGACGGAGATCATCAACAGATGGAAGCGCGTCACAGAGCAGCTGACCCAGAAATACGGCAGGAAGCCGAAGTCAAAAGAAATAGCCAAGAAGATGAAGCTGTCCATCAGGAGGGTCAGGGAGATCAGTGAGGTAGCCACAAAGATCTCCTCGCTTGATGCGCCTATAGGCGATGACGGCACGGGACAGTTTATGGACCTTATCCAGGACGAGACGAGCAGTTCTCCCATGGATAATGTCACTGATGTCCTGCGCCGCGAAAGGGTCGACAAACTGCTTGACCGCATGAACGAACGCGAGAAAAAGATACTGGACCTGAGGTTTGGGCTTAGAGACGGCACTACTCATACACTAGGTGAAACAGCCAAGTATTTTAACATAACGAGGGAAAGGGTCAGGCAGATCGAAAGCGCGGCCCTGGAAAAATTAAGGGTATATATAATCCAGCAGAGCGGCGAACTAGGGGAATATTAGAAACTGCTGAAAAAGTGGTAGCCGCAGGTGGTAGCCGCAGGTGGTAGCCGCAGGCTTTAGCCTGCGATATGTGTTGCGCAACCTAAAGGTTGCGACTGCCATATAGGGCAGATAAACAGACTTTTTCAGTAATCTCTATTAATTTGGTTGACCGTAGGAGGATTCAGGAATGAGCGATTTAAAACAATATATTCGCAATATACCGGATTTCCCTAAAAAGGGCATCCTCTTCAGGGATATCACCACGCTTCTGAGCAACGGCCGGAAATTCAAAGAGGTCGTAGATAAACTCGCTAAGCGCTATGCCGGCAAAGATATTGACGCGGTTGTGGCGGTTGAGTCAAGGGGGTTTATATTCGGCAGTGCGCTCGCGTATAAACTAGGAGCCGCGTTTGTCCCGGTAAGGAAAAAAGGCAAACTCCCTTTTAAAACCTTGAGCGCTGCGTATACCCTGGAATACGGGAAAGATTCGCTGGAGGTGCATGAGGACGCGTTTAAACCGGGCGCCAGGATTCTATTGATAGATGACCTCTTAGCCACAGGCGGGACTCTCGGAGCTGGCGTGGAGCTTGTGAAAAAATTAAAAGGCAATATACAAGAAATAGTCTTTATAATAGAGCTGCTTGACTTAAAGGGCCGGGAAAAGCTCAAGGATTTCCCTGTGTATTCACTGATAAAATACTGATAGCTTAGTTGACAGTTCACCAAAGTGTCCCTATAGCTCAGATGGATAGAGCACACCCCACACCGAGCAATTTATTATATTAAGATGCTCGGTACGGGGCATGGGTTGCCTGTCTCTTTTGATTCGATTGTTTGGTAATTGAGGCGTTGATAAGAGTAATGGTTGTTTGAAAATCCCAAACAAGGGTTCGGCAGGGCCCCGCCATCGTGATAGAGCAAAGGGCGGTGTCCTAAACCCTCAACTGTGAACTGTGAACTAAAGTGTCCCTATAGCTCAGATGGATAGAGCACAGGTTTCCTAAACCTGGTGTCGGCTGTTCGAATCAGCCTAGGGACGCCATGGTTCAATGACCAAGGAGATAAATATGATTGATTTACATACGCATAGCTTACTTAGTGACGGGGCGCTTCTTCCCAGCGAGCTGGCGCGCAGGGCTGAGGAGAAAGGTTATAGGGCTATTGGCATAACAGACCACGCTGATGCTTCAAACCTGGATTTTGTCACAGGCGCAGTTTTAAGGGCATGCAGGGACATAAACAAAAACTGGCGGATAAAAGCCATTCCCGGAGTAGAGCTCACGCACATGCCTGTGGAAAGCTTAAAATCAGCGGTAAGACTCGCGCGGTCAAAAGGCATAAGACTTATCCTGATACACGGCGAGACGCTTTCAGAGCCTGTGATACCCGGGACAAACAGGCAGGCTTTACTGGCCGGGCCAACCATACTCACTCATCCCGGACTGATTTCAATCGAAGACGCAAAACTTGCCGCGGCCAAGGGCGTGTATCTGGAGATCACGGCGCGCCCGGGGCATTCTTTGACAAACGGTCATGTTGCCAGTATTGCTAAAATCGCTGGCGCTGGACTTGTGCTCAATTCAGATTCACATGAACCCGGTGATTTAATAACCAGGGAGTTTGCGGAAAAGATTTTATTAGGGGCGGGGCTTGATAAGAAAGAGGCGGGCCAGGTATTTAAAAACTCGGAAAGACTGGTCTTGCGATTGCTTGACATTAAAAGGTTAGTGTAGTAAAATTTATAAAAAAGAAAAGGGGGTAAAATGAAGAAGAAAAATATAGCTATTTTGACTACTTGCCTGGCGCTTCTTTTTATAATGTCCGGCTGTGCAACCATGTATGATGACGGATATGGCAAAGGTTCCGCGGAGCCAAAGCCGCTTGACGTTTCCACTCTTTTGAGGTTCAATGATGTACCTGTGCCGGCCGGCTACAAGGTGCTGAACAGCGAATCTTTCGCGTTCCAGAATGACGCGACAAGGGTGGCCCTCCTGAAATATGTCGGGTCAAGGACACAGGACCAGGTAGTTCTGTTCTACAAGGAGCAGATGCCCACCTACAACTGGAGCCCCATAAACATAATAGAATACGAGCGCAGGATGCTTAACTATGAGAAAGGCTCGGAGAGCTGTATAATAACGGTCGAGTCCCAGGGCAGGAAGAATGTCGTTACCATAGCGATTTCGCCCAAATCAAGGCCCATGAAGGTGGACACTGCGAAGTAACGAGTTCTTGACAACATCATATATATAAGGTATACTTTGTACTTAAATATAGGCAAAACCGTATATACCGCCATAGGTGGCTTTAATCATGGCAGAGAAAGGGGGGAGAAACCAGAAGCCTGAAGCAGCCAAACAAAGTGGTGATATATTATAAATAAGTTAGGATACATCTTTTAGGGAAATCCTAAAAATCAAAATAAAGGAAAAAATCAAAAAGGGAGGAATACAAATGAAGCGATTATTAACTATATGCATCATGTTGACTGCAATCGCTCTAATCGCAGCGCCCGCGTTCGCAGAAGTGCAGAACGTAAAGGTAAGCGGCGATGTGAACTCTGGCGGAGTGTCTCGCGATGGTTATAATCTTTTGTAAAGCGATACAGCAGGTAGAGATGCTACACCAAATAACTTTCTCTATACCCAGGCAAGAGTAAGAGTAGATGCAGACTTAACAGACAATGTAATGACAACTATTCGCTTGTTAACAGAGTTTGATTGGGATACAGCACAGAATACCAGCGGAACCGGTGACAACGTGGATCTTGATCTCGCCAGCGTTACTTTAAAGGAAGTATTTTACCAGCCTTTAACAGTAACTGTTGGTAGGCAGGAATTAAGATACGGCAACGCATTTGTCATAGGAGACCCTGATACAAATGCTACTTCTGCTGATGGAGATGTTGCTACTGATTTTACAGCGAGAGATCTGAGCTTACGTAAATCATTTGACGCTATTAAGGCAGTATTTGACTACGATCCTTTGGTAATTGATGTGTTTACTGCTAAGATCAGCGAAACGAATACTACAAAGACCGATGTAAACCTTTATGGCGTGAATGCAGCTTATGACGTTGGTATTTACGACTCTGAAGTAGAAGCATACTGGTTCATAAGTGAAGATGATACTGCAGGAGCGCGTGTTGCTGGTACCAGAGCGGGTCGCTGGATTAATACAATCGGAGCAAGAGGCAGCTTAACGCCAGTTGATAATTTAAACCTGCTGGGTGAAATAGCTATCCAGAACGGCGATTATAGCAACGATGTTATAGGCGTTACGGATAGGGACCAGAAGGCTATGGCGTATCAGGTAGCCGGCAAATATGCTTTTCCTGATGTTACCATACCTTATATAAACACAACTATCATGAACCCTATGGTAAAAGTAGGTTACACGCATTATTCAGGTGAAGAAGCTGGCAATGCTGGTGACCATGAAGCATGGATTCCTTTATACGAAGACCAGACTCATGGCGTAGTGGCAAACACCGTACTCAGTGGCGTGAATGGCGGTCAGAATAGCAATGCTGATATATTGAATGTAGGCGGCAGCATTTCTCCTATTCAGGACCTCACAGTCAGCCTGGACTTGTACAAGTTCTGGTTGGATGAAAAGCTTGTTGCGGCTAACTGTAACCTAGCAAGTGATCCTATGAACAATGGTAGTGGCACAGCGTTAGAGTGGACCAACCTGACAGAAACCAACTACTATATGTATGCGGATGATGACCTTGGATTCGAAGTAGACCTTGCTCTTAACTATGATTATACGGAAGATGTTAAGATGGGTCTTTCTGCTGGTTATTTCAGCCCAGGCGATGCATTTGCTGGCGCAAATGGCGCGCAAGAGAATGCAGAAACAGCAGTCCAGGTATTGGCAACTTTGGATGTAGCCTTCTAAGTCAGTTTTACAGGTAATGCTAAAATCCCCTGGAGGAGTAATCCTTCAGGGGATTTTTTTTTAAGAACCGCGGAACCACGCAGAACGTAACGCGGAACTTACGCGGAAATTCCGCATAGGTTCTGAGATTATTTTATTGAAATTCTTAAATAACAAGGTATAATATAAACCATGCGAAAGATATTTGTCCTTGATACTAATGTGCTTCTTCATAACGCCTCGGCGCTCACCGCGTTTGCTGACAATGAAGTGGTCCTGCCTATAGATGTCATAGAGGAGCTTGACATATTCAAAAAGGACAGCGATGAAAAAGGCCGTAACGCGCGCGCTACTATAAGGATGCTTGATGAATTAAGAGAGCGCGGCAGATTAGGCGAGGGCGTACCTCTTGAGACAGGCGGCGTATTGCGCATTGTCATGCACGTAGAGATAAAGGGCCTTCTGGATCTTTCCCCTGAAGTGCGTGACAATAAGATCTTAATGGTCGCGTATGACCTTCAGAAAAAAGGAAACCAGGTGATATTTGTCTCCAAAGACATAAACGCGCGCGTCAAGGCGGATGCTCTCGGCATAAGGGCAGTTGACTTTGAAAAGCAAAAGGTGGACATGGGCCGCTTGTACGTGGGCTGGAAAGAGGTCCTTGTAGACAAGAAAGACATAGACTTATTTTATGAAAAGAAGTTTCTTGGAATAGAAGACGGGGAGTTGTTCCCGAATCAATATTTTTTACTCATAGACAATTCCAATGATAAACACACGGCCCTCGCGAGATATTCCCTGAAGCAAAAAGGCGCGGTCGCGCTCAGGCAGGATATAAATGACGTCTGGGGTATAAAGCCGAGAAACAAAGAGCAGGCAATAGCCTTTGACCTTTTAATGGATGACAATGTAAAGCTTGTTACGCTTGTGGGTAAGGCAGGGACAGGAAAGACGCTCCTGGGCCTCGCGGCCGGGCTTAAGAAGACAGTAGACGAGCACGCGTATAAAAGGATGCTGGTGTCGCGCCCTGTGATCCCGATGGGAAGAGACATAGGATATCTCCCGGGCACAAAAGAAGAAAAGCTCGTCAACTGGATGCAGCCTATCTATGACAACCTTGAATACATACTTACGATCCGCAAGCGAAAAGAACACATAGAAGACCTTATAGATTCTGATTTTTTGCAGCTGGAGGCCCTGACATATATGAGAGGCCGGAGCATCCCTAATCAATTTATAGTAATAGATGAAGCGCAGAACCTGACCCCGCACGAAATAAAAACTGTTGTAACCCGCGCGGGAAACCACACAAAGATGGTTTTAACAGGCGACCCCTACCAGATAGATAGCCCGTACCTTGATTCATCATCAAATGGCCTGAGTTACGCGGTAGAGAAAATGAAGGGCCAGGAGATGTTCGGCCACGTACTCTTGACCCGCAACGAACGCTCAAGCCTGGCAAACCTGGCAGCCGAACTCTTGTAATTCTATTTTTCTGTGGCATACTTTAAATAGAGACAACTGAATATTTTTGACGATAAAGGCAAACCACTTGAAAGAGTGGGGCGCAAAGTCACAGGCCTAAAATCCGCCAAGCTTTA
>JAHIYJ010000013.1 GCA_018814825.1 Candidatus Omnitrophota bacterium
TTAGAATAATATATTATATTTTAGCAGTACGAAACAAAAAGAAAGGATTTTTATTATAATGATAAGAAAGATTCTACTTTTGTCTTTACTTTTGGCCAGCATTATATTTACATCAGAAACCCATTGTTTTGGAGCTACAGTCGGAAATTCTATTGACCTGGATATTCCTGCAAAATCAGCTATATTGCGGCAACAGGCCATAGGCCATAGTCTGGATCAGTACGAAGAGGCAGTAAAGATAAAAAATAGTCTTGACCTTGAATTTGTTTTTGATAAAGACCTGAATACAACATCAGAGGTCACAAAGGCAGAAGTAAAAGGCCAGTGGTTTATGGCAAAGCTTGGCGTGGATGTCTTTAACAGGATAGAGCCTTATGTAAAATTCGGCCTGGCAGATTTACAGGCAAAATGGCGGCAGAACGAAGATTTTAGCATAGACATGCAGAGTGAGGGGGGCTTTGCCTGGGGATTAGGCATAAAAGGGATTATATTTGAATTTGAAGAGACAGGGTTCAGGCTTACAGGTGACATACAATACAGGACAACAGAACCAGATGTCGAGGATATTACCAGTAACGGTACTACCATTGTAGATACAGGAGCTAATTTTAAGGTAGAGGAATGGCAGGCAGCGCTTGTCCTTAGTAAGAAATTTGAATTGCCATTAAGGTTTCAGAGTATTTTTATAGTCCCTTATACTGGCATTACAGCTTCTGATTCAACAGTATCTACCAGGGTCAAAGACCCTTCTAATCCAGGTGTTGATATCACGCTTTTTGATGCAAACAATAAGACTCTGCATGGATTTTTAATAGGCTGCGATATAATGCCTAGCCTGTCAAGCTCTTTTACCTATAATGTTGAGCTGAGGCTTGCCAGTGAAACAGCCCTGACGCTCGGAGGAGCGATGAAATTTTAAAAGGAGATATTTTATGAAGAGATTATTTTTTATATGTCTTGTTCTCACCATAACCACGCCTTGCCTGGCGGCTACAGTGGGAGGGCCTGATATCTCAATACCGGAAGGTTCTATGTGCCTGAAAGATAAGACTGTTAAGCAGACCCTGGACAGGTATGATTATAATATGAACATAAAGGCCGGCCTGGACACGGAATTTATCACGAGCAGGAAACTTAATACCAGCTCAGAAGTCACAAACGCCAAGATAGAAGGCCAGAACGTCGTGTTTAAGCTCTCCACTAATTTCGGGGATCTGTTCGAACCTTATATTAAAGTAGGGACCTGCAACCTGAAGTTAAAATGGAATCAGAGCGGAAACGGGGTAACGGTAGAGACTGAGCCGGGCCTGGTATGGGGAGGAGGCGCGAAAATAAAGGTCTGGGAATCTGATAGATACAAAATCAAGCTGACGCTGGACGCCCAGTATAGAAAAATAGATGCTGGTGTTGACAGGATAAGCGTTAGTTCCGCTCAAGACGACAATTTTGAGATAGGCGAGATGCAGATTAGTTTGCTCGCCAGCAAGAAATACGTGTTTCCTCTGGGGCTGAGGGATTATTACATAGTTCCGTACGGAGGCTTAACTTACTATCGTACGGATGTGGACGTGAGTTTTACCCAGTCGACCACCGGGTCTTTGTATTCCACATACAACGCCAGTGACAAGCGTGAAATCGGCATTGTAATGGGGCTGGATATAATGCCGTCTCTCTTGAGCTGGTATTTGTTTAATTTTGAGATGAGACTGGTGAACGAGACCGCCTTTACCTTAGGCGGCACCTTAAAGTTTTAACCCTCCTGACGCAGTATTTCTTATGTAATACTCTCTATATTCCGTTTGAAAAAATCGACCGTAGTTATTGAAGGCCGATTTTTCTTGCCATAGGACCTATCTCTTATATATAATAATAAGATATAAAATTCTTTAATATCGCAGCTATGAAACGAGGGGAAGCGTGAATTTTTTTGTAGCTATACGGGAAAACAAGATATTCCTGACAGCGCTTATGGCGTGGCTCTTAGCCCAGACCATCAAGGTAGTTATAGGAGTGGTGCGCGAGAAGAGGTTTAATTTTAAATGGTTCGTGGGTTCAGGAGGTATGCCCAGCTCACATGCGTCTACAGTAGCGGCACTGGCTGTCTCTACCGGATTTACTTTTGGTTTTTCCTCCCCGTTTTTCGCAATAGCCTTTTTTTTTGCGTTTATAATAATGTTTGACGCGCAGGGTGTCAGAAGGCAGAGCGGGAGGCAGGCGGAGGCGCTTAATAAGTTAATAGAGGACATATATTTAAATAAAGGGATCAAACAGGAAAGACTCATCGAGCTTTTAGGGCATACGCCTATTCAGGTATTTATAGGCGCCGCTCTTGGGGTATTTGTCGCGATCTTTTCTTATCGATAAGGAGGGTCAATATAGTGAATAACAAAGTTGTGGGCGCGGGTATAGCGGTAGCGGTTATTGTGCTTCTGGCGTTTATGATGTTCGGTACAAGGAACTTGGGCAAAAGCAAGGAACTCGCCGGTATACCTTCTGTGAAAGGACTGATAGAGGATAATAAGCTTGATGAGGCGAAGGCCATGCTGGATAAGGCCGCTGAAAGAGGCCAGAATTCGGGTGGCCTGGGTAGGGAGTATTTTGAGCTGGCGAGTTATTATGAGAAAAATAACGAGATAGTAAAGGCAAGGGATATCTATAACCTGATACTAAGCAAATATCAGAGTGTGGAAAACATAGCGGAAGTGCAGGAAAGGCTGGGAAAATTAAACATAGGTATACTCTTTTTATCCATAATAACCGATAAAGACGTGCTTTATGAGGTTGAGCCGGGGGATACGCTTTCAAAGATAGCCAGGAAATTCGGCACCACGATAGATCTTATCAAGGCTTCGAACTCCCTGGAAAGCGATGTTATACGCGCAGGTTCAAGGCTTAAGGTATCAAAGTCCGGGTACAAGATGCTCATTGATAAATCGCAGAATCTCCTGACTCTGCTTACTGATGACGGGGCAATCTTCAAGGTATACAATGTAGCTACTGGCGAGGATAACTCCACTCCTGTAGGGACTTTCACTGTGATAAATAAAATAAAGGACCCGGTCTGGTATACCCAGGGAGCGATAGTGCCGGCTGAGAGCCCTGATAATATTCTTGGCTCAAGATGGATAGGGCTTTCCATAAAAGGTTATGGCATACACGGGACAGTTGATCCTGACAGCGTGGGCAAACAGGCTACTAGCGGCTGCATAAGGATGCTGGATAGTGACGTGGAAGAGCTTTACGCGATAGTGCCTAATGGCACCGAAGTCACGATAGTGGATTGATCTTATGGCAAATGGCCTGGATTTTGAAAAACCCATACTTGAGCTTGAGACAAAGATAGCGGAGCTTAAGTCTTTAGCTTCGGATGGCAGCATAGACCTCTCGCAGGAGATAAAGACGCTTGAGTCCAGGCTTGAGAAAGTGAGAAGAGAGGTCTTTGAGTCGCTTACTCCGTGGCAGAAAGTGCAAATCGCACGGCACCCGAAAAGGCCTTACACAATAGATTATATCAATATGATGGCAGCTGATTTTATCGAGGTGCACGGTGACAGGATGTTCCAGGATGATAAAGCGCTTATAGGAGGTTTTTGTAAGATAGACGGCGAAAAAGTCCTTGTTATAGGGCATCAGAAAGGCAGGGATACCAAGGAAAACCTTATGCGCAATTTTGGCAGCGCGCATCCTGAAGGATATCGCAAAGCGATGAGAATGATGGAACTCGCCGAGAAGTTCAATATACCTATAGTAACCTTAATCGACACACCGGGCGCCTATCCAGGTATCGGGGCCGAGGAAAGGGGTCAGGCCAATTCAATAGCGCATAACCTGAGAGAGATGATATCGCTTAAGACGCCTATCGTGGTGATAGTGATAGGAGAGGGCGGTTCAGGCGGCGCGCTTGGTATAGGTATAGGTGACAGGGTATATGTAATGGAGAATTCTTATTATTCGGTCATATCGCCGGAGGGATGTGCGGCTATTTTATGGAAAGACAGGCTAAAGGCCCCTGAGGCGGCTGAGGCGTTGAAGCTTACGGCAAAAGATTTGATAGGACTCGGGATTATAGATGATGAGATCCCTGAACCCCTGGGCGGCGCGCACAGGGACCCTGAAAATGCGGCACAGGCGGTTAAAAAACAGATAAAGAAGGCATTAAAAGAACTGAAGGCTATACCTGTGGATAGATTGCTTAAAGAGCGTTACGAGAAGTACAGGCGAATGGGAGATATTTGAAAAAGCCGGAGTGGCGGAACTGGCATACGCGCCGGTCTCAAAAACCGGTGGTCGCAAGGCCGTGTGGGTTCGACTCCCACCTTCGGCACCAATGTAGTTTAAGCTTAAAACTTTAAACCAATTAAGTGGGGCAGTAGCGAAGCTGGGATCGCGCCACAATGGCATTGTGGAGATCACGGGTTCGAATCCCGTCTGCTCCACCACTTTTTCCACACTATGACCCAGGATTTTTATCCTTTTAAAGAGATTGACAAGAAATGGCAGGACAGATGGGAGAAGCAGGGCCTGTTTACAATGGATCCTGATTCCCCCAAGAAAAAATATTACTGTCTTATGATGTTCCCCTACCCGTCTTCCGCTCTCCATGTGGGCCACGGCAGAAATTACATTATCGGAGACGTCGTCGTCCGCTATAAGATCATGAGAAAATATAATGTCCTGGCGCCTATGGGCTGGGACGCGTTTGGCCTGCCCGCGGAGAACGCCGCTATAAAAAGCGGCATACATCCGAAAGTCTCCACCTTTAACAATATCAGGACAATGAAAAAACAACTCCGTTCTTGGGGAGTAGGGTATGACTGGACAAGGGAGATAGCCTCCTGCCTGCCTGATTACTATAAGTGGACGCAATGGATATTCCTGCAGCTTTACGAAAAAGGGCTGGCGTACAAGAAAAAAGCCAGCGTGAACTGGTGTCCCTCATGCCAGACAGTGCTCGCGAATGAACAGGTAGTGAACGGCGGATGCGAGAGATGCTCAGCTCAGGTAGAGGGCCGTAATCTCGAACAATGGTTTTTGAGGATCACGGATTACGCGCAGAGGCTGCTTAATGACCTGAAACTTTTAAAGGATTGGCCCGAGAGGGTAAGGACGATGCAGGCTAATTGGATCGGCCGCAGCGAGGGAGTGGAGATAAACTTCAAGGTCTTTGACAGCGATATAAACCTGGCGTGTTTTACGACGCGCGTCGACACTATATTTGGGGCCACTTATATGGTGCTGGCGGCCGAATATCCCCTGGTCGATGACCTTATAAAGGGCTCCGGCAACGAGAATGAGATAAGGAAATTTATCGGCGAGGTAAAGAAAGACAGTGCCGCTGACAGGACAGTGCCTAATATTGAAAAAAAAGGCGTGTTTACCGGCAGGTTTGTCATAAATCCTGTCAACGGAAGAAAAATACCGCTATGGATCGCGAATTATGTGGTTATGGGATATGGTACAGGAGCTGTAATGGCCGTGCCCGCTCATGATCAGAGAGATTTTGAGTTTGCCAGAAAATACAGGTTACCTATAGAGGTCGTTATAGACGATCCTGAAGAATCGCTGGTCGCGGAAAACATGAAAGAGGCGTATGTAGAAAATGGCGTGATGGTGAACTCAGGCCAGTTTAACTCTCTTTCGAATACGGACGCGATGCGAAAGATAGCAGATTATATGGAGAGAGAGGGTATCGGCAGAAAAACCGTGCATTATAAATTGAGGGATTGGCTTATCTCAAGGCAGAGATATTGGGGTGCGCCCATACCAATAGTGTATTGCGATAAATGCGGCATGAGTCCAGTGAGAGAAAAAGACCTTCCGATTTTACTGCCGGAAAAGGTCAAGTTTTCCGGCAAAGGCGCCCGCCTGCCGGAGGGGCAGGGATCCGCCTCAGGCGGAAAGCCTTGCGCTGAGTCTCCTTTAAAGCATGTCAAATCATTCATTAACGCGAAGTGTCCGAAATGTAACGGTAAGGCGAAGCGGGAAATAGATACAATGGATACCTTTGTGGATTCCAGCTGGTATTTTTTGAGATACTTGTCGCCAGGGGATAATGAGAAACCGTTTGACAAGGCCCTGGTCAATAAATGGCTGCCTGTGGATCAGTATATTGGAGGAGTGGAACACGCGATCCTGCATCTCATGTATTCAAGGTTTATTGTAAAGGTATTATATGATATGGGCTATGTAGGTTTCAGCGAGCCTTTTGCCAGGCTTTTTACCCAGGGCATGATCGTGAAGGACGGGGCGAAGATGTCCAAATCCAAAGGTAACACAGTGAGCCCTGATAAACTTATCGATAAATACGGCGCAGATACAGTGCGACTTTATACATTATTCATTGGCCCGCCTGAGAAAGACGCGGAGTGGAGTGATCGCGGCGTAGAGGGTGCGTGGAGGTTTTTAAACAGGGTATGGAGGCTTATTGATCGTCGTTCGTCGTTCGTCGTTCGTGATTCGCAATCGAAAGGCCGAGTTTCAAAGCTTAAATATAAGATTCATTATACAATCAAAAAAGTCAGCGAGGACATGGAGGGCGCTTTTCATTTTAATACAGCCCTTAGTGCTATAATGGAATTAGTAAATGAGATTTATCTAGTTAGTTCCTCTGAGCCCAGAGCCCGGAGCCCAGAGCTAAAGGAGGCTATCAGGGTCGTCGTAATCCTTCTTGCGCCTTTTGTCCCGCATATCGCGGAGGAGATGTGGGAAAAACTGGGCAATAAGACCAGTGTATTCGAGGCGGAATGGCCCGCGTATCAAGAAGACGTCCTGGCCCGGAACAAGATTACCATAGCGGTCCAGATAAACGGCAGGGTACGGACTAAGATAGAGATTGATTCCGCCGCAAGCGAGGATGAAATCAAAAAAACAGTCTTTAGTAATGAGACAGTAAATAAATGGACGGACGGCAAATCTCCCCGGAAGTGCATAATAGTCAAAGGGAGGCTGGTCAATCTCGTGGTTTAATATAAGATGCTTAAGAGAATCGGCCTTATTATTGTGTTTGTCTTGATCTTTGGCGCTGGGGATATCTTTGCCGACGCGGTATATCTCAAAAACGGCAACAAGGTGACGGGCATTATCGTTGGGGAGACCGATGAAAGCGTGGATATAAAGATAAACATAGGCGCCGTGGTGACTTTCTCCAGGCAGGACATAGAGCGCGTGGAGAAAGACGCGGATGTTGAACGCGCCAGGATGGAGGAATCGTGGGAAACCCTGAAGGAACAGAGAAAGACGAGGGAAAGCCGCGAGGATGACTATAATCAGGAACAGAGGGAAAAAGGTTTCGTGGAATACAAGGGCAAATGGGTTAGCCTTGAGGAAAAAGAACGGCTTCAGGCCGCGAATATAGCCAGCGACGCTGAGAAGGGTTATGGAGAGGAGAGAGTTTCTTATAATAAAAATAAAGGGGACAGATCATCTTTTGCCTCCAAACTACTGAGTAAGGGAAACTGGTACAGGAAAGAGACGGAGAATTTCGTTATATACTACAGGGATCTGGAACAGGCGAAGATAATAAGCGACAAGGCCGAATATTATTTTGAGAAAATAGCCTATGACCTGGGCTATGAAGACGAGATAGAATGGAAAGACAAGTGCCAGGTATATATAGTTGAGAACGCGGATAAGTGGAGGGATTTCTTAAAAGATATAGGGTTTAACCCCGAGCTGGTAGGAGGTTTTGTTCCTAATTATGAGGAGAAGGAGATGTTTTTAGCCGTGCTGTCTGACGGCTATCTGGCCGTTACTTTTCCTCACGAACTCACCCACCTTATATTCAGGGAGATAGCGGGACAGAGCACCATACCTTTATGGCTGAACGAAGGCCTGGCTAATTACGAGGCCAACCTGACCAGCATATCTAACAAGCTGCTCGTAAAATACATGAAACAGGGCAATCATATATTGCTGGGGGACCTTCTGCGCATGTCAAATTATCCCAAGGGAAAGGAAATGCGGGAGCTGTTCTATGCCCAGTCTGAAAAATTGGTCGAATTTCTGATAGCACAGTACGGAAGAAAAAAATTCAGGGATTTCTGCGAGCTTATATTAAAAGACAGGTCTTTTCATGATGCTATCTTTGAGATATACAGGGAAGATTTCACCGATATAGAGGACTTTAACATAAAGCTCGTGGAGTACATAGTAAAATGAAAGTTAAATGGGCTGGCGTTTTATACGTGGTGTGTGGTGCTTTTGTTTTGAGCGGGTGCGCGGACGTGAAAACGCCCTCCGCCCATTATGCCTTGACGCACCCGCTGAGCACTAAGACCATGGTAACTCCGGGGACAAGCAAGGACGAGGTTCTTGAAAAATGGGGCCAGCCGTATGATATAATAGCCTTAGGGTACGATGATATGGGGATCAGTAAGGAGGCGTGGATATACAACGCATGGTTCCCTCACGCACCCTTGGACTACAGGCATTTTTCAAAAAAGAAAAAGATATATTTTATAGGAGATTATGCTATTGGATATGAGGATATAGCGGATACTAATGAGAAAGATTAATAAGATTGTTCTATTGGTTTTTTATGCGTTATTTTTATTCTACCACGTCAGTTGCACGGTAAGTAAAAAAGAGGAGGCGATCGATAATAATGTAGTTAAAGAAAAAAAACCAGAAAAGGCGATAGATATAAAAGAAGAAATGAAGTTATACTTAGGGAAGATTAATCCAGTATTGATAAATGTTCAAGATACTTCGAGACGTTTAAGTCAGAGATTATTGAATTTGGAAATGGCCATTAAACAGATGGGGGAAGATATAAATACAATAGATTCTTTAACTCCGCCAGAGAATATGGTTAAACAGCATAAGGCAATTCTATTATCATTTAAAAAACTACGTCTGGGATTTTATTTATTAGGACATGGTGATAGACCCATGTCGGTTAGATTAGTCACTAGTGGGCGTGATTTATTGCGTTTGGCAGTAAGGGATATACTGGAATTTTGCAGAAAAGAAGGGCTTATTAATAAAAAAGGGGAGGACAAATGAGAAGATTCTTTAGAACCATTATTTCATCGTTTATTTTTCTGAATGGTTTAATATTAATGGCAGTATGTTATGCTAGTGAGGGCAAAGAAGAAATAAAACATTTTCCTCCTCCTGAGGAATATCAAAAGTCTCTTAGAGAGATGCAGTCAACTAAGTCTATATTGCCGCCAACTGTTACGCCGGGTCTGCCCTCAGTTTCTCCTGCATTTTCTCCTCATATAGCAACACCTCCTATTTATGCGCCAGGGTCTATTAATATACCATTTAATCCGACAGCAATTGCTTCTCCAGCGCATACTATGCACAACATGCTAAATATACCTGTTCATGCTGTAGCACCTAATATACCTGTTCCAACTGAATTGCCACAAGTGCCGATTTTTGGAAATACCATAGGCACGGTTCAGGATAAGGGCTCAGAGAAAAATGGAATATTATGGATAGAGGTATATGATGGATTGTTTGGCCAATTGATACTGGTAAAGGTGAAAAATTTAAAGAATACCCCTATAGTAAGACAAGCATCTATAATGAAGTTCGAAGATATAAAGATTGGAGACATAGTAAATATTATGTTTATGACTGAAAGAGAAGAAAATATAGCTAATTTTATAAACATTATGACAGAAGAAGAACTGGAGATGATGGGGTATAAAGAAAATAGCCAGTTAGAAGCAACAGAGGAACCCGCTGATTCTAGGGAATTAATGCCAGCTGAAAAAGAAAAGGATTTGTCTGGCAAGTAAAAATCCTGACAAAAAGTGTTGGACTTTTCAAAACCTGATAAATATTTCTTACTCAGTCTTCTCATTTTAGGATGTCTTTTATTGGGATTTTCTTATCATCAGAAAATTAATTCTACACTTCCTATTAGGATAATCGAGATCGAAGAACCGCAGAGATTTATTAATATAAATACTGCCTCAGTAGTAGAATTGGAAAGTTTGCCCGAGATCGGCCCTATTTTAGCTAGAGATATAATTTTTTATAGAATGAAAATAGGAAGATATAAAGATATAGAAGAACTTAAGAATATAAAGGGTATCGGTGATAAAAAATTGGAGAAGATAAAGGATTTAACAACTGTTGGTGAATAAAAGACTAAAGTGGTCGGGTTTGTCAAGACCAGTTTTCCCGACCATTATAATCTTATCCGAAAAACCAGATCATGGAAAAAATGCCGTTTGACTCAGGCGCCTTCCTGTGCGCTATCCTTCTCGGTGACCGCTCGGAATTGTCGAAACGCATCCAGGAGTCTTTCAAAAACTCAGGCACCATGCATATCCTGCCAGTACAAAGCAGTAAAAAACCTGATTATTCACCTAAAAGCTACGTTACCCTATAAAAATCAATTAGTTAAGACAAACCAGCCACGCAGAAACTATACAACTCTATATGTGAGTTTAACCCCAAAACAAACCCAAAACCTCAAGAATCTGGCTAAAAAGCATAGAAAATCCGAATCTGAGACGTTAAGACAGGTACTTGATGCCTATTTAAAAGATATAGAAACCAAAAGTTTATCCTATGAACCTTACAGAAAGATCTCGCCTTTGGGCATGAAGGTGCTACCAAGGACCATAACCATAGAGCAGGATAGAAAGCTGAGGGAAATAGCAGAGAAAACAGGCAGGAAAA
>JAHIYJ010000014.1 GCA_018814825.1 Candidatus Omnitrophota bacterium
CATTATATGTATTTTGATACACAAACAGGTCCTTAAAACTAACTATCTTTTTGTCCATAATAACCTCCTCCAGCTTCTTTACCCACCCACACACCCACTACACACACCCACTACACACACCCACTACACACTACCCACTACCAAACCCACTACCTAACCCCCTGACCCACTACCCTATCCCACTACCCATCCCTACATAATAGACACCCCACCCCTGATTTTCTTTCAAACTATTTTATTTTCACTGGGCCAAGGTAAGGAATGTAATTTCCTTTTGAGCAGTTGCCTGTCAATGATCTTTGTCATATAAGAGGCTACTTTTATCGGTGAAAAAGTCTTACTTATAGTCATACGCATTACTTCTTCATTTTTTGATTTGCAGAGAATTAAACCTACTGATGGATTTTCTTCTTTTGATTTCACTTTTTCATCAAGAGCAGTTAAATAAAACTGCATCTTACCTATATATTCGGGCTTGAAATCTCCGATTTTCAATTCTACTGCAACAAAGCATCTCAAAAGCCGATGATAAAATAATAGATCTACCTTATAGCGGTCATCGCCGATAGTTACTATATATTCTTCTCCTGCGAATGTAAGATATCTGCCGAATTCGAGAAAGAACTGCCGTAGATTTATTACAATAGCTTTGCGCAGATCCTTTTCTGAAAAATCATCTTTTAATCCGAGAAAATCAAATATATATTCATCTTTAAAATGCGAAAATGTGCTCTTTTCTTCAGTGTGAGGCACTAATTTATCCATCCTTCTTGAAAGCATAAAGCGTTCGAATAAAGAGGATTCAATTTGCCTCTGCAATTCTCTGAAGCTCCATTTTTCACTTGCGCAAGTTTTAATGTAGAACTCCTTTTCTTCTATAGATGTTGTATGGTGTAAAATAAGAACATTATGATACCATGGTAATTCTCTCAACACTGTTGAGAGTTTTTCATTATTTTTATAGGTCTCGTACATCTGCTTCATTCTCCATAAATTTTGCGCAGAAAACCCCTTCATATCAGGAAACCCTTTCTGCAGATCCCTTGCCAGCGTCTCCACGATACCTACGCCCCACTTAGAAACTTCCACTTTCTCATAGATACCTTTTCCTATGCTAATATACAACTCTGCCAACTGCCTGTTGATGGTCCGATAAGATCTCTGCCTTGCGGAAACAATCTCTTCTTTTAACCTACCCAGGAATATTCTATATTCGTCCTTTTTGACTTTCTTCATCATAAAACACCTCCCCTTACATAATAGACACCCCACCCCTGATTTTCTTTCAAACTATTTTAGATTATTTTAGATTTTTCTAAGGTAAGACGGGAGGATCTTTAGCTCTTCGCGGTATTTGGCAATGGTTCTGCGGGATATCTTTATCTCCTTATCAGCCAGTATCTTCTGGAGCTTCTGGTCGCTCAGGGGCTTTCGCTTGTCTTCATTGTCGATTATATTCTTGAGCTCTATCAAAGGCATCTGCAGGATGTGCATGGATTCCTGCATCTTTTGCCCAAAGATTAGTCTCTGTTCCATATGAGTGTTCAAAAATCTCGACACTTTACCTAAAAGTGTCTATTTAAAGTAACAATTTTTGAATGATAAATAATTATTTCAGGTAATTTTTAAGGTTTTTTATAAATTTTAATGTAGAGGTATTATAACATGTTACAGGCTTTTGTAAAGCTTTTTTACACCTAAAATAATTCTTGGCATGAATAATGCTACTAAGATAATTATAGACAGTACAGGACAGACCTGTAAATACCAAGACAGAAAGAGTAGTGAGTCAGTAGGTAAGGTAGTGAGTTAAGTAGTGAGTAGTGGGTTGTGGGTATTTTCACTCACTACTCACAACACACTACCAAACCCACTACCTAACCCACTGCCACACTACATAACCAAACATTTATTTCAAGGAGGCAAATCGTGGCTAACGGCAGAATGACTATTACAGATGTCGCTAAACTCCTGGGGATCACCCCAAAGACCATTACGCGCTGGGAAAAGACCGGCAAGGTCCGGAAATCCAAGCGCGACTGGAGAGGATGGAGGGTCTATGAAGAAGACGATCTTCATCATATAAAGGAGTTTTTCGAGACACTGTACGAGTATGAATAATATAAAAGGAGGAATTACAATGAAGATTACAAAGATAATACCAGCTGTTTTAATACTTATATTTTTAATATTACCTTATACTAACGCTGCTCAAGTGCCTCAGCCGGCAGAGCCCTCTGAAGATGTCCAGAAGATGCTCTCCCAGCAGGTCGAGCAGGAACCCCTTAAGTATACGCTAGGACCTGATGACGTCATACAGATAGACGTCAGGCGCCATCCTGAGTTCAGCGGTGAATACGCGGTAAACTCAGAAGGCAAGATCCAGTATAAGTTCGTAGGAGATATCCCTCTTGCCGGCCTGACCAAGCTTGAGGCAAAAGACAAGCTTACCGAGATCCTTTCAAAGTTCATAATCGATCCTGACATAGATGTGATTATCTCGCAGTACAGGAGCAAGGTCATTTTTATAGTAGGCGAAGTGGGCGCCCCTGGCAAATACTACATGAGAGCAGACAGTGTTTCTGTAAGGGACGTAATAGTGCAGGCAGGGCTTCCGACTCTGGCAGCTGCCATGCGCAAGACCAGGCTCGTGCGGCCTGATGAAGACGGAAAACCAAAATATGAAGTCGTGGATTTATATAAGCTTATATACGAGGGCAAACTCGATACAGACAGGGAAATGCTTCCCGGAGATGTGCTGTATGTCCCTGCGACATTGTTCGCCAAGATAACCAGGATTATTAACCCTGTAGCAGCGCCGATTTCACCGGCCACAACCATAGAACGCGCCGCAACAGGAGGAGTAAGGTAATATTCGTCGTGCGTACAGCGTATCGCGTTACGCGCAACGCGTGACGCACGACGCAAACAAGGAGAGTTAAACATGATACCCCAGACCCAAGACAATACCCAAGTAAATATCCTCAACTACCTGCGCATATTTTTCAGGCGCAAATGGTTCTTCATAATACCAGTGGTTATAGCTCTGGCTGTGGCGTTCTTTGTCGCCAATATCCTGCCCAAGGTATATGAATCCTACACGGTTATCCTCGTAGAAGAAGAAAAATTCGATAATCCTATAATACAGGGCCTGGCGATTTCCACGAGCGCTGCCCAGCGCCTCAGAAACCTGCGCGAGCAGATACTCGGTTGGACCCGGCTCGTAAAACTGGCTGATAAGCTCGGCATGACCAAGGATATAAAGAACCAGCGCCAGTTCGAAGGGCTTATACTCAATGATCTAAGGAAGAATATATACGTGAGCATGCGGGGGCCGAGCCTTGTAAGGATAGCGTTCCGCAGCGAAGCCCCGGAAAAGGCCCAGCTGGTGACCAAGACTATCAGCGATATATTCGTGGAGGAAAACATAGCTTCTCAGAACAAAGAATCAGACATAGCCATATCGTTCCTTCAGGAACAGCTCAAGGTCTACCACAGGAAGATAAAGGAGTCAGAGATCGCCCAGAAGGAAGAACAGCTTAACGCGCTCCTTATAGATTCCACAGAAGAGCACCCCATGGTAAAGGACATTAGGACAAAGATAGCAAAGGCCAGGGAAGATATGATTAAAGAAGAGGCCCGGTTATTGGATAACCCTGAGTTTATCAGGAACCCTGTTTACAGTAAGCTACAGCAGAACCTTCAGAAGGAAGTAGCTGCCATTAAGTCGGCAAAGGCCCTGACAGGAGAGTCTGACTCAAATGATGCCCAATCTTCAGAAGAAGACTTATATAAGGTAGCCCTGATGAGCACTGTAACAGACGCATTTGCCAGGGACCTTGGCGTAAACCAGACTATTTACAATATGCTCTTACAGCGCCTTGAAACAGCCAAGATCTCAAAGAGTCTCGAGGCATCCAAAGAAGGGACCCGCTATACAGTCCTTGATCCGCCCAGATTGCCCCTGGAACCTATAAAGCCCAATAAGTTCATGGTAGTCCTTATGGGAGGGTTTTTAGGTGGTGTCTTAGGAGCAGGCCTGATACTTTTATTGGAACTCCTCGATAATTCATTTTTAGGAGTGGACGAGGCAAAAGCGCTCCTGGACCGGCCTGTATTAGGTGCCATCTCAAAGATTATGACATTAGAAGATATGGCAAAGGAAAAGGCAAAACGCACCATGCGGCTAGGCATAACCATCTCAGCCAGCGCAGCATTCGTGTTCATTGTGATCATTTACAGCATTATCGCAAAACCTTAAATTAGTCATGCGTACAGCGTATCGCGTTACGCGAGACGCACGACGCAAAACGCAAAAATGTACGAGAAATTCTACAACTTCAAAGAAAACCCATTCAACCTGACCCCGGACTCCAGGTACTTCTATCCGAGCGAAAAGCACCAGGAGACCCTGGACAACCTCATCTACGCCATAAATGAGCGTAAGGGGTTTGTGGTGATTACAGGCGAGATCGGCTCAGGCAAGACCACTGTCTGCCGCACGCTATTAAACAGGCTGGATTCCAGGATCAAGGCCTCGCTCATATTAAACACGCATTTGACCTCTAAAGAACTGATAGCGGCTATCCTGGAGGATCTCGGAGAAGAACCTAAGAAAGGCACAAAGGCAAAGCTCTTGAACCAGTTAAACAGGTTTCTACTTGAAGAACTGTCACATGATAATAACATTGTCCTTCTTATAGATGAAGCCCAGAATCTCTCATCAAGGGTCTTAGAAGAGATACGCATGCTCTCCAACCTTGAGACAGAAAGAGAAAAGCTCATACAGATAATACTCGTGGGCCAGCCTGAATTAAGAGATAAACTCAGGCACAGGTCCATGGAACAGTTTAAGCAGAGGATTGCCCTGCAATATCACCTGGCGCCACTTACCGAAGAAGAGACAGGAGAATATATAAAACATCGCATCTCAAGGGCCTCGACCAACGGCTGTGAGATCTTTACGCCCGAAGCGCTGGATAAAATATACGATTACTCCAAAGGCATCCCAAGACTAATAAACTCCCTATGCGACAGAGCCCTATTAAACGGATTTATAGCTAATAAAGATAAAGTTGATGTGGATATTATAGAAGAGTCAATAAAGGAGAAGGAAATATGAGCGTCACGCGTATCGCGTTACGCTATACGCGTGACGCACGACGCTTAGTTATGTTTATGAAGATGCGTTTCCCTGTATTCCCTAACCCAGATGATTATAGCGAGAACGAGAAAAGTTATTGTAACGGTGACAAGAGTGCCGATAAACATTTAATCAACTCCTTTGGGATATACAAAAAGAGAAATAACTATACAGGCTATGAGAGATATATAAATGGTAATTTTTCCGGAGAAAGGAAATTTAAGGAAGAAACCGCTGGCAAAGGCAGCAGCAACGCTTATCTTTACTGTGTCCATAAGAGTTTTTGCCAAGAGCTTTCTTCTACCACCCCACATGTCCATACCGAAAGTTTATCACGGACAACAAACGAGGTCAAGGCAGATTATCGTGCCCTACAGGCATGTAAAAAATTTGAAAGAAACCAGCCCCCTTGCGTGTCTAATATAGTATAGCGTTACGCGTACAGCATATCGCGTAACGCACAAGGCCATACGCATGACGCCATACGCACAAGGGGAGGCTAAGATTGGAAGACAAGATCAAAGGTTTTAAAGATCTAAAGGTTTGGCAGAAAGGAATAGAGTTGGTCAGAGAAGTTTATAAGGCGACGAACAGTTTTCCGAAAGAGGAACTTTATGGGCTTTCTTCACAGATAAGAAGAGCCGCTGTTTCAGTGCCCTCTAACATAGCGGAGGGATTTAGAAGAAGGCATGCCAAAGAGTTCAAACAGTTCCTTAATATAGCATTAGGTTCTTGCGCAGAGACAGAAACACAGGTTATTATCGCAAGAGAATTAAATTACATAGACAAAAATACCGAAGAATTTCTAATGGATAAGACAGATCATATTTCTGGAATGATAGTCAATTTATCCAAAAAGCTTTAACGCAACACGCACAACGCATGACGCACGACGCAAAACGCGTGACGCAAACAAGGAGATCAAACAATGGGAAAAATCACCGAAGCCCTCAAAAAAGTAGCCGAAGACCGTTTAGCGCGTATGGATAAGAAACCACAGCATTCCTACGTGGTCACGGTCGACCCCAAACTAACAAAGGATTTCAATATCGACCCTCATGTCGTGGCGTTTTCCGACCCCGCATCACCCGTGAGCGAACAATATAAAATCCTCCGCACAAATCTTATGTCTCTGTCCTCAAAGACAAAGCCTATAAAGACCATAGGCATCACAAGTGCCATACATAATGAAGGCAAGACCATCACTGGTCTTAACCTTGCCATTACCATGGCGCACGACCTTAATAAAAAATCCATCCTCTTTATGGACGCGGACTTAAGAAAAAGCAGAGTCCATAAGATCCTCGGGATAGAGAATATAGAAGCCGGTCTATCAGAATACCTCCAGGACTCTCTTTCCATAGATAATATCCTTATAAAGACAGGCATAGAGAACCTTACCCTTTTACCTGCAGGCAAAGGCCCTAAAAACCCGGCTGAACTGCTTGCTTCCTACAGGATGAAAGAAACCTTGAGTATATTAAAGAATAACTTCGATTATATCATCATAGACACACCACCTGTCATACCTGTAACAGACCCGGGCGTATTAGGCTCACAGATTGACGGTATGATAATGGTAGTGCAGGCAGGAAGGACCCAGCGCAACGTAGTCCAGCACGCCAAGCACCTCCTAGACCAGGCAGGAGTAAAAGTCCTAGGCTACATAATGACCAGCGTAGAATACCACTTACCACAGTATCTATACAGGTACATGTAAAAGGAGCGTCCCAAGGGACTGCGTCCCAAGGGACTGCGCCCTTTTTAGGGCGCTGTCCCGACCACCAGAGAGGAAACTAATGCCAGAAATGTTCAAGGAACTCATCCAATACCGCGAAGTCCTATTCGCCCTTACATGGCGCGACATAAAGATCCGTCACAAACAGACCATCATGGGCTTTTTATGGGTCATATTCATGCCCATGGTAGTGGTCTTATCAGGTATTGTTGTCAAAAAGGCAATGGCAATGTTTTCAGGGAGACCTTTAGAGCTGTCTCAGATAGTATCTGTATCTGTAAAGGCCCTGCCCTGGGCTTTCTTTGTGGCAAGCATTAAGTTTTCAGTCAATAGCCTGGTAGGCAACATGAGCTTATTAAATAAGATATACTTCCCCAGGGAGATCTTTCCTCTTTCGGCTCTAATAACCCAATTATTTGATTTCACCATAGCTATTAGCGTATTAACCGTAATCCTTACGATTGCCAAGATAGGTATAGGCGTAAATCTTTTATGGCTCCCGTTATTGCTTCTACTCCTGATCTTATTCACAGCAGGCTTAGGCCTGATTCTATCCTGCGCGAACCTATTTTTCAGAGATGTTAAATATATAGTGGATGTAATATTGACCTTCGGTATATTCTTTACCCCGGTTTTTTATGAAGCAAAGATGCTCGGTAAGCTTGGCACAGTATTGCTATTAAATCCCGTTGGAGCATTACTCGAAAACATCAATAACGTGGTAGTCTTGCATCAGCCGCCTGATTATCTATGGCTCGCTTATTCAGCTGTCTGGGCCGTAGGAGGCTTTTTCGGGGCTTGGTTCATCTTCCACAAAACCGAACCCATCTTCGCAGAGAACGTATAGCCCAGGGACAGCGCCCTTTTCAGGGCGCTGTCCCGATCAAATAGGAGAAATTAATGAGCACCAATGCCATCGAATTCATCAACGTCTCCAAAAAATCCCGCTATAGCTTAGCGAAGCTTATTAAATCTATCAATGTCCAAACGGGCTTTGCGAAGAACATGATTAAGGAGGCCAAGCCGGATGATTTTACCGGCATGGACAGGCACAGGAACAGTAACGGTTTCGCCAGGAAAAGCTTTTTGCATAATATGATGGCTTCCTTCAATGCGTTTGCAGACAAAGCCGTCTTTTTTAAGGGCGCGCACAAGCTCTTTTCCTGTAATGCGGGGGAGACGGGTCATCAGACAGTGACCTCGATTGATTCGCGGATGGGTTTGCGGTACTCCTTGAAGGCCTGTTTAATGCCTATGGTTTTAATGTATCCTTTAACTGCTTCTCTAAGATTTGCAATAGCTTCATCAGGGTCATCGCCTTGGCTCATGACATCAAACTCAGGGCAATACACTGTATATCCGCCATTATTTGGGTCAGGAATTAACTCTGCAGAAATTTGTAAACGATGCATGATTTTACCTCCTTATGTTAAGTATAACACAGAGGATGTTAGGCGTCAAGCTTGTGACCTTGTAACTTGCACGGAGAGCTATATATGAGTAATGCTATCGAATTCATAAACGTTTCAAAGAAATTCAAAAAAGGCGAAAAAACCGACTGCCTGCGTGATTTTATACCTAAGCTATTTAAAAACGCAATACGCACGACGCGTGACGCACGACGCGTGACGCACGACGCATTACGCGAAAGAGAATTCTGGGCCCTAAAAGACGTAAACTTCGAGCTCAAAAAAGGCGAAGCCCTTGGCATCATCGGCCCAAATGGTGCTGGAAAAAGCACTATCCTAAAGATGCTCAGTAGGATATATAATCCCACAAGCGGTGAAATAAAGATAAATGGCAAGCTTAGCGCCCTTTTGGAAGTAGGCGCAGGCTTTCATCCGGATTTGACAGGCAGGGAAAATATCTATCTTAGC
>JAHIYJ010000015.1 GCA_018814825.1 Candidatus Omnitrophota bacterium
ATCTTTTTTCTTTGCGATATCATATAGCTCTTCCACGCTAAGATGTTTATCAATTTTTAAGAAGGTGCTGAGTATTTCTTTTCGCTGCTCTGTCAGCTTGAAGTCCTTTTTTTTCAGGTATTCAATGAATACGCTCATCTCCTTTGACATAGCCCCGCCTTTATTGATTTTGAAATTCAATATCAATTATATCTTAAAATAAACCCTTGTCAATTAAAATAATCCGTTAATCTTTCCGGCACAGGTTGGTTGATTTTGACTCTATTGAAAAGAGAAGCAAACTGAATGATTTCTGAAAAGCGGCCACGCCGTCATCTAATAATTTTTTACAGACATCTTCTATATCTATCCCTGCGTCTTTTAACGCCTTAATCATCTCTTCTGCGGATTTTTTATCACTGCTTAAGGCCTCTTTTACAATCCCATGATCGAGAAATGCCTGAAACGTGTTATCAGGCAGTGTATTGACCGTATTTTTGGCTATAAGCTCTGTGACATACTTTATGTCGCTATGCTTCGGATCCTTGGTGCTTGTGGAGGCCCATAAAACCCTTTGGACGTTAGCGTCCTTTTCGCGGGGTTTCTTGAAATCACTTCCTGAAAATATATCCACGTATTTAGCGAAAATAAGGCTGGAGTTGGCCACGGCTGCCCTGCCTTTAAGCGCCTTCAGCCCATTATTCTCATCAAGTATTTTGTCAATAAGAGTGTCTATGCGGCTGACAAACACACTTGCCACGGATCGCGTTCTCCTGAGGTCTCCTCCTCTATCAATAAGCCTCTCCAATCCTTTTATATATGAACGGGCCACGTTTTCATATTGCCTGAGAGAAAATATCAATGTGGCATTAACATTTATGCCTTCTCCGGTAAGTTCTTCTATGGCAATATAGCCTTCCTCTGTCGCAGGGACCTTCATCATGACATTGGGTCTATCAAGCTTTTTAAACAATCTTTTTGCCTCATTCACGGTTTCCTCTGCCTTGAACGCAAGGTCAGGGTTGACTTCGAGACTCACGTAGCCGTCTAGGCCTGCTGTCTCTTTATATACAGGCAAAAACGCGTCTGCGGCGTCTCTTACATCACACACTGTCAGTTCGTCATATATCTCAAATGCGGTTTTATTTTTACTACATAACTCCTCTATTACCGAATCATAATCATTGCTCAATCTTATGGATTTATCAAATATCGTGGGATTCGAGGTCATTCCCCTTAATCCCAGATTAATCAGCTTCTTTAATTTCCCGCTTTCGATCATGGAACGGTTTATATTATCCAGCCACGCGCTCTGGCCAAATTCAGCCAATCTCTGGATCGCAGTCTTGGTCATCTTCTCTCCTTTCTCTTTTTATGACTCTATCACATTGCCTAAATGTATATATTTAAGCCCTGCTTTTCTGCCTATCTCTTTTGCTCTTTTCAGTGTCTCCACGTGTGTCGGCTCAGCCTCAAGGTACTTAAAGTCAGGGTGAAACCGGGATATGTGCCAGGGAATACCCGAGTCTACACTCGTGATAAATTCCGCTATATCCTTAAATTCTTCCTCGCTGTCATTCCTGCCTGTTACAACCAGAGTTGTTATCTCCACCCAGATCCCCAGCCTTTTCATCGTCTTTATAGAATTAAGAACAGGTTCGAGATGGGCATTGCACATTTCTTGATAAAAATCTTCACGGAAAGATTTAAGGTCGACGTTCGCGGCATCTAAATATGGCCTTATGGCCTTAAGGGGCTCTTCTGTGATATAACCGTTTGTTACAAATACGTTGAAAAGTCCTGCTTCTTTGGCAAGCCTTGCAGTATCATACGCGTATTCGAAAAATATAGTAGGCTCTGTATACGTGTAAGAGATACTTTTACATTTGTTCTTCTTCGCTTCTCTGATAACCTCCTCAGGCTTTAACTCATATCCTCCACCCTTCACCCTCCGCCCTTCACCTATTCCTAATGCCTGAGATATCTCCCAGTTCTGACAGAAAGAGCATTTAAAATTACACCCTGCCGTGGCAATCGAATACGAGAACGAACCCGGCAGAAAATGGTATAACGGCTTTTTCTCTATTGGGTCGACGTGCGAAGCAATAACCTCACCATAGGCATATGTGTACAATTTACCGTCCTGATTTTTTCTCACTCTACAGATTCCGAACTTGCCGGACAAGATCTCGCAGCGGTGCGAACAAAGTCCGCATCGCACTTTGCCCCCTTCTAATTTTTCATAAAACATTGCCTCTTTTATCATAAAACACCCCCTTAACTTGACGAAACTTACATTGTAAGTTTCGTCAAGTTAAGCGTTCTTTAGCGCTGATGGACAGAGTTTATTCAGCATGCATTCTCCGCATAAAGGTTTTCTTGCGCTACAAACCTTTCTCCCGTGGTTCACCAACATATAATTAAAATCAAGCCAATCTTTCTTTGGCACGATTTTCAGAAGGTCCTGTTCTATTTTGTCAGGATCATCGTGCCTGCTAAGACCCAGTCTCCCCGAGAGCCGCTTGACATGAGTATCAACCGCGATGCCCTCTGATTTGCCAAATCCGCTCGAGAGCACTATATTGGCGGTCTTGCGCGCCACGCCGGGCAACGTTATAAGCTCCTCCATGCTATCCGGAACTTTGCCTTTAAAATCCCTGATTATCTTTTTTGAGGCAGCTATAATATTCTTCGCCTTATTCCTGTAAAATCCCATGGACCGCACTTCCTGCTCGAGCTCAGCCTGTTTTGCCTTAGCAAAATCCCTGATAGTCTTGTATTTCTTAAAAAGTCCGGGTGTTATTTTATTTACCCTGGCGTCCGTACACTGCGCTGCAAGTATAGTAGCTACCATTATTTGGAAGGGGGTTTCGTAATAAAGCGCTGTGCGAGCTCTCCGATGTTCCTTGCGCAATATCTTTATTATTTCAGAAATCCTCTTTCCTGCAGGTTTCATTATCTTATTACTGCGACACCTTTATGTCTTTTTTCAACTTCCCGCTTATATTGCAATATGCCTCTACGCCTATAGTATCCCCAACCTTGGCGTCGGGTATCATATACGCAGCGAACTGCGTCGTGTTTGTATCCTGCTTGCTTATCTTGTGCTCAATAATCTCTTCGCCGTTCAGTGATATGTCGACTTTGCCTATATGATGTTTCACGGGATCAGCCGCCGGATGGGTTATAATAGCAGTCAATATCCTGGTCTTTAGACTATACTCTACTTTTATGTCCGTAGGCGGATGGGCAAATGCTCCAGAGCACATAAAGATAAAAACACACGATACAGTTAACAATATTATTTTCCTCATAACCCTCCCTTTAACTTTACACTTGGTTGTGTGTCAGAAAAGTGTAAAGTTATTTTGTTTAGAAACATGTTTAAGATGTTGAAGCACAATAATGCCGCTAGCTCTACCTCTAGCCTGACGCTTCTCTCGTAAAAAAGGAACGTAAGAGACGCTACGCCCGCTCCAAATAATATTTTTCCTGTCCGACTGAAAGGCGTTGTCCTA
>JAHIYJ010000016.1 GCA_018814825.1 Candidatus Omnitrophota bacterium
AGGCGAGAAAGTCTTCAGGATTATCCTGGCCCGGGCGCGTTCAGGCATAATTTTCCCGGATGATAAGCTTGTCCATATTATATTCATCCTCGCGGGCTCCTCAGACGAACGCAATCTGCACCTCAAGGTCCTCGCGGCCATCGCCCAGATCACTGAGGCGCTTGGTTTTGATGAAAAGTGGTTTGAGGCCAGGAACGAGGATGAGCTAAAGAATATAATTCTACTGGCTGAGAGGAGAAGGGTCGTTTGAGAATGTCCAGAAATAAAAATTCAAACCCGCATTGCAATTTAATTGCAATGCGGGTTTGAATTTAAGGTTTCGCGACTATCCTCGCAATTGTTTTTCCGCGTCGATTATATCCCTGTTTATCAGATGGATTACATTCCTGACTTTATGCTTAAATTCAGCTGAAGCGGGGGTATCGAGGAGTTCGCGCAGTATCTGAACCGCCATCCTGAAGTTCCTTATTATCTCGCCTTCATCAGCATCTGTGTAGCGCAGGAGCCTGTCAAACTCTTCTTTCCTCATCCATGCCTCAAGAGATTGCGAAAGATGATAGTGATAGGCCTTGCTGAGAGGCATTATCCCGAAGCTTTTTTCTGTTTTATTGATACGGTTCACTATACTGTCTGTCCCGCGCTGTAAGGACCTGGCGGCGCCAGTGAGTTTTGGTATAGAGCTGATTTTTCTTGGTTCGAATACAAGCGCCACGCATAGCGTGCCGAGTTCCATTTCACTGAGTTTTTCAAGCACCCCCTGTTCGTATAACTCTGATAGAGAGAGCTCATACCCGTATATCTTGGCCGCGAAATACCCTTTTTCGCTAAGTTTGTTTTTTTTGATATAACCCATCTCCTTCAATATCCTTACCTTATTGCGCATGAGTTCAACGGCCTTTTTCCTGAATTTTGTCCTTGCCTGGTGATAGTGGAAGGAGAGGGGGTATATGTCGTATAGTTTTTCTCTGTAGCGTTCGTAGAGATTTAATATCGTTGCGTAGGAGGCGTTGAACCTGCTCTTTACAGGTTCGGGCGAGCCGTATATAACCCTGTGAAGTTCTGGAAAGGAGATCCAGCGGGGGTTTACCCGGCTATACACGAAGCCTTCCGTATCTATCCCGCGGCGTCCTGCCCGGCCCGCCATCTGGAAAAAATCGCGCGTCTTGAGAGTCGCAAAGGATTTTCCGTAAAATTTCCTGAGTTCGTCAAATATGATCGACCGGGCAGGCATATTTATTCCAAGAGCGAAAGTCTCGGTTGTAAATATAACTTTTATGAGCCTGCTTGTAAAGAGGCGCTCCACGACCTCTTTTAAGGTAGGCAGCATGCCGGCATGGTGGTATGCGATACCCTTCTCGATCAAGGGGAAGATAAGCTGAGCGCTTTTATCGTTTACTAGGTCGAATTTTTCGCATAACTTATTAAAGAGAGATGTTATTTCCGTTTTTTCCTCCTGGTTTACAAAATCAAGTCTTGTTATTTCTTCTGCCAGGTATTCCGCTCTTTTTCTGCCAAAGACAAAATATATACATGGGAGCTTGTCAGTTTCGGACAGGTGTTTTATCAAAGAATCAGGCCTGTTAGAGCTTCCGTGATATCTCAGATACTGCTTCCTGTATCCCCTGGAGCTGACCTTATGGAGATTGTCCACGATTTCGCCGTGTATCTGGTAGAAGAAATGAAGAGGTACAGGTCTTGAGTCTTCTTTAACTATCTTGAGAGGCATCTTATGTATGGAACGGAGCCACGAGGACATTTCGTCTATATTAGGTATTGTGGCTGACAGGGCCAGCATTTTCATGTGCTGAGGCAGGAATATAAGAGACTCCTCCCACACAGTGCCCCGTTCGTAGTCATCCAGATAATGGACCTCGTCAAATATTATCCAGGAATAATTCCCGAGGTTTGAGTTTTCCTCAAGCACTTTGTTACGGAATATTTCAGTGGTCATTATTAGGACGGGCGCGTCAGGGTTAATGCTCACATCTCCCGTAAGTATGCCTATCTTATCGGGAAAGCCCTGGTGAAAGTCCCGGAATTTCTGGTTTGAAAGGGCCTTTATGGGGGCGGTGTAAATTACCTTCGTGCCTTTATCAAGGCAGTCATTGATGATATATTCGGCTATTACAGTTTTGCCGGCGCCGGTAGGAGCAGACACAATAACCGAGAACCCTTCCCTTATGTAATCAATGGCTTTTTTCTGAAAAGCGTCATATATCATACCACCATTCTACCCTTAACTTTACTTTCTTGCAATGCTTGTATATAATATCCAAAAAAGGTAGAATATGGCCAGTCAGAGAATCCTTATCGTGGAAGAGGACAAGAATATATTCAAATTCATTAAATACAACCTGGAGAAAGAGTAGGGTGTGAAAACGATGCCCGAAAAGAAAAAGGCCTTATTTTTATGCACTCATAATTCCTGCAGGTCGCAGATGGCTGAATGAATTCAGGAAGATAAGAGATGAGATAAGAAAAAACATTGTAAGGACATTTGGTCAGGAGGAGGTGTAAGATGGCGGTGAAAAAGGTAGGAGAAAAGTACAGGTGCAATGTCTGCGGCAACGAGGCGGCGGTTACAAAGGTAGGCGGCGGAGAGCTGGTCTGCTGCGGCCAGCCAATGGAAAAGCTCTCTTAACTTGACTAAACTTACATTGTAAGAATCGTCAAGTTAAGCGGATGAGGGGGATGTCTATGGTGTTGATGGAGGGTTTTGATGCTAACTTCAGGAAGAGACTTCTTTTTATCGGCATCCCAGCGGCAGGTTTTCCATTGATAGATATTTCTTTTATGGTGTATTTCCCGTAATCGAGCTTATGCGGATTGATATAATTAATCTTTATCTTTCTCCCGGCAAAATATGTCTCTATTGAGATAATCTTAGATTTTTCGAATTGCTCCTTCACGAGCTTCGGCTCTATCAGCAGGTTGCCCATGTCCCCTCGTATGCCGAATACCTGCGTCAGCACCGTCAATACAAACCAGCTTGCCGAGCCTGTCAGGTAGTGATACATACCCCTGCCGTCAGAATTGAAATATTCAGGCAGCCCTGGATAGATCTTGCTCAATTTTGTGTTCATGCACATATTATAGATGGAATCCAATACTTCATAGCCTTCCCTGGCGAGGCCCCCTTTATAAAGCGCGTTGGCGAACATCACGTTCATGTGGCTAAAGAACCCGCCGTTCTCTTTTTCCCCGTACGCAAAACTGAACGCCCTGCCAAGTTCAGGATATGTTTCCTTGAAATCCGTATTGAGCCTGAACCCTCGAAGATTTTTGTCCCACAGGTATCTTTTGGCGCTTCTATACGCTTCCCTGGCCTGTTCTTCAGTGGCCACGCCGCTCATGATAGGGAAGACCTGGCCTGTCAGGGTCATGCGGACACCGTTTTTATGGCCACCCTCGACACGCTTCCCGTTATTGTCATAATAGCCGTTGAAAAAGCTATGGCCTGATTTTACAGTTATCCATTCTTTTTCCCTTATATATTTCTTTACGCGGTCTGCCTTGCGGCGCAGTTCTTTAGCGATTTCTTTTTTGTAATTTATCTTTTCAAGCAACTGGGTCAGTTCCGTTAAATTACCGGCATAGCCCGCGGTAAACGCGACACTCTCGCCTTTTTCCCTGGCCATGTCCAGCCCGTCATTCCAGTCGCCGCCCTCCAGAAGAAAATTGCCATGGCGGCCTATTTTGGTAAATGGCCTTTTATGCTCAAGCAATATATGGTTGAGCACCGTATCTATTCTGCCGGACTCAAAATATGGCACTTTCTCAAAAAGTATACTAGTGTCCCCTGTCTGGTTTATATACAGGTTAACCGTCTTAAACGGCCACACCCCGTGGTCCATCCAGACGCGGGATATGTTGTTCCTGTCAGGGATGAATTCGCCCGGATTTTTGCCTATTATTGTTGCGTTAGAACCGTCAGTCCTTACGCCGCCGAAATTATTTACGAGATTGTTTCGGGCTTCTTTCGGGTTTATTATAAGGAGTGTCAATAAATCCTGCCAGAGATCACGCCATCCCCTGCCACCGCGGCCGTAGTCAAAATCAGGAAGGAAGGAACAACCGAATATCTTGCGCAATGTCGGCTGGAGCGTTACCCATCTCATCCATCTGTCGAAATCCTTGTCGTAAGTGGATAACTTTATGGCATTTATTTTTTCAGTCCAGAATTTTTTATTCAAGGTTAAAGCAGCCTTTACTTTTTCCCTGGAATCAAATCGGCCGAAGATTCTTTCAGGCCTTTCTTTTTTGGTTATGCCCATTAATATGGTATATGTTACGGATTTGCGCGGGGATAGGTTTATGGTTTTAAATCTCAGGGCGCCTATGGCTTCCTTGCCTTCTCTGGAGAATTCCGAATCTTTGCGCGGCTTCTTGTTTTTTAATACGGATTCCGGTTTATCGAGGTTTCCGCCTTCGCCTGAGTATTCCAGAAGTGTGGGGAAGGAACCGATAGGGGGCTTGCCGAGGGAGTCGTAACCCAGCACAAAATACGAAGTTGAGTTTATCTTGTGGCCGCGCTCGTCGAAACTCATGGTGGGAGTCACTATGACCCCGTATCTATCAAGCTTTATCCGGTTAAGGAGCGAACTTACGTGCCGGTGATCGCGTAAACGGTCCGCGGAGCGCCCGTATATCGGCACGGCGGCTGTAGGGGTTATCTTTAACGTTTTATCGGAGATATTGGTCAATTCTATCGTCATTAGTTCAACGGGTTCATTTGTCACTGGGACAAAGTTCAGGAATTCAGCCTTGAGCCCTATTTTTTTATTGACGCGTATTGACTTGTGCCAGAGCATGCCTGCTTCCACAAGCGACTTATCAGTCTCGCCGGAGGCAGCTGACCATGCGGAATACCCGTCTATATATATCCAGAAATTTCTGTTGTATCTTGAATCATGGAGGTCTTCAGTTGAGGCCGGTATGGTAAGGAAGGTGTACTGGTCTATCTTTATGTCCCCGTGCATGGTGGGACTTATAGAAGAAAGGATCCCTTCTTCGTTGGCGAGCGGGAAACTTAACCTGCTCAGCCTGTGAGGGTTTTTCGCGACAAAGGTTCCCGTGTCGTCTAAAAATTTCCAGAGAGTGTTAGACATATTGTCACCATTTTCCCGAATGGAGGACTTCTTTTAAAGGCCTTTTTACCTTTGGCTCCTGTGGTTTTTTAGGATATCCTACGGATATCATGCTAGCGAGCATGTATCCACGCGGCACGTTAAAGATATTCCCGACCGTCTCGGCGTAATCTTTTTTATCCCCGGCTATCCAGCAGCCGGCGAGCCCAAGCGCCTCTATGGCAAGCAGTATATTCTGCGTAGCCGCCGAACAATCTTCCAGATAATATTTTGTGTCCTTTGAGAATACGGCCAAAAGGTGCGAAGCGTCTTTGATAAAGGGGGCGTTAGGGCACATGGAGCATATCTTTTTCATTACTTCTTTGTCGGACGTAGCTATGAATTCCCAGGGCTGTTCATTCCTAGCTGTCGCCGCCACGCGCCCTGAGTCTATAATTTTTTCAATAAGGGCCTTGCCGATTTTTCTGTCAGAATATTCCCTGACGCTTTTCCTGTTTTTTACCACATCAAAGAAATCCATGACAACCCTCCCTTAGTTATGTTTATTCAGACTTGCTGTCATGCGCCTGATTTTCTGTATATCCTCGCTGTATTCCGGTTCCAGGAGTTCCGGGAATATGGTTTTATTGTGCCACAGGGGATCCGTATTTTCGCTTAGTATCTTGTTTTTCACGAGCATCCTGTAATCCCTTGTTCCAGGTATAGGGGAGTAAGATGCCAGCATCGCCTTTGCGCCAAGTGAATTCACAAACAGGATATCTTTCAAGGTCTTGTCTATGTCCAGCCACATGGCCCCGATAAGTATATAAACTCCAAGGTCTTGTTTATTGAATCCCGCTTCTTTCAGGTTTCTGAGCGCTATCTTGAGGTCGTTATTCGTGACCTTGCCTCCCGTAAAGCCCTGCAGATCCTCGTCAGAGGTCTCGAGGGAGAGCCTAATGTCCCTGAAGTTTGCTTTTTTAAGTAATTCCGCCAGCTCTTCGTCTATATATTTAGCATGCAGGCCGTTAGGAGTATGGAAGGTGAATTCTTTACCGGAGGCTATTATTATTCTAAGCAATTTCTTTATGCCTCCCGCGCAGCGATATAAAAGCGCATCATCGTAAAAAACAAAGTTCTTGGTACCGAATGTTTTTTCATAATACATAACCTCCTCAAACACGTTTACCGGGTCCTTCATGATAAAACAGTTATTCAGTATCCTGGACGCGCAATAACTGCACCTGAAAGGGCATCCTCTCGTGAGCTGCAGAGGGAGGACTTCCTTGTTCTTCAAAAGGTCATAGGCCGGATAGAACCCTTTTTCTAAAAACTGACCCTTTTTAATATAGTCGCCTTTCCAGATGATATTAGCTCTACTGGTCCTCGAGGCATGCTCGCGACAGAGAGTCGCGTATATACCCCCGAGAAGGACAGGGGTGTCCCTGAACCGCTCCCGTAATAGTTTTATGGTCAACTGGACGCCGGGATACCAGTATGTTATGCCGGAGGTTACGAGGATCTGGTCAACTTCGGGTATTTCCTTAAGTCGCGAGGAAAACTCCTGGCTAGAGATCCCGTATTTGAAATAAGGCCTGCTTATCTCTTTAAGTATGAATGGTTTTTCCGTTTTTTCTTTTCTTATCTTTGAGAAACCAAACTCATCCCTGCTCCTTGAGCAATTATCAAGGCAGTCCAGGTAGTAGATCTTGTGGCCATGCCTCTGCAGAAGTTCCGCGATACGAAGAAGCCCCACGGGTTTCATGCCGAAGTCATGTGCCGCGAAATCGAATATCCAGGGGTTTACAAGAAGAGCTTTTTTCATTAAAATTCCACTTTTGGGACTTCTTTGGCGGCTTCTGAGACCTCGAAATAGACCCGGGGCTCATCCAGTCCGCGCAGGTTACAGAACAATCCGCCCAGGATGGTGCGGCGGTAAGAATTAAAAGCCTTTACCGCGTTATTATACCGCATTCTCTCCACGGCGATCCTGTTTTCAGTCCCCTCCAGCTGCGCCTGCAGGCTCAGAAAATTCTGGTTCGCTTTTAGGTCGGGATAGTTTTCAGCTACCAGCAATAGTCGAGACAATGCGTTTGTTATCTGGTTGGCTGTTTCAATCTTTTGCTCCGTAGAGGCCGAACGCGCCCACTGGCTTCTGAGTTCTGTAATCTTTTCAAAGGTAGATCGTTCATGCTCCATGTAACCTCTTACTGTGCTTACAAGGTTAGGTATCAGGTCATTTCTTCTCTGGAGCTGATTTTCCACCTGCGCCCAGGAGCTGTTTACCTGTTCGTCCAGTAGCACGGGTGTATTAAGGCCTTTTATGAACCACCCGCCTAATATAATTGCTACACCTAGTATAACCAGTAAAACAACCCATATTCTTTTCATATTCATTCCCCCTCGTTTAATGAGCACTGAAGTTATGAAAATCTTCGATTTTCATAACTTCAGTTACTTTGTTTCGCTTCTTTGAATGTGCGAATTAATCCCGCACCTTTTTAGTATTCATCGACTTAAGCAATCTATGCGATTCTTAAGGTTCTGAATATATAAAAGGTGCGGGATAAGTTCGGACTTATATTTTACGTCAATCAAAGATTGATGTAAAATATGTCCTCACTTACCATCCTCCTGACGCTCCGCCTCCTCCTGAGAGGCCTCCGCCAAAACCTCCAAATCCTCCTCCGAATCCTCCTGAATTCCCCCTGTATCCTCCGCCATACCAGTAGCCGCCGCGCCTCCTGTAAGAGCCAGGGATCAGTAACCACCACCAGAAAAATCCCATCCTCAGGCTGAGGAAAAGCACTATTATAATGAGCGTAAAAACGAAATTAATAAAAGACTCGAAGGGCGATGGTTCTTCCGGCAAAGGCACGTCAACAGGCAACGTGTTCAAGTCGCTTAACTCTATATTATATTCCTTGGCAATCAATTTGGCAATCCCCGCGCCACCTTTCAGAACGCCGGTATTGAAGTCACCTTTTTTGAAAGAAGGGACGATATAATCTTCTATTATGATTTTCGCGAGCGCGTCAGGTATGGCACCCTCCAGGCCGTAACCGACTTCTATACGCATAGCCCTGTCTTCCATAGCAATAAGAAGGAGGACACCGTTATCTTTTCCTTTCTGGCCAATGCCCCACTTCTCAAATAGTTTCACGGCGTATGTCTCTATATCAAGGGGCTTTGTGGTGTCAATGGTTACAATGGCGATCTGGGCAGAAGTCTTTTTCTCAAGATTGTATATAAACGCTGATAACGTGGACTTTGTTTCATAGGAGAGTATATCGGCATAATCGTTTACATACCCGGAATAATCCGGAAAATTTTCAGCCTGGCAGCTCCCAGGCCTCACAAAAAGTATAAATGTTAAGGCAATGCAGATGATCGAATAGATTAACTTTTTTTTCATAGCTTATCAACTGTCACGGCCAGTTTTTTTATTTCCTCGAGATATTTTTCAAAGAATGCCTCAACGGCCTGGCCCGCTATTTTCTCATCGTTCATCTTATCTTTGAGGATAGCCGTCAATATATACTTATCCAGGCCGTACAGTTCACTGACAGTGCCAAGGATGTTGAGTTTATCCACGTCAGGCTGCTGGCCCTTGAGCCTGATGAGTGCCCTGAAGATCGGCGTTAAAGAATTCAGGGATTCCTTTAAAAGGGCCTCTACGCCTTTTTTCCTGAGCCCGACTTCTAAGTATGCCTGGCGCAGGCGTATGAGTTTCCCCTTTATCTCGCGTTCGCAGAATAGACGTATATGCTTAAGATCTATTTCCATGTCTTTGAAGAGGTCCCTGCCGTAGAGAAGGATGTTGTTTTCTTTTATTTCCAGAAATTCTATAGGAAAGACATCCTTGGATGTCTCGACATGGTGCAGAGAGAAAAATAGAGGCGCTGTTATTCTCTTCCGGATACCCTGGTTCACGAGCTTCAGGGACGACTGCAGCATCTCAAACCGCAGGTCATTCAATACAACTATCAGGTTTATATCCGATTGCTTAGGCACGTAGAACTTACCCGTGGCGCTCCCATACAACAATATAGAAACTATATTGTCCTTATGCAGCCACAGGAGTTTCTGTAGATATGGCTCGAGGATTTTTCTGATATCCTGTCTCAGGGTATCCAATCTTAATTTTTCCATAGCCTGCTCCTTTAATGAGCACGCGAACTTATGGAGCGAATGAAATGAGCGAACATAAGTCGCTGTGCGAATTAATCCCGCACCTTTTATATATTCACAATCTTAAGAACCGCATAGATTGCTCAAGTCGATGAATACTAAAAAGGTGCGGGATAAGTTCGGACTTATGTTTTACGTCAATCAAAGATTGACGTAAAACATGTCCTCACTTACAGTCCGTTTATACTATGTTAACATGCCTGAAAATCAAACGCAAAGCAAAAAAACTCCCATTTTTTCTGGGTTCGTGATATCCTATTCTTATGGCTAAAGTCAGGGGGAAGTTACCAAACGGGGTGTTTTTTATCATCGCGTGTTTTCTGGCGGCTGTATTTGTCAGAGAGGCCCAGCCGGATACTATATATCTTAGTAACGGACGCAGTATAGAAGGCATAATAGATAAGGAGACAGAAGACCAGGTTTCCCTGAATGTCGGGTTTGGGACCGTGAAATTCAGGCGTTTGGAAATAAAAGATATTTACAGATCCGCTCCGAAAGAGCTAGCCGGGATACGGGAGAGATGGGCGAAAGATAGAAAGATCGAACAAGAGAGATGGCAGAAAAAAGAAGAAGAGCGCAAAGAAGCAGAGCGCAAGAAAAAACTCACCCCGAAGAAAGTGGGCTTTGTCGAGGTAAACGACCGCATAATGGTCAACGCTCTGTTGAACAAAAAGGTGCAGGCCGCGCTTTTAGTGGATACAGGAGCCACGCTTGTTTTATTGTCAAAGTCTGTTGCTGACAAGATAAAGAAGGAGGCCAGACTTACGGAAGGGGATATAATAAAACTTCAGGTAGCGGACGGCAGAAAAGTAGACGCCAGGCTCATATTGCTGGATACGCTTAGCGTGGAAGGCGCTGAGGCGGAGAACGTTATCGGGGCGGTATTGCTGGAGCCAGAGGAAGATATAGGTGACGGTGTCCTGGGCATGTCATTTTTGAATAAGTTTAATTTCCAGATAGACAACTCCGAGAAAAAGATTATTTTGAAAAAGATGGAAGATAAGGTTAAATAAAGGGGAGAATATGAAAGATCTCTCTATGTTTGAAACTTTGCTTTCCAGGAAGATTTCCAGAAAAAAATTCATAAAACTCTGTTTCGCGGGCCTGGCCGGTTTAGCTGCCGGCTGGATTTTTCCCAAGAAGATGTTCGCCAAAGAATTTTCTATAGGCCGGCCCAAGAAGAATATACCCATAAACCATGACCTTGTAGCAATAAAAGGCGGCGACCCGTACCTGATGACAGTAAAGGCGGTAGAGGCTATAGGAGGTATAGAGAGGTTTGTTAAGAAAAACAGCACCGTCCTGGTAAAGCCTAATATGGCGTGGGACCGTAATCCTGAGCAGGCCGGAAATACAAACCCGCGGGTCGTGGCCGCCCTTGTCGAACTTTCTTTCAAGGCGGGCGCTAAGAGAGTGAATGTGTTTGACAGGAGCTGTAATGACGCTAGGCGCTGTTATGAGAACAGCGGCATCTCGAAAGCGGCCAGGGAAAAAGGCGCTAACGTCTATTTTGTGGATGACTGGAATTACGTGAGCGCGCATTTTTCTTACCCGAGCCCCATGGAAGGCTGGCCTATTTATAGAGACGCGCTCGAGTGCGATACGTTTATAAATTGTCCGATACTCAAGCATCACGGCCTGGCTGGCCTTACTATATCAATGAAAAACCTGATGGGCGTATGCGGGGGCGAGAGAGGGCTTATACACGACAATATAGGGCTTAAACTCGTGCATCTCACGGATTTTATAAAGCCTGACCTGACAGTGGTGGACGCGTACAGGGTGCTGGTGAGAAACGGTCCCAGTGGAGGGAATCTGGAAGACGTGGAAGAATATAAAACTATTATGGTAGGAGTAGACCCTACGCTGTGTGACTCTTACGCGTGCGAGTTAATCGGAAAAGACCCATTGTCAATAAGCAATATACGTGAGGCAAAAAAGCATGGCTTTGGGAATTACGATACAAGCAAGGCGGATATCCTTAAAATCAACGCTTAAAGGATAAGATGTTATGAAGAAACTGGTCGCGCTACGCAGGGTTTCACAAGCTTTTTTTCTTTTCCTGTTTATTTATATCCTATGGTCTACGACTTACCCTTTGAGCGGCCTTCTGCCGCCCGATACTTTTTTTAAGATAAATCCCCTTATAATATTTTTTACTTCCATAAGCGAACGCCTGGTTCTTCCGGGAGCCATGCTGGCGGCTGCGATGCTGTTATTGACCCTTGCCCTGGGCAGGTTTTTCTGCGGGTGGGTGTGCCCTCTGGGTTCCGTGATAGACGCGTGCGGTTCTATCAGGAAAAAACAAAATAATATAAGCGATGCCGGCAATAAAGTCCTGAGTTCGGTTAAATTCTATATATTAGCGCTTGTAGCCCTATTTTCTTTCCTGGGGGTTCAGGTCGCCTGGATCTTTGACCCCATGGTTATAACAGCGAGGTTTATTTCCTTGAACCTTATACCTTCATTTACTCTTGCCATAGATAAGTTTCTGGTTTTTCTTATAAAGCAATCGGATTTTTACGGGCCGTTGTATGATTTTTATAGGGGCCTTAAGGCGTCCTTTCTTGGGATTGACGTGAGGTATTTCCCTAATTCAGGCGTCATACTCGCGTTTTTTCTTGTTATCTGCGCTTCGTCTTTTTTGACAAGGAGGCTATGGTGCCGCGCTTTATGCCCTCTGGGCGCGCTCTATTCATTGGTAGCGAAGTTTTCTTTATTGCGCCGCGTGGTGGATAAATGTCTGAATTGCATGAGATGTAAGGCTGATTGCAGGATGGCCGCTATAAAGGACGACCTTGGTTATGTGAAAGGGGAATGTGTCCTTTGCATGGACTGTGTATATGACTGTCCGACAAATAAGGCGCACTTTGCGTGGTCAGGCCCTTTGGTAACTGAAAGAGTCAAGGCCGGGGTATCCAGGCGGCAATTTTTATTTTTACTGTCCGCCGCTTTCTTGTTCCTTGGGTTCAGAAAAAGGCTTAGGCTTGGCGCGGCCGGGGGCACGGACGGCGTGATAAGGCCGCCGGCGTCTTTAAAAGAAGATGAATTTTTAAATAGGTGTGTGCGTTGCGGGAATTGCATGAAAGTCTGTATTACCAATGGGCTGCAGCCGGTTGTATTTGAGTCAGGGCTTGAGGGTATATGGACACCTAAACTCGTTCCCGAGATAGGGTACTGTGAATATAAGTGCACACTTTGCGGGAATGTCTGTCCCACGGGAGCGATACCAAGTTTGAGCCAGGAACAAAAGAAGAAGACAAAGCTCGGCCTGGCGGAGATAGATCGCTCTATATGCGTCGCTTGGGCCGAGAACAAAGAATGTATAGTTTGCGAGGAGCATTGTCCCGTGGCCGAGAAGGCCATAAAATTGACGGAGTACAGTATAGGCGAAAAAAAAGTTTTAAGGCCTTATGTGGATCACAAGTTGTGCATCGGATGTGGCATCTGCCAGAATAAATGCCCGGTAAGGCCCGTAAGGGCGATAAGGGTCTCACCTAAACATAGCGACAGGACGTAAGTCCATTTCCTTCCACATTGAGATATCTTCCATGCAGAGGTAGGTTGGGATTTTTTTAGAATGCCCTGACAAAATCCCGAGCATATATCTGTAGATATCGCATCTTATGGCGCGAGGGTATCTCAATTTATTATCAAAACCAGGCAGGAGCTCTCCGTCCAGGAGCTTATTTCCGGGGAAACGAGATTCTATTACCTGTTTTACCTTTGGGTTAAAACGCAGGGTGCCTATGCTTATCCACGCGATGTCTTTCGGTTTGACTGATTCAAAAAGTAGAGCTATTACTTTTTTATATTCTTCCCGCCAGTTGTTAAAATATATCACAGGATCAAAGTGGAACGCTGTCTTGTACCCCGCCTTTACGCATTTGACGGCAGACCTTAGGCGTTCGACCAAAGATACCGTGAGAAACTCGTTCTCGTCTATTATTTCCTGAGGGTTTAATGACCATGATATTACGATATTACCGCGATGGCGCGCTTTTAAGATATTCCGTATGTTCTTGCTCTTTGTCTTAAATTCGAACAGGACGTTTTTATGTTTTTTGAAGAAATCCACTATTGCTCCGGAATATTCCGTGATGTTATCAAGCATAAGAGAGTCTGAAAACTCGCCTGTGCCTATGCGCATGCCGGGTCTTTTGTAAGAGCCGAACATATTAAAGAATCTATCCAGGTTGGAGGGAAAGATGATGCCGGCGCTATTCGTGTACTCCTGCAGGTAACAGTAAGTGCATTCGAAGATGCACCCGAAGCTCAGGTTAAAGATATTATATCCGCACCCCACAGCCTTTTTAGTGCAGGGGCAGGTCTTAAAAAAGTCATGGTTCTCATAGGTTATGAAGGCGGTATCCCGCCTGTCGTTATAATCCCTGACTGAGAAATTCCTGTTTCTCTTCAGGTAATCTTTAAGGGACTTTATTTCCGAGTAAACGGCTTTTGGGAAATGTTTTCTGAACCTATCGGCCAGGCTTGAGCGCCAGGCCGGGCTTTCTATGAATATTTTTTTCGGGTAGAACGCCGTTCTTTTTATCTCAATAGCCGCGTTTTTATCCAGGACTATTTTGGGGAGATATGGATTTGATAAATCTTTATGCATATAAGAATAGGGATATCTTTTTTTAAAAAGGAGGTGTTTGAGGTTTTCGAAATCGAGTGCGCCTGTATTTTCTATGACACTTTCAGGGGAAACCGAATCTTTTTTCGCTATCTCGTAAACAAGCCTTACGGCCTCCTGCTTTTTATTTACGCCAAATCCTGGAAACGTCGAATCAATAAGCGCTTCTGTTTTTTTCAGGAGGTCAAACTGTTTTTTATAAACTCGCATATGGCGTGCGCGGCTCTTTTCATAGAGAAGGAGATCCTTGCCTTATCCTCGATGTCAGGTTCGGCATAGAAAGGTTTTTTGTTTATGATATCCGTAGCATAAAAAAGGGCCATCGCTTTTTTCTTCATATAACCGGCGGCTGAAAAAACGCTCGAACATTCCATGTCAACCACGGCTATATCTTTTTCGCTGAAAAAATCAAAACGATCTTCCTCTAATTTTAAAGATCCCAGCGTGGCGCACTTTACTTTTTTTATGTTATTTTCTCCGGAGGCATCCACGAATTTTTCCGTAAGATCCTTATTCGAGGAGAATTCCTTCCAGTCTTTTTCTTTATCCAGAAGCATGTCTGAGAAACTTTCAAGAGAATAACTCAGGACAGGAGAGACGAGGCACCCTATTGTAAGGCCATTTTTTGCCTCTACCAGCCCGCATGAGCCAAAGAGTATTATATTGAGGCCGGTCGTTTCTTTCATGTATAAAACGGCATCGCCCGCGAGTCCCGCGCCAAGGCCAGTAACTATCGCGGTAAAACCCTGACCCTGGCCGGAGCTGTACAGCTTGCCTCTATGGAGTTTTTTTATACCCAGGGCATTAAGCATGCCTTTTGCCAGAAGAGGCAGGATTACGCATGTTTCTTTAATCTCAGTTTGCTTTATGCCGAACAGGTTCTCAAACTTTGTCATAAGATAATTAGATTATAACAGGTATTCCCAAGGCCTTTTTTATGCGCGTGCTCGAATAAGGTTTTGTATGAATCCTTCATGCCTTCCCTGGCGAGCACATCCTCGGTTTCGTTTATCAGGTCCACCGTTGCCCTGTCAAGCGCCAGGATGTCTTTCGAGGCCAGTATGCCGATATCTTCCCGGATTATTTTTTCATTTTTTGTGGATATGCAGTCACACTCCTTTGTCATATCAAAAGCGAAGTTCACAAAGAATCTGTCCTTAAATTTAGACAGGATGAAACCCGCTGTTTCAGCCATTCTTTTTGAGAAAATATGGACGTCCTCGCCCCAATTTACAAAAATAGAATCGAATTTACACGCGCACAGGCATTCTCCGCAGCCTATGCATTTAGACTGGTCTATACAGGCTTTTTCAGCGAGCGCAATCGCTTCAGCGGGGCATATCTTTACGCAGCATCCGCATGAGGTGCATTTATCTATGATTACATGTGGTTTCAGAGACGAATGCTGGGCTTGTTTTGTGGGCCGGCAGGCCATTCCCATGGAGACATTTTTTATGGAACCCGCGTAACCGGACAATATATGGCATGTGACGTGAGACAGAACAAGCAATTTGTCCAGCATGCCTATAAAAGAGGGGAGTTTTATATTTTTTATGTACTCGGAATCCAGGGCGTATTCTTTGCCGTCCTGCCCGAACAAGCCGTCCGCTATTATAAAAGGCGCGCCGGCCTTTGAATGGCTGAAGCCTTTATTTTGCGCCAGAGTAAGATGGTCCACGGCGTTTAGCCTTGCTCCTTTATATATTACATTAGTATCAAACAGGAAAGGTTTTGTCTTTTTCCTTTTGAGATCGTTTATAACAAGCTTTACGATTTCAGGAGAGAGGTTATATACGCATTTGGTGTCGCCTATAGTGATCTTAACGGGGATAATCTCATCTTTTCTGCAGTCCGGGAACAGCCGGATATTGTTTAATAACTTCAATAACGCGTCCCGCCTTGTCCCTGGTCCGCTGTTGCCTGTCCGCACAAGATAGACATCGCTTTTCATCGCGAACTCCTTAATTCGCCTCAGGCTGATTATTTAAGTAAGATTTGGTAAAGTATGAGTAGGCCAGGTTTAAACCTGGCCTACAGTGATTAACTTGCCTCAGGCGATTTTCCTGAAAAGGCAGGTCAGAACGCGGCGCCGTCTTCGTTATTCATCCAGAATGGCCTGAAGTTATTCTCATTGATTATCTTTAAAGTGATTTTCACCATATCCTGATCATACTTTAGGCCGGCATTGTCTTTAAGTTCCTGGACAGCCTTTTTAATGCCCAGCGCCGCCCGGTAAGGCCTGTGGAATGTCATGGCCTCGAGCACATCGGCTATGGCCAGGATCCTGGCCTCGGGTATGATCTTTTCTCCCGCCAGTCCGCGCGGGTAACCTTTGCCGTCGAGTCTTTCATGATGCTGGTATATTGTTTCCGGAAGTGGAAAGGGAAAGGAATGAGGTTTAAGCATGTCATAGCACTTTTTTACGTGTTCCTGTATTAGCTTGAACTCCAGTTCGGAAAGCTTTCCGGGCTTATTGAGTATCTCGAGAGGGATCAATATCTTTCCTATATCGTGGAGCTCCGCGGACATCTTAAGGGAAAGGATCTTGTTTTCATCCCAGCCTATGTCCTGGGCTATTTTCTCGGCTATTATGGAGACGCGCCGCGTATGGCCGAAAGTGTAAGGGTCTCTTATCTCAAGGACCCTGTCGAGCACCTTGAGAGAGCTCATAACCATGTCGAGACGTGTCCTCTCTATCTGGTCATAAGCGGTTATGTCCCTTGTTATGCCCATAGTACCTGTTATCTCCCCGCGTTTATTTTTTATAGGGATCTTTGTGGTGGTTACGCAGTTATTGGTGCCGTTTGGAAGGAGCGTGCGCTCTATCTTTCCTATTATCGGGTTGCCAGTTGTCAGGACATAAGTATCATCCTCAAACATCTTCTGCGCCTGCTCTCTGGGGAAAAAGTGAAAATCAGTTTTACCCAGTATCTCCTCGGGGGTCATGCTGAAGCCTTCCGCGTAAAACCTGTTTACCCTGATAAGCCTGTTTTTCCTGTCTTTGAAATACACGGCGTCAGGCAGGTTGTCCAGCAGATTCTGAAAAAGCTCCCGCTCAAACGCGAATTTTTCTTCCAGTTCCTTATAAAACTTATCTTTTCTTTTGGTTTTTTTGGTTTTCATATTATAATATATATTAACATACAGAAAACGGAAAAGAAACAAAAATGTTAAAAGTTATGGTAAAGACAAAGATCATCTGCACTTTAGGCCCGGCGAGTTCCACAGAGAGCATGGTGAGAAAGATGACCGTCGCGGGGATGGACGCGGTGAGACTGAATTGTTCTCACGGTGAACCGGATGAGCTTGCCTCTTATATCAAGATTGCCAGGGCTGTAAACAAGAAATACCGCCGTCGGGTGAGAATACTCCTGGATCTAGAAGGCCCGAGGATAAGGGTAGGCAGGCTCAAGGGTCACAAACCCATGCCCCTGAAAAAAAGGCAGATAATCTGGCTGGCCAACACTTTGACGCACGAGAGCGAAAACGTGATACCTTTTGATTATGACGGGCCGCTAGACAGTATCAGGGGGGCCGAATATATTTATATGGACGACGGCAACATGGTTTTAAAGATAAAAAATATAGGTAAAAAGGCGATAAAGACAGAGGTCATAGTGGGAGGTTTTTTAAAGGAACATAAGGGCATAAATATCCCGGGCGCGAAACTGGAATTTCCGGGCCTTAGCGAGAAAGATAAAAAGGACATAGCCTTTGGCCTGGGACAGAAAATTTATTATATTGCGCAGTCATTCGTGAGAAGCAGGTCTGATGTCCTGGATGTGAGAGACAGGCTGGGCGACAGCCAGGCCAGACCAAAAGTCATAGCGAAAATAGAGAACCAGGACGGCATAAGAAACATCGACGAGATAATAGATGTTTCTGACGGCATTATGGTAGCAAGGGGAGACATGGGTGTTTCCGTGCCTATATATGAAATTCCTATCATACAGAAATACATCATCAGGAAGTGCAACAGGAAGAAAAAATTTGTGATTACCGCCACGCAGATGCTTGAGAGCATGACAGAGCATATCCGGCCCACAAGGGCAGAGGTTACTGATGTGGCGAACGCTATCATAGACGGCACGGATTTTGTAATGCTTTCAGCCGAGACTGCCATAGGAAAATATCCCTCGGAATCAGTAAAGATGATGAACGATATAATAAAATTCACCAAAAATAACCTTACACTTTCCTGATACACAGAAAAGTGTAAAGTGTGAAGTTTAGGAGTTTACAAGCTTAGATTTAATGTTATAATGGCTTAAAATAAGGGGGTATGAGATGGCTGTATCTTACAAGGAACTAGGACTAGTTAATACGCGTGAAATGTTTAAAAAGGCGATGGCCGGTAAATACGCTATCCCTGCGTATAATTTCAACAACATGGAGCAGCTCCAGGCCATAATAACAGCGTGTATAGAAACTAAATCACCTGTCATACTCCAGATATCCTCGGGCGCAAGGAAATACGCGAACCAGATACTCTTGCGCCATATGGCGATGGGCGCCATGGAGATAATAGAAGACGCTGGTTCCAATATACCGGTCGCGCTTCATCTGGATCACGGGGATAGTTTTGAACTGTGTGTATCCTGTATAGAATCCGGGTTTTCTTCCGTCATGATAGACGGCTCAAGCAAGCCTTTCGAAGAGAACGCCGCTCTTACAAAGAAAGTAGTGGAGTACGCTCATAAGCGTGACGTTACCGTAGAGGGCGAATTAGGGGTCCTGGCCGGCATAGAAGATGAAGTAAGTCATGAAAAATCGCATTATACTCATCCTGAGGAGGTGCAGGATTTTGTCTCAAAGACAGGGGTCGATAGTTTGGCGATTTCCATAGGTACCTCGCATGGCGCGTATAAGTTTAAATTGAAACCCGGTGAAAGTGTCCCGCCTTTGAGATTTGACATCTTGGAGGAAATTGAAAAGATAATACCCGGATTTCCTATTGTCTTGCATGGCTCAAGTTCGATTCCGCGGGAATATGTGGATATTATAAATAAATACGGGGGCAAGCTTGAAAATACCGCGGGTGTCCCTGAGGTTCAGTTAAGGAAAGCAACACAATCCGCCGTATGCAAGATAAATATAGATAGTGATGGCAGGTTGGTCGTGACCGCGAAGATAAGAGAAGTTTTCGCTAATGCCCCCCAGGAATTTGACCCGAGAAAATACCTTGGTCCCGCCAGGGCAGAACTCGTAAAAATGTACAAGCACAAAAACGAGCATGTCCTAGGCTCAGCGGGCAAGGCATAAATAGGCTTAGAGACAACCATGATAGATAAAATAGCTTTAGTGGCTTCTATAATCCTGCCGCTCTGGAACATCCCACTTATCCTCAGGATAATAAAGAGGCGTTCGTCAGAGGACATAAGTGTATTCTGGGCTGTAGGAGTATGGATATGCCTGCTCGGCATGCTCCCGTCAGGCCTTAAGAGTGATTTTTTGGTCTGGAAGGCATTTGCAATAGGTAATTTCTTATTTTTCAGCGGAGTGACCCTTTCGACACTTCTTTTCCGCAAGAAAAAATAATAAAAAATGAAAATCATACCTATTTTCATCCCCCACTCAGGATGCCCTTATAAGTGCGTATACTGTGACCAGCATAAGATCTCCGGAACGACGGGATCCCCATCGGTTGACAAAGTCCGTTCCATAATAAACCGCAATCTAAAAACTATCCGCTCGGGTGAACGTGTCGAAGTCGCTTTTTTCGGGGGCACGTTTACGTTTTTGCCTGATGAACTGCAGGAAAGGTATCTGGACGCGGTCTATCCATATATAAAAAAGAGAATTATTAAGGGCCTTCGCATGTCAACGCATCCTGAGGCTGTTTCGCCTGAGACGATGAGGCGTTTTAAGAAAAAAGGCGGTTGCCTTGTTGAGCTTGGCATACAGTCCCTGGATAAAGGTGTCCTGAAGAAAATAAAAAGAGCCGTCACTTTTAAGACTGTTAGGCGCGCGGCAGATTGCGTTAAAAAATCAGGCTTGAGGTTAGGCGTCCAGGTAATGCTGGGTCTGCCAGGAGATACAATTGAAAAATCGATTGCCACAGCGAAAAAACTTGTAAGACTGAAACCGGAAACCGCGCGCATCTATCCGACACTTGTCATAAAAGGCACTGAACTGGCCGCACAGTATAAAAAAGGGAGATATAGGTCGCTTGTAATGGAAAAGGCCGTAGATCAGGCTTCTAAAATTGCGGATATATTTGAGGATGTCGGTGTAAAGGTGATTCGCATAGGTCTTCATCCTTCGAGAGATCTGGATTCCAAAAAGACAGTGCTTGCAGGGCCGTATCACGCCGCGTTCGGAGAGATGGTCCGCGCGAGACAGATACGGAATAAAATAATAAAGGCTATCAGGTCCAGGCATGTGCCTAACCGTTCGCGCATAGAAATCCGCGCCCCAGAGAAAAAACTTAGTCTTATATCAGGGCACAGGGGTTCTGAAAAGAGGTTTTTGGAAAATTATTTTGGGGTGTGTATTACCCTGTCAGGGGCCTCCTCCCGAATAGCGGAAATAAAGGATGTCAGAAAGGACATCGCCATAATAGATCCCCGCATGCCTAAAAAAGCAAAAGAAAAGCTCGTAAAGTTAAATTTTTTCATCGCGGAAGTACCATTACATAAGAGGCTCTATAAGCCTGTGCAGGGTCACGCGGATATGATGCTTTTCAGGCATAAAGATAAGGTTGTATACGAGCCTGGCCTGGAAAAGATAGCGGAATTATTAAGGATGAATGGATACCGATGCGTAAAAGGAGAGGCGATAAAATCAGGCAGATATCCTAAGGATATAATTTACAATGCGGCCGCGATAGACAATTATATTATCCATTATAAAGGCAGGATAGATCATAATATAAAGGCCCTTAAGGCTCATCACATACCGGTTAATCAGGGTTGCGCGAAATGTTCGGTTATCCCTGTTAATAATAGGCATATTATCACCTCTGATAAAGGCATTAAGGCCGCGTGGGAGAAGATGGGGGGAATCGCGCTTCTTGTAAGGCCTGGGCATATTAAGTTGCCAGGATATAAAACAGGCTTCATAGGAGGCGCAACTGGTGTAAACAATAGGGTTGTGATTTTTGTAGGCAGATTAGATACACATCCTGACAGCCAAAAAATAAAGGATTTTATTAAAAAATCAGGCAAAGGCATAATAGAGCTTTATAATGGCCCGCTATATGATGTCGGCACTGTATTAATTTTACCTTGTCTATCCGAAAATGGAGTGTTATACTGATGATATCATGAGCACAAAAGACTTCCTGAAAAGGAATTTCAGGCACTTCAACGCCGCTGTCACGGTAGACGCGGCTCAGGGTTGGGTAGATTACTGTAAAAAGGGCAATAAGATGTTCCTGGCCATGGCCGGAGCTATGAGTACAGGAGAGATAGGGATTTCCCTAAGTGAAATGATCAGAAGGGATAAGATTCATGGGATCTCATGTACGGCCGCTAATCTGGAGGAAGATATTTTTAATCTGGTAGCGCATACTCATTACAAGAGAATCCCTAATTACAGGGAACTTACGCCCCAGGAAGAACTCGGATTCAAAAACAATCACCTGAATCGCGTAACAGACACATGTATACCCGAAGAAGAGGCCATAAGAAGGATAGCCAAAAAGCTCAACCCCCTATTTGAAAAGGCCCTTAGGGATGGTAAAAGATACTTCCCTTATGAATATTTCTACCAGCTTATAAAGAGCGACGGGTTAAAGGAGTTTTACGAGATAGATCCTAGAAATAGCTGGGTCATGGCCGCGTGCGAAAAAAATATACCTATTTTTACCCCGGGCTGGGAGGATTCCACTCTTGCCAATGGCGTGGTTGCGGATTATAAAAGAGGCGTGTTCAAGTCGCTTGGTTTTATAAAGAGCGGGTTGGAGCAGATGGATTTTCTTATAGACTGGTATCTAGAAAATACACAAAAGAACACTATAGGATTTTTCCAGATTGGAGGAGGAATAGCGGGAGATTTCCCTATATGCGTTGTGCCTCTTATAAGGCAGGATATGTTGAAGGAATGTAAGCTTTGGGGATATTTCTGCCAGATAAGCGATTCAACGACATCTTACGGGTCTTACAGCGGAGCGGTGCCGAATGAAAAGATTACCTGGGAGAAGCTGGGCATTGATACTCCCAGGTTCATAATAGAGTCTGACGCGAGCATAGTAGCGCCTCTCATTTTTCAGTATGTCCTGGAAAGCGGCTGATATGAATATGATATTCGGCGGTTCGGACAATAAGATGAGTTCCCTCGGAGAGGCAAAGGCTGTTATCGTGCCTGTCCCGTACGGGGAGACTGTGACTTATAGGCCAGGTACCGAGAACGGGCCCCAGGCGATACTAGAGGCTTCCGATAAGATGGAGCTGTTTGACGAGGAACTTAACAGGGAGATATACAAGATAGGCATTAATACGGCCCCGCCTCTTAAGGTCAGTGGCCTTGATCCGGAAATTATGGTGGATACTGTTGAAAAAGAGGTGGATGGCATTTTCGCGAAAAACAAAATGCCGGTTGTTATAGGAGGAGAGCATTCTGTAGGCGTGGGAGCGATAAGGGCAGCCAGGAAGCGCTATCAGGATTTAACCGTTCTTTACTTTGACGCTCACCATGATATAAGAGACAGCTACGACGGCTCTAAATTGAACCATGCATGTATAGCGAGACGTCTACTGGAGATAGCGCCCCTGGTGGAAGTAGGGGTGAGAAGCCTTAGTATGGCGGAGTTTGATTTTCTGGCAGGAAAAGATATTAAGATAGTAAGTATGCAGTATATGATGAAAAACCCGGACTGGCTTAGCTCTATTAAGAGTTATCTTTCGGATCATGTGTATATAAGTATAGACCTTGACGTGTTTGACCCTTCTATCATGCCCTCTGTGGGAACTCCTGAGCCCGGCGGTATGCTCTGGTATGACTTCTTGCAAGCTGTCCGAGGTATTATACAGGGCAAAAGAGTAGTCGCTTTTGACGTAGTTGAGCTGTGCCCGATAAAAGACATGGTCGGTCCTGATTTCATGGCGGCCAAACTAATCTATAAATTACTAGGCTACATCTTCCCCTAAAAGGTTATAGACAATGAGAATAATTTTAGCTTCTGGTTCAAAAAGAAGGTCCTCAATACTGGATTCATGCGGCATAAAGCACAGTGTCGTAGTGAGTGCTGTGAAGGAAAATATGCAGGACGCTGATCCCGGCCGCTTGGCCGTATCTAATGCCCGGTTAAAAGCCGGGAAAGTGGGAGAGAAGACAGACAAAGGGTTCATTGTGGGCGCAGATACTCTGGTGCTTCTTGGTAAAGAGATAATAGGCAAACCCCGCGACGCCTCTCACGCGATGAAAATGCTTAAATCAATGGCGGGTAAAACTATTTCGGTATATACCGGTCTTTGCGTGCTGGATGCCGCCACGGGCAGGTCAACTGCTGGTTGGGAATGCTCAAAGGTGAGGGTAAAGAAAATCAGGCCGCGGGATATAGCAAGGTATTTTAAGCTGCTTGGGCCTTATGACAAGGCTGGCGGGTTTTCAATAGAAGGGGTGGGCTCTTTTATATTCGATGATATAAACGGGTCGTATTTTAATGTGCTGGGTCTCCCTATGGCGAAGCTTAATGGACTTTTTAAAAAGCTGGACGTGGATCTTCTGGATATTGCGAGGAAATAGAATATGGTGAAACTGATTTTTATGCTTATAGGAGTTCTTCTCACCTCGGGGCTTTGTTCAATGACCGAGGCGGCTATTTTGAGTCTGCCTCTTTTAAAGGCCAGGGTCTTATATGACCAGAAGCGCAAAGGGTCCAGGGACCTTCTCGCGATAAAAGAAAACATCAATAGCGCGATAGCGACAATCGTTATCCTGAACAATTCCATAAATATAATAGGCGCTATATTTGTCGGGCAGGAGGTCATGAGGATTTTCGGAAACGAATGGCTGGGGATATCGTCTGCGATTCTTACTTTCTTGATTATAGTGATAGCCGAGGTCATACCAAAGACAATAGGCGAGCATTATAAAATAAGAATCTCTCTCGGCAGCGCAAAGATCTTGCGACTTATTACCTGGATCTTCAGCCCATTCACACGCATACTTATACTGGCAGGGAATATATTCAGAGGGAAATCAGTTGTCCCTAAGGTTACAGAAGACGAGATAAAGATTATGTTGAAGCTTGGGAGAGACGCAGGCACAGTAGAGGTAGACGAGGAGAATCTCTGCAGCAAGGTATTCAAATTGAACGATGTAAAGGCTGTTCATATAATGAAGCCCATAGATCAGATTTATACATTGCCGGCCGAACAGAGATTATTGGACCTAAAAGACTCAATACTTAATTCTCAATATAGCAGGATCGCTGTATATAAAGGTGATGTTTTGAAGATAGTAGGCATAGTCCAGCAGAGGGTGTTATTGCGCGAGATAGCCAAGGATAATTATGAAGCAAGAGTGGAAGATTTTATGACAAGGCCGATATTCGTGAATGAAAATGAAAAGGCAGATGACCTATTGAGCAAATTCCAGGCATATCACCAGCATCTCTTTATAGTGCAGGATAAAAAAGGCAATAATATCGGCATAATATCAATGGAAGACGTCCTCGAGGAGTTATTCGGGGAGATCTACGACGAAAAAGACAAAGTTTAGCCCGCCAGTACCGCCTTTTTTACTTTTTTCACGGTTTCCTTGCCGATCAGTTTCTCCACTATAGCCAGCGAGAACATAAGTGCTGTGGCCGGGCCGCGGCTTGTAATAATATTTCCATCTAGTACTACATTATCTGTCTTGTAAGAAGTATCCTGCCCGAAATGCGTTTGCATGCCTGGATAGCACGTTGCGCTTTTATTCTTAAGTACGCCCGTAGGAGACAATACCAAAGCAGGAGAGGCGCAGATGGCCGCTATGACCTTCTTTTCTTTGTTCATTTTTTGTATGAGTCCCTGCACCTCTTTGGATACCGATAGATGGGTTGCGCCGGGCATGCCTCCAGGGAATACGCAGGCATCAAAATCTGAACCAGCCTTTTCTAATTTAATATCTGCCAGAGTTGTTATGCCGTGCGAACCCTGCACCTTTAATTCATCCAGCGCCGCCACGGTTACTTCTATGCCGGCCCTCCTTAAAATATCGATGACAGTCACGGCCTCGATCTCTTCAAACCCTTCCGCCAGTATTACAATAGCTTTTTTTACCATGACACACCTCCTTAAATCTTATTTTACAGGGGGAGGGGGTGGGCTGGCAATGTTTTTCTTGACAGCGGGGTTATGTGTAGTAAAATAAAACTACAATAGAAGAACCGCGCGACTGGTGTTAAGCACATGGGAAACCATGGGGGAGCGCGTTAAAAAGAATATTAGTAAAACCGTACACCTGGGTTTTTAACCCAGGTTTTTTATTTTTAGAGGAGGTACGCGATGTTTACACGAGGCAGATGGGACAAAACCATAGATGTGAGGGACTTCATCAATCGCAACTATACACCTTATGACGGCGATGAATCTTTTCTGTGCGGCCCGACAGGGCGGACAAAAAAGCTCTGGGCC
>JAHIYJ010000017.1 GCA_018814825.1 Candidatus Omnitrophota bacterium
CATCAAAATTTATTCTTTCTATCCCTTCGTACGCTTTTTTTCTGGCGGACATTATATCCTTGCCCAGACCCGCCACTCCCAAAACCCTGCCGCCGCTTGTGACGATCTTTCCTTTCTTGAGGCTGGTACCCGCGTGGAATACGACCAAATCCCGCGTTATTTTAGCGTCTTCAAGGCCTTTTATCTCCTTGTCTCTTTCATAAGGGCCTGGGTACCCTCTGGAAGCAGCCACCACGCAAAGGCACTGCCTGTCATCCCATTCAATCCTCATTTTATCAAGCCTGCCTTCTATGCACGCAAACGCTATGTCGACCAAATCCGATTTTAGCCTGGGTAAAATAGCCTGCGTCTCAGGATCCCCAAACCTGACGTTGAACTCCAGCACAATCGGCCCCTTTTCCGTGATCATAAGGCCGCCGTACAAAACACCTCTATAAATTTTACCATCCCCGGAAAGACCTTTGATAATGGGCCTGAAGACCTTGGCTATAATGTCACTTAGTAAATCCTCTGATACGACCGGTGCAGGAGAATAAGCTCCCATGCCTCCTGTGTTTGCCCCTTCGTCATTGTCAAAAATCCTTTTGTGGTCCTGTGACGAAGCCAGGGGTACTATCGTCTTGCCGTCCGTAAACACGAGTATTGAGGCCTCTTCGCCTTCCAGGCAGTCCTCTATGACAATCCTCCTGCCTGCGTTGCCGAATGCCCGCCTGACCAGCATCAAATCCACGGCCTCTTCCGCTTCTTTTACGGTACTGGCCACTATAACACCCTTGCCTGCCGCGAGGCCGTCCGCTTTTATCACGATAGGCGCGCCTTTTTTCCTCAGATATTCTTTTGCCCTGCCGGCGTCACTAAATACCATGAAATCAGCTGTAGGCACATTGAATCTTCTCATTGTCTCTTTGGAAAATACCTTGCTGCCTTCGAGCATGGCGAGGTCCTTATCAGGGCCAAAAACCTTTAGTCCTTGTCCCGCGAACATGTCCACGATACCAGCTACAAGCGAAACCTCCGGCCCTGCTATTGTGAGTTCTATATCTCTGCTTTTCGCGAACTTTAAAAGGGCCTCTATGTCGTCCGGCTTGATATTTACGTTCTCGGCTATTTCCCCTGTTCCGCCATTGCCTGGGGCGCAGAATATCTTATCTACTTTTTTACTCTGTGATATCTTCCACGCCAGGGCATGTTCTCTCCCGCCGGAACCCACGACTAGAACTCTCATATAACGACCTCTCTATCTCCTTTTATAATCTCTCCTATTGTCCAAGATTTAAGGCCGGAGCTTTTGATTGCCATACGAGCTTTTTCAACATCTTTCTTATTTACAACAAGCGCCATGCCTACACCCATATTGAATGTCCTGTACATCTCTCTGGCGCTCAAGTCCGCCCTCTTTTGTATCAGTTTGAAGATAACAGGCACAGGCCATAATTCCTTGTATATTAAAGCCGACGTGCCTTCCGGGAGGACCCTGGGTATATTGTCATAAAACCCGCCGCCTGTTATATGCGCCATGGACTTTACTTTAACTTTTTTGAGCAACTTCAGGATGGCTTTTACGTAAATTATGGTCGGGGTTAATAAAGTCTTGCCCTCCCGGCCCTTTAACTCCTTCTTAGTGAATGCCTTTCTGACCAGGCTGAAACCGTTTGAATGAACTCCGCTTGATTCAATGCCTATGATCGCGTCTCCGGGCCTTACTCCTGAACCTGTTATGATTTTTTTTCTCTCAACTACCCCGACACAGAAACCGGCAAGGTCATACTCATCGCCTTTATACATGCCTGGCATCTCAGCGGTTTCGCCGCCTATAAGCGCACACCCGGCATCCTTACACCCCTTCGTAATCCCCTTCATGACCTCTATGGCCTTTTTATCATTCAATCTTCCTGTCGCGAAATAATCCAGGAAAAATAACGGCTCCGCACCTGTAACCACTATGTCATTAACACACATGGCGACTAGGTCTATGCCTATCGTGTCATGTCTATTCACGGCTTCCGCGACCTTGAGTTTCGTGCCCACCCCGTCAGTGGACGACACAAGAACAGGCTCTTTGTATTTCCCTGGGATCTTTGTAAAGGCGCTGAACCCGCCGATGCCGCCCATGACCTCACTCCTTGAGGTCGAGGCGACCATCTTAGCGATATCCTTCACAAACTTATTGCCTTTGTCTATATTAACTCCCGCTCTCTTATAATCTATCATGTCCCGTCCTTTGTAGTATCGCTGAAATTAGAGCCTGGTCTTTACGTAATTTACTCCGTTCTGGAAAATAGAGAGCCCATCTCCGAATCTCTTCAGGCCCTCGCGTGTCCATCTAGGATGATGCGTGCCAAATACGTGGCGCTCAGGGTGAGGCATCATGCCAAGCACCCTGCCGGTCAGATCACAAATCCCGGCTATACTATCAACTGAGCCATTGGGATTATCAGGATAGACTTCCGCGAGCCTTCCTTTTTCATCAACGTATTGGAATACTATCTGATTATTTCTTCTCAATGACCGTAATATAGATTTATCCTTTGTGATAAATTTACCCTCACCATGAGCAACAGGTAGATAAATAATCTTTTTGATCCCTTTAGTCCATACACACCTCGAGACCCGAGGCTTCCCTCGGCTTCGCTCGGGACAGGCAAGGCTCGAGCCTAAATACACCCACCTGGCCTCAAATTTCCCTGAATCATTAAAAGTCAGGGTAGCCGCCAGGCCTTTATCGCTCGCGCCCGGCAATATACCTGATTTTACCAGCACCTGAAAACCATTGCAGATCCCTATAATGAGCTTGCCTCTATCTATAAATTTTTTAAGCTCTCCGCCGAGCCTGTATCTGACCTCATTGGCAAGGATCTTGCCTGAGGCTATATCATCTCCATAGGTAAAACCGCCGGGGATAGCGAATATCTGGTAATCGTTCAAAGACTTCTCGCTCCTCGCGAGCTCGTTTATGTGCACCAGGTCCGCTGACGCCCCGCACATGGTAAACGCATCAGCTGTTTCTACATCACAGTTTGTTCCGGCTGTCCTTAGGACTATTACTTTTACTTTAGGACTCTTTACCATTTTAAAGGTCTCTGCCAGGCTTCTTTTAATTTATCAATGCCGACATCTACGATTTTTCTGCCGTCTAAGCCATAAATCCTGAAATCCTTTTTCGCTGAAACACAACCCAGGAGCCCGATAGGCACGCCTTTCATTGCGTTCTCGAATCTCTTCTTGTTTTTCTTCTCCACCTCAACAATAAACCTGGTATTTGATTCGGAAAATAAGGCTACGTCATTTCTTTCTGAACCTTGAACCCTATACGGCGCTTCCTTCAGGAAGGCCTCTACGCCAAGCCCGCCTGAAAAAGCCATTTCCGCCAGGGCCACTCCTATACCGCCCTCCGAACAATCGTGACAGGATTTTATGATTTCGGATTCAATGGCCTTGTTTAGCCTATTGAAAACTTTAACCCCATATCTAGCATCCACTCTCGGTACATTGTTCCCTATGAATCCGTTTATCATATTGTAATGCGACCCGCCCATTTCATCATAGGTCATGCCTACTATGTATATCAAATTGCCTTTTTTCTTTAAGTCCATCGAAACTGCCTTTGTAACATCATCCATGATGGATATGGCTGACACTAGAAGCGTGGGTAGAATAGAAACAGACTTTCCATGGACAGCGTATTCATTGTTAAGGCTGTCCTTGCCGGATATAAAAGGGACTCCATAGCCTTTCGCTATATCCAGACAGGCAAAGCTCGCCCTGACCAACCCTCCTAACCTGTCAGGTTTATCTGTATTGCCCCAGCAAAAATTATCCAGAAGAGCGGTCTTGTTTAATCTGCCGCCCACCGCTATTACCTGGCGCAATGCTTCGTCAATACATGAGGCGGCCATCCAGTACGGGTCTATTAATGAATACCGCGGATTGATCCCGTTCGAGACAATAATACCTTTTTTAGAATCAAATTTCGGGCGTATTATGCTGGCGTCGCCGGGTCCGTCATTTTTTATGCCCACCAGCGGTTTCAGGACACTCTGGCCCTGCACTTCATGGTCATACTGCCTTATGATCCATTCTTTACTCGACACATTCCAGCTGGAAAGAATCTTTAACAGGCTCTGCGTCAAATGAGACAGGCAACGCGCGCTTGGCTCTTTGTAGACGGTCATAGTCCAGACAGCCTCGCGCTTAAATCTCGGTATGCCATCGTGTAAAAATTTCATGTCAAGGTCACACACGAGATTGCCTTTGTATCTGAGCCTTAACCTTTTATCTGAGGTAAATCTGCCTATCACAACCGCTTCTACATCCTCTTTCCCGAAAATCTCCAGAAGTTCGTCTATGTTTTCCTCAGGCACGGACAATATCATCCTCTCCTGGGCCTCGGATATCCAGATCTCCGTGTATGTAAGGCCCTGATATTTTAAAGGCGCTTTTTCCAGGTCTACCTCCGCGCCCAGGTCCTGACCCATCTCACCCACAGCACTCGAGAATCCCCCCGCGCCGCAGTCGGTAATAGCATCATAAAGATTCTTGTCGCGCGCCTTCAATAAAGTATCCGTAACCTTTTTCTCTGTTATCGGATTCCCTATCTGGACTGCGCCACCTGATATCTCCTCTGACTCATGCGTAAGTTCTCCTGAGGAGAATGTAGCGCCGTGTATGCCGTCTCTGCCCGTGCGGCCGCCTACAGCAACTATATAGTTTCCTGATCTAGGCTCTTTGAACGATTTATTTTTAGGCATAATGCCCACGGTCCCGCAATAAACAAGAGGATTACCTGTATAGCGCTCGTCAAAGAGAACCGCTCCGTTCACGGTGGGGATACCCATTCTGTTGCCGTAATCCCTGACGCCTGAGACCACTCCCTTCATAATGCGCTTTGGGTGAAGCATGCCCTTCGGCACTTTATTCTGAGGCGTATCAGGAAGGCCGAAACAAAATATGTCCGTATTCATAATCGGCTTCGCGCCAAGGCCTACGCCCAGAATGTCGCGTATAACTCCGCCTATGCCTGTGCCTGAGCCGCCGTAAGGCTCAAGAGCAGACGGGTGATTATGCGTTTCGACCTTGAAACAGACATTATCTTTGCTGTCAAATTTTATAATGCCGGCGTTATCTTTAAACACCGACACGCACCATGGCTTATTCAAATCTTTGGTAGCCTTCATTACCGTATTCTTCAACAAATTATCTATCTTCCTGTCCCCAAGCCTTCTGCCTCCTGCCAACTGCCTGCCCCGTACCAAACTTGTTTTGGTTCGGGGTGAACTGTGAACTTCTCTATAATCCACCACCCCCTTAAACGTCTTATGCGCGCAGTGTTCAGACCATGTCTGGGCAATAGTCTCAAGCTCGCAGTCAGTGGGATTGCGTCTTAATTTTTTAAAATACCTTTGTATCTCTTTCATTTCCCTGAGATTCAAAAATAATTGCCCATCTCTGCTTATCTTCATTAATTTCTTATCATCGGCTTTCAGGATATCCACTGTTATCAGTTTAAATTTATAATCCTCCTGAGCTCCGCATTTTACCTGTCCGCCGCGG
>JAHIYJ010000018.1 GCA_018814825.1 Candidatus Omnitrophota bacterium
ATAAAGACCTTGTGGGGCGAGGCATTCCTTCATTATCCGTTTAACTTCAGCCTCATGCCCAAACTGTTTTATTATGTCCAGATAGCCGTGTATATATTTCAGGATGGGTTATTAAGCGGCATGGCTGTATGGATGGTATACCAGGCAAACGAGGGCAAAAAGCCCACACTTTTAGACTCCCTAAAGAAAGTCCTTCCCAAATACGTTACCCTTACAGCATTTTTATTGACTATATATTTGATAGTGTATTTTATCTCTTACGGCGAGAACCTGGCGCTCATGAAGTCTATAAAATTCAAGGCCGTGGCATTTTTAATGAATAAAGGGCTCCTGCAGTTTATCAATGTATTCGTGAATTTCTTTATTATATTGTTGATCGAGACAGTGGCTGCGTTCGTGATACCTTTTGTGGTATTGGAGGACAAAAGATACTTCAAGGGGCTCGCAGGGAGTTTCGGGCTCGTAAAGCGGGTCTTTTTCAGCGCATTTATTTTAATAGCGATTCCTACGCTTATATCGCTCCCGTTTTCCCTGTTAAAGGCAGGTTTTCCTGCTTTGATCAATAAGACTCTCCCTGAGATCACGTTTCTGGTATTGGGCTTGAGCGTGGTTGTCACAATATTCATAGATTGTGTTGTGACGACTTCGCTGGCGTTTTTATTCTTATTGAGAAAGGAATTGGCTTAAGATGGCAAAGCAAGCTTTGCGGCTACTAGTCTTATTTGTCATAACGCTTAGTTTTTGCGGATGCAGTAAACAGTACCAGTCTGAAAGGATCCTCTATAAGGCCACTAAGCTTGCCAGGACTATTCTTATAAGCCCGGAGGCTGTTGCCCCTCAGGAGTTTGAACGCACAGCAGGCCTATACAGGACTATTTTTGAAAAGTACGCTGATACCCAGAGCGCCAGGAGGGCCAGGATCGCCCTCGGGGGCCTCTACCTGTCTAAAAAGGAATACGAGGAGGCAAGGGGTATATTTAAAAAGGTTTTGGAGCTATATCCAGACGACAAAGGCGCGTGCATTGAGGCGCATTTTGCGATAGGCAAGAGCTATGAGAGTGAGGACATGTGGCCGAAGGCAGTTACAGAGTACAGGAAGATCATGGACGGCTATGCCGAGACTGAAATGGCGCTTAGCCTGCCCATGTATATAGCGTCAAAGGATAATAATTATGACAGCGCGATCTTGTATTATACGAAACTCACCAAAGAGTATCCCCAGAGTGAACTGGGATTCAGGGCAGAGAATTTTATCGTGATGTGTTACGTGAAGAAAGAAGACTGGCTCCAGGCGGAAAAGGGCCTGGAGAAGCTGGTAATGGATTATCCTATGGCCAAGAATCTGGCGCTGAGCCTGAGGATGATTGCGAACATCAGCACGCAGAGATTGAACAACCCTGATACGGCCAGGACTTTTTTTAAGAGTTTTCTAGAAAAACACCCGGAACACCCTTTGAAAGAATATCTGGAAAAAGGGTTAGAGGCGATTGAAAATGTTTCAATTGAAAAATGACAAGCAGGAACAGAATAAAATAGTCTCTCTGCGCGAGATCATCAATATTATCTCGATGGCAAGGGACATAAAGGAGCTTTTGGAATGCGCGCTGAACAAGACCCTGAAGGCCCTTGATTCGGAAAAAGGCTCTATATTCCTTACAGGGGATGATGGGAAGGAGTTGTTTTTGAGATTGGCGCAGAATACAGGCTCTGGCATGCGCGATGTAAAGAAAAAATTGGGAGAGGGCGTAATAGGCAAGGTCGCTATGGAGAGAAAGGGCCTCTTGGTCAAGGATATAAGCAGGGAGATATGGCCGGACGGCTTTAAAATACCAAAGCTCCACAATGACTATAAAACCAATTCTTTTTTGTGCGTGCCGATAGCTACTGATGTGAAGCTCATAGGCGTGATGAGCGTGACAGAGAATAGAAGTAATAAGCCTTATTCAGAGGACGACCTGAGATTTTTAGAGATAGTGGCCGAGCATATCGCGTTTAAGATAGAAAAGGGGCAGTTGGTATCAGAGCTCGAATCTATGAAGAAAAAGGTCGAATCCGAAAGCAAATTTTCCGATATGGGGAAGTTTGCCGGCGCGATTTCCCACGAACTTAACAGCCCCCTCGACGGCATAATAAGATACGTAAACCTCGCGCTTAATTCCATGGAAGAGGGGACCTCGAAGGAGTATCTCATCGAGGCAAAGGGAGGCCTGGCAAGGGTAACGAACATAATAAGGTCTCTATTGGAACTGGCAAGGCGTAAAAAAGACTCCTTATCAAGGCTCGTGGACATAAACGAGGTGATAAATAATTCGCTGGAGTTATTGAGATACCAGGCGATGTATAAGGGGGTGGAGGTCAAAAAAGAGCTTAGCCAGGATCTACCTAAGATCTATGACTATGGGATAGGCAGCGTGTTTTCGAATATATTCAAGAATGCCCTTGACGCGATCGGCGAGAGAGGGAGTATCTCCGTCGGGACGTCCTGCGAGAAGGACGGCATGATAAAGATCGCTATCTCGGATACGGGCTGCGGCATACCAAGGTCTGACATAGGGCATATCTTTGAGCCTTTTTTCAGCAAGAAGGAAAAGGCAGACGGTGTAGGGCTGGGGCTTTCCATATGTTATGACATAGTGAAACGTTATAATGGCAGGATAGACGTTTCCAGTGAACTGGGCCAGGGTTCGAGATTTGTAATATACCTGCCTACTAAACAATGAATATAAACGCCAACGGATACAGGATATTGATAGTCGATGACGAATCCCTGGTAAGGAAATCCCTTTACGAGGTCCTGAGGAGCGAGGGGTATATTGCCAGCATGGCGTCTGACGGATACGAGGCCATGCAGAAGATAGAGGAAAAGGGCTTTGATATCGTAATAACCGACATGAAGATGGCTAAAATGGACGGCATAGACCTCCTGAGGAAGATAAAGGCGCGGCATGCGGATACTGAAGTCATAATGATCACTGGTTACGGCAACGTCGAAACAGCTGTAGAGGCCATGAAGATAGGCGCGTTCGACTACGTGACAAAACCCATAAACGACAGCGAGATAAAGATAATCATCAATAAAATAATAGAGCGCAACAAGCTCATAAGGGAAAATATCTCCCTGCGAAGGAAGCTGGACAAGAACTCAAGAGACAGGTTTTACGGCCTTATTGGCGCGGACACAAAGATGCAGAAGATTTACAGCATGGTAGAGGCAATAGCCGACAGCAGGGCCACTGTGCTTTTGACAGGGGACAGCGGGACAGGCAAGAGGTTGATTGCCCAGGCTATACACGCGCATGACTGCTTGCGCAAGGACAAACCTTTTGTGGAAGTAAGCTGCGGCGCTCTTCCTGAGACATTGCTCGAGAGCGAACTTTTCGGCCACGTAAAAGGCTCTTTTACAGGGGCCATAAAGGACAGGAAGGGCAGGTTCGAGCTCGCGGACACAGGCACGATATTCCTGGACGAAATAGACACCTTTTCACCGTCGCTGCAGGTAAAGCTTTTAAGGATATTACAGGAGGGCGAATTCGAGCGTGTAGGCGACACAAAGACTAACAAAGTAGACGTGCGCATAATAGCCGCCACAAACCAGCCCCTTGAAAAAATTATCAAAGAAGGCAAATTCAGGGAAGATCTATATTACAGGCTGAATGTCATATCCATAGAAATGCCTAAGCTGAGGGACAGGCGGGGTGATATAAAGCTCTTAGCAGAGCATTTTATACAGAAACATAATAAACACGCTAACGGCAGGAAGATCACGAGTATAACAAAACAGGCCATGAATATCCTCGAGAAGAACGAATGGCCTGGAAATGTCAGGGAGCTCGAGAATGTCATAGAAAGGGCTATGGTGCTCTCGTCCAGCAAGGAGATAGACAGGGACGTTTTGCCCGAGGCGTTGTGTAAAAGCAGCGCGCAGGCGGCGGATGCCGGTAAGAACAACAGCCTCAAGGAGATCCTGGAAGAGCCTGAAAAAGAGATCCTCCTGAGGACGCTCCGCGATGTAAAAGGCAACAAGAAAAAGGCTGCCTCGAAGCTTGGGATTAACCGGACCACGCTTTATAACAAGATCAAGAAATACAACCTGGCGGTGTCGAGCGATGAATTTATTTGATATCATAGAGAAGGAAAAATGGCAGAAGATGCAGAATGGGTTCAGCAAGGCGCTCGGCATCTGCATAAGGACGGTAGATCTGGAAGGCGCGCCCTTCCCGAGTATTAATACGCCCAGTCAGTTTTGCCTGAATATTGCGCAGGATATGCCTAAAGACGCCAGGACATGGCATGAGAGCTGTATCCCCAGGGTAATAAGAAGGGTCAGGGAAGATAAAAGCGACAATTTCATAGTCGGGCCTTTCGGGGAATATCTCTACGGCATACCTATCGAGATCAAGGAAGAAGGCACCCTGGCGTATGTGATAGTGGGGCCCGTCTTATTACAGAAGCAGAAGAGGGTCGAGGAATACGTAAAAATCGCGGCAGACAACAAGATAGCTGCTGATTCTTTACTGAACAATATAGCCAATTTAAAGAGGTTCACTTTTAATAACATCGAGTCAACGGTCCAGCTCCTGCATGAAGTCGCGCATTATATCATGCAGCTGAATTATGACACCAAGAAGCTTAAGGATAAGTTCATAGGGGCGTCCAGGGCGCTGGACAACCTCGTAAAGGATATATATTCTTCGGCTTGTTTCGACGAGCTTTTAAACGCGCTCCTGGATATATCTTTGCACACGACAAAAGGGGATACAGGTTCGATAATGCTCCTGGACCAGGACAAGAACGAGCTGGCAGTCAGGTTTTCACGCGGGCTGAAGGACGAGTTCGTGAAAAAGGCAAGGGTCGAGGTAGGCAAGGGTATTTCCGGCCTGGTGGCAAAGGACAAAAAACCGCTCTTATTGGACAGTTCCGTAAAAGACACCAAAATAAAGAACCGTTTGAAGAGGCCTTACATAAAATCCTCCATAATATACCCGCTTGAGATCAAGAACAGGCTTTTTGGGGTGTTGAATCTTAATAATACGGAAGGTAAGAAAAGATTTGATTCAGAGACCCTTGACTTGATAGGAAATCTTACCCGCCTTACTAAGATCGCCTTGGGGCAGTTTCCAGAAAAGTATACATTTACGACATAGGGGACAGCGACCTATTTCCCCAAGAGAATATAATAAGAAAAATAGGTCGCTGTCCCCTATTAGATGAGGTAAAAAATGAAACGTCTGATGATTTATTTAAGCATCTTCTGTATTTTTTCGATGGCATGGGCTGTATTTTGCCAGGAGGCCGCGTCTCCGTCAGCTCCCTCTCCCGAAGTAGACGAGGGAGATGCCCATAACAAGGCAGTGCTCTTTGCCCGCGAGGGCCAGTTCAAAGAGGCCCTGGAATTGATGAAAGAGGTCATAGGCCGGGAATCCGCTGCGCCCGGAGCTATTTTCGATTACATAGTAATCCTCTCGTGGTCAGGGCAGTGCGAAGAGGCGATCAAGGCCTACGAAGGACTCGCCCAAGGGTATGAGATTCCGGATTACGCCATACCCGAGATAGCCAAATGTTATCACGTAATGGGTAATTATGACAAGGCCATCGAGTTTTACCAGAAATACAGAAACGTAAAGGGCAGGGAAAAGGATGCCATAGAGAGTATTTTCTATACCTATTTAGATGCAGGACAGATAGACAATGCCCGTCGGTTTATCAAGCAGGAGGCAGAGAATAGTAAGATCAAAGAGGTGGACCTGCAGATATATTACGCGGACATCCTGATGAGAGAAAGAAAAGCAGACGAGGCCGGGACCATTTACAAAAAGGTGCTTGAGATGGCTCCGGATAATACGCATGCCCAGCTGTGGGTGAGCAAGAAAATGATCCTGGAAGGCAAGTACCAGGAGGCAGATGTCCTCGTTGACAAGATCTTAAAGAAAGAGCCCAAAAACATAGAGGCGCTTTTCTGTAAAGGCGAGATCCTGGAGGCCCAGGCTGAATACATGAAGGCCTTTCAGCTTTATGAAAAGATCTTGGCTATCTATCCGAAGAGCCAGATAGCGCTTAACCTTAAATACAGGGCGCTGGTAAGCATGGGCTCCAACAGCCTGGTCGAGCAGAAATTAAAAGAGACAGGGGACCAGATCGACCCCAAGATCATTGATACGCTCAGGGGCAATAAGGCCATGCACAGGATCTGGTGGTGGGAAACGGACAGCGCTTTACAAATCCTGGATAAGAACAAAGATTATGCCGAGCTCGAACCCCAGAAGCCCTTTGCCTTGAGGACGTATTATGACGAGATCCTGGCGCTGGAGCAAAAATCCGATATGGAGGGGGTCTTGCGGGAATACGCGAATATCAATAAGATGACGGGCAGGCCGCTGGACGAGGTCAATAAAGAAATGCCGCCGTGGGTTTTGGCGGCAGTGGGAGACGCTTATCTCGGAATGAGAGAGCCGGAGAAGGCCCTGCCTTTTTATGAAGAGGTGCTTGCTCAGGAATGGGACCCGGAATACGGCCAGACCACGATGTCGATGTATCAGGCATGGATAGAGACGGGGAAGTATAAAGAGGCGGGTGAGCTGTTGGGCGAGCTGGACAGCAGGGTGCCAGTGCAGATCGTTGACCGCGGCATTTTAAAGGATAATGCCCGCAAGGCAGAGATCGTCTATAACAGGGACTGGTGGTATATCTACCAGGACAGGCTCGCCGAGGCCCAGTATCGTATACTGCAGGATCTTTCACGCGCGCCGTCAGATACCAATATACGGATCAGCCTTGCCCAGACGTATCTGTGGAGAGGGTGGCCGCGCCTGGCATTGGAAGAGTTCCAGATCGCGCATAGTCAGGACCCCGAAGATATCGCGGGCAAGGTAGGTTATTGTTACGCGCTGGATGAGAATGACAGGGGGATAGAGGCCCGCGCCATGGCAGAAGAGCTCCTGAAAAAAAATCCTAACAATAAATATATCAAACAGCTGAATCGTTATTTCGAGGTCCGGGATATGCGCAAGGTGACAGTGTCCACAGGGTGGACCAGGGAAAAACCCGGCGCCAAGGAACTAAACTGGTCTACCAGGTATGAGCAGGTGATCTTACCTGACCGCAAGATATTCGCGGATTATTTCTGGAGGAATACCAGTGATTCTTCAGAGGAGAACGTAAAAAACATGACAAGACGCGCCTCAGCCGGGGTGGACTGGCGCCTTAACAGGGATTGGTGGTTTGTCGGGGCGGTATCGGATGTTACGCAGACGGACGATATAGGAGGATACGGCCAGGTCACCTTTAACCCCGATGATTATTTTTCCTTTATCTGGGCATACGATTCTTATAGCCTGGCAATTCCCCTAAGAGCAAGGGCATTCGATATCAAAGGTGAAGAATGGGATTTTACGGCCATCTATCGCCGGAGCGAGAGTTTCTCAAGCCAGGCAGGCGTTTCCTACATAGACATGTCGGACGGGAATAAAGACGTTACTTACAGGGTTTTATTGGACAAGGCCATCACTACCCGTGCTTACTGGAAGACGCGCGTGGCGCTGGAAGGCAGCCTGACGACCAATTCAGCGGAGGGCGCGCTTTATTACAACCCCGAGAGGGCGTATTCGATCGACGTGATCCCGATGGTAGAACACGTCTGGTACGAGCGCTATGAGAAGTCCATGACAGACCGTCTTTACGTCGATTACGGCATACAGAAGCAGAAAGATTTTTCCAGTGATACTATTGGGAGTATCCGTTACGAACAGGATTACAAGATTTCCGACACGCTGGCTTTCCTGGTTGGTTATACCTATTCCCTGGAAAATTACGACGGGGAGCATACGGACGTTGATAATTTTGATTTTACCCTGAGTTATAGTTTTTAAGGAGAGAGACGAATGAAGAGAGCCGCAGTAGTCATTTTATTTATAGCCTTGTTAGCCTGGGTTTTGCCTGCTACGGCCGCCGAGGGTAAGGATGATTTTATCGTCCTGTGTTATCATGACATGCCCAAAGAGGTCAAGCTGGACATTTACGCCGTAGACCAGAAGTCGTTTGTCCAGCAGATAGAATACCTGACCACCCACGGCTACCATTTTATCAGCGTCAATGACGTGATAGAGGCGAGCGAGGGCAAGAAGACGCTTCCGGAAAAGGCCGTGCTTTTGACGTTCGACGACGGTTATCTGTCTTATTACGAATTCGTCTATCCATTGCTTGAATTGTACGGCTACCCGTCTCTACTGGCTGTCGAGACCGGCTGGGTAGACAAGCCTGACCCTGAACTTACCGCGCCTCTGGTAAACTGGGACCAGCTCAAGGAAATGAGCAAGAGTAAACTGGTCTATATCGCCTCTCACTCCAACGATATCCACCACGAAGTCCTTTATAACCCGCAGGGCAACACCAGCTGGGCCGCGATAAGCCGCATCTATAATCCGGATACGGGCGCTTATGAATCCAAAGGGGATTACCGCAAGAGGATCCACGATGACCTTGCGCTGTCCAAAAAGATACTGAAGCAGAAGCTCGAGGTGGACACCGAGGCAATGGTCTGGCCTTACGGGAAGTACAATCAGATTTGCGTGGAAGAGGCAAAGGCGCTCGGCTTCAAACTGATGTTTTATCTCGACGATAAGATGGCCGGCTCGGATAAGCCCTATGCCATACCGCGCTACATGTTTGTCGATAATCCCAAGATGCAGGATTTTATCAAGGAGCTTAACGCCGATTTCAATAAACCGGTAAAGCAGAGGGTCCTGCACACGGACCTGGACCTGATCTATGACCCTGACCCGGTCAAGCAGGAGAAGAATCTGGATAAGTTCATAGAGAGGGTCTTTGGCATGAAGGTGAGTACCGTCTATCTGCAGGCGTTCTGCGATAAAGACGGCGACGGCAGTATCTCCTCGGTCTATTTCCCTAACCGCGTCCTGCCCATGCGCGCCGACCTTTTCAACCGCGTGGTCAACCAGCTTTCCATCAGGGATATACAGGTGTATGCCTGGATGCCCATGCTGAGCATTGCCTTGCCGGACAAAGAGGAGACGGATGCGTTGAGGATCAGGCAGTTTAAAAAGGGAAAGATAGAGCTGTCGACTTCGTGGTACCCGCGCCTCTCGCCTTTCAGCAAGGAGGCGCGTCAGAAGCTCGTGATGCTGTATGAAGACATGGCCGTCAGTTCCAAGATCGACGGCGTGTTTTTCCTGGACGACGGCTACCTCAATGACTTCGAGGATTTCCACCCTGACGCGCAGAAGGAATACGCGAAGATCACCGGCGGTGAAATAATCCCTTACGATAAACTCAGCCCCGAGCAGAAGGAAGAGTGGACGAAACTCAAGACGGGAAAGCTTATCGAATTGACCGATGAATTCAAGAAGGCGGTCCTTTATTACAGGCCCCAGGCATTGTTCGCCAGGACGTTGTATGCCGAGGTGCTTACCGACCCGGACAGCGAAGAATGGTACGCGCAGAATTACGCCGAAAGCCTCAAGGCATACGACTATGTGGTGCTAATGGCCTATCCGAAGATGGAAGAAGAGAGTCATTCTATAAGCTGGCTTAATGAGCTCGTCCAGGATGCCGAGGAATACCCTGACGGGATCAAGAAGACGGTCTTCAAGGTCCAGGCTTACGACTGGGAGAGGGAAAAATGGATCGCTCCAAAGACGGTGAGCTCGTGGCTGAAGAGACTGGTGGCCTCGGGCGCCTGGAACGTGGGGTATTACCCTGATAGCTATATCCTGAACAAGCCCGATCAGGACATTATACGGACTATAATGTCCAAGGAAGATTTCAGTTTTAAAAGGAAGTATTCACCTAAGGACATAATCCTGACAAAATGAAACTGATCTGGACTATCCTCAACTATTTTATCTTTCTTTACCCGTTATACATGAGCTTTGTCTGGACGACGGGGGCCCTATTGTTTTATTTCCGCAGGGAGAGGAAGCCTTTTGATTTCCGGATAGATAGATATCCTTTTTTCTCCATTTTAATTCCGGCGCACAACGAAGCGAGGATCATCAGGGATATGCTGAACACCCTCAATGACCTGGACTACCCGGCGTACGAGGTAATCGTGATCGACGACAACAGCACGGACGCGACAGCCAGGATCCTTGACGACTTCACGGAGAATAACAAGGATTGGTTCAAGGTGATCCACTTAAGCCCCAACAGCGGAAAGGCCGCGGCCCTGAATGCCGGCATACTTTTCAGCAAGGGTGAATTGATCCTGACCCTGGACGCGGATTGTTTTATCAATAAGGACGTCCTGAAGATATTCGCCTGGCATTTCGTGAAGTATCCCAGGACAGGCGCGGTTACGGGCAACCCGCGCATTATAAACAGAACGAGCCTGTTGGGCAAGATACAGATCGGGGAATACTCAAGCATCATAGGCCTGATAAAAAGGACACAGAGGATATTGGGCAAGATCCTCACGGTCTCGGGAGTCATCGCCGCGTTCAGGAAGAGCGCGCTCTGCTCCTGCGGCCTCTTTGATTCCGATACCGTTACGGAAGATATCGATATTACATGGAAACTGCAGAAGAAGTTCTGGGACGTAAAGTTCGAACCCCACGCCCTGTGCTGGATACTCGCCCCTGAGACGTGGCTGGGTCTGTGGAGACAGAGGATCCGATGGGGGCAGGGCGGGATCGAGGTGCTCAGGAAACATCGCGATATCTGGTTTGACGCTAGGATGAGAAGGTTCTGGCCTATTTACTTAGAATATATAATTGCGATCTTGTGGAGTTTTTCGCTTGCTTCTTTGATCCTTTCGTGGTTTGTGGTGTATGCCCTGTATTATTTTGGGATCATCCCGATCGAGCCCACGCAGCCTTTTATACCGCCGGTATGGACGGGTTCCATCCTTGCCTTGGTGTGCCTTCTCCAGTCCGTGGTGAGTTTCTCCATAGATTATCACTACGAGAACAAGACCTTCTTCAAGTATTATTTTTGGATAATCTGGTACCCGTTCTTCTATTGGCTGATAAACGCGGCCGGTATGATTATGGGCGTATTCAACGTTTTTATAAGAAGGAAAGGGGTTTCCGTTAAATGGGAAAGTCCGGACAGAGGGTTACATACTATAAAATAATAGACAGGCCTGAGCTGAAGCTTCCCATTGTGCGTTTAGCTGAAGGCGTGGTCACAGGGTTCTTCTGGGCGGTCTGGATATATTTTATAACACCTATCCTGACCATCATTCTTTGGATAATGGGGTTTAAGTTCTTCCACAGCGCTCTTTTTAGCACCGATGACATGATGGAACTGCTTCAGATAATACACAACGCGTCCGTGGTCGTTTTAGGCATATTTTTCCTTAATATAGCGTGGATTTGGCATAACTACCGTATCTACAAAAAGACAGGGAACAGGAGGAGGTTCGCGCCGGTATTCCCTGAAGATAAGCTTGCCAGGCTTTTTGACCTGGATCTTGCCGTCTTGAAAAAGACAAAAGAAAAGAACCGCATAAACGTCTCCCTGACAGGCAAGAAGATAACCGTTACTTAGTAAATAGGGGACAGCGACCTATTTTCTCCAGAAAATATAAGAAGAAAATAGGTCGCTGTCCCCTATTTTTTGAAAGAAAAGGCTACCCTCCTGTGTCTAATATATTAAAAGGAGGTGCCTATGCCGCGCATAGCAAGAGTAGTAGCAGTTGGATACCCTCATCATATTACACAGAGGGGGAACTATGGTCAGGTGGTTTTTCGTGATGATATAGACAAGGAGAGGTATTTGGCTTGGATCGGGAAGTACAGCGATAAATACGGCCTTCCTTTATTGGTGGATAGTTTAATGCCGACCCACGTGCATTTTATAGGAATACCCCTAAAAGAAGATTCTTTGGCGAAGACATTTAACGCGGCGCACATGAGATACTCTCAATATTTTAATAATAAAATGAAAACAAAAGGGCATTTATGGCAAGGCAGGTTTTATTCTTGCGCGTTAGATGAGAATCATCTTATAGCGGCGGCAAGGTATATAGAAAGGAACCCGGTAAGGGCCAAGCTGGTAAATAAACCTTGGGAATGGAAATGGTCTAGCGCGTCTGTTCATATAGGAGCGGACAACGCGCAGTTACTAGAGTTAAAGAACCTTTTTGAAATTATAGATATACCGCAAGGTTCATGGAGATCTTTTATAGATAGAGAAGACGATAGATCAGAAATGGAAATCATAAAAAAATCAACTTTTACCGGTAGACCCTTGGGAGATGAGCAGTTTATCAAAAAACTAGAGAAGAAGTTAGGGAAAAGACTGCAGGCGTTGTCAGTAGGAAGACCTAGGATAATAGGGGACAGCGACCTATTATCCCCAGAAAAATAGGTCGCTGTCCCCTATTAAATAGCGCTTGACGAAGTATACTCTTTAGTGTATACTTTATTTGGGAGGTGAAATATATGGTTAACATGATAACTTTGAAAGAACTAAGGCCGGAGCTTCCTTTAGTGATAAAGGACATAGATTCCAAATTAGACCGTTATATAGTTACTAAAAGAGGAAAACCTGTAGCTGTAATGATGAGCCCTGACGACTATGAGGGACTTTTGGAAACGATAGAGATACTCTCTGACAAAGAGGTTGTAAAGAGGATCAAACAAGCAAAAAAGGAGATCAAAGAAGGCAAGACCGTTTCTCTAAAAACACTGCGCCGCAGGATCGAAAAATTAGATGTATAGGATAGAATTTTCCAGGACTGCGGCAAAGGAATTGGAGAAAATATATAGGGTAGATAAAAAACTCTATTTTCGTTTTGTAACTACGATAGAAACCCTCCGAAAAAAACCCTATCAAGGAAAAAGTCTAAAGGGCAAGCTTGCTGGAGATTATTCATTGCGCATGGGAGATTATAGGATAATTTATATGCTTCGTAAAAATACGCTTGTAGTGTATGTTATCGATTTGGGCCATAGAAAGAAGATTTATAGATGAAATAGGGGACAGCGACCTATTTTCTTCTTATATTTTCTGGAAAAAATAGGTCGCTGTCCCCTATTTACTCGTTATTTTTGCTTGACACGGTTTTATTTTATGGTATAATTCTACCTTCATACAGAAGGTGTATTATGATCACTACTTTTGTTACAAAAAAGGACGTAGACAGAAAATATTATCTTCTTGACGCGGAAGGGAAGATCCTGGGCAGACTTGCCACACAGGTGGCCCTCATCTTGAGCGGCAAACGCAAAGTCAGCTATACAAGCAATGTGGATGGCGGAGACTTTGTGGTAGTCGTGAACGCGGAAAAGATAAAGGTAACAGGCCTTAAGCCGAAACAAAAGGTATACAAAAAGTATTCAGGGTTTCCAAGCGGGCAGAAGGTTACGACGCTCGAGAGAATGCTTGAGACCAAACCTACGGAAGTCATCCGTCACGCCGTAAAAGGCATGATACCCAAGAACAAGCTCGGGTCAAGGATGATAACGAGATTAAAGGTTTACGCGGGTCCGAAGCATCCTCACCAGGCTCAAAATCCTGAAAAGATAGAGGTAAGCGAGGGGTAAATGGTAAAACAGAACCAGGAAAACATAATATGGGCAACAGGGAGGCGCAAGCGGTCTATAGCGCGCGTCCGTCTTATGGCGGGAAACGGCGAGATACAGGTCAACAAGAAGCCTCTTGACGAATACTTTGACAGGCCTACGCTAAGGCTTATAGTGAGACAACCTATAAAAGACACTACCATAGGAAGTAAATACAATGTGATAGCCAATGTAAAAGGCGGAGGCAAGTCAGGGCAGGCCGGGGCATTGAGGCACGGTATATCAAGGGCCCTTTCTCTTGTTGACGCTGAAACAAAGGTTCTGTTAAGGAGAAAAGGGTTTTTGACAAGGGATCCTCGGGTCAAGGAACGGAAGAAGTACGGACAGAAGGGTGCCCGAAAGAAATTCCAGTGGACAAAACGTTAAAGATCTAGAAACGCAATTAAATACGGAATCATCGACGCCTATCCTGTTAATTTCAGACGAGAAATAGATTGACAGGATAGGCGTTTTTATTTATTATAGTATCATTATGGAAAATAGGGGACAGCGACCCATTTTCCATAAAAAATATAAGAGGGAAAAAATAGGTCGCTGTCCCCTATTTCGGAGGTCAAAAATGTTAAAAGTCGGGATAATGGGTACGAGCGGTTACGCGGGAGAAGAACTCCTCAGGATTTTATTGAGGCACCCTGAGGTAAAAATAACAGCCGCCGCCGCAAAGATAGATACGGTTCATATAGGTAAGCTGTATCCGTGGATTAGGGACATGCTAGACCTGCAATGCGGAGATATGAGCGCTGAAGAGATTTCCAGGAAGTGCGATTGCGCATTCCTGGCGTTGCCTCATAAGGTATCCATGCAGTTTGCGCCTGTATTATTAAAGGCTGGCAAGAAGGTCATAGACCTGAGCGCTGATTTCAGATTAAGGGATAAAGGGGTATACGAGAAATGGTATGAGGTAAAACACGA
>JAHIYJ010000019.1 GCA_018814825.1 Candidatus Omnitrophota bacterium
TATATAAAATAAAAAATTTAAATTTTTTCCTTATAATGTTATTCCTTACCCTGTCTTTTGTCTCACCCTCAACGGCCATCGCGCAGGAAGGATCCCCCAGAAAGCTCATTAAGTACGTTGATGTGAGAAACAACAAGACGGTCTCTTCCGCTAAGGTACTATCAAAATTAAAAACCAAAAGAGGCGAGGAATTTCTGGAAAAGGTTGTCAATGAGGACGTAAAAAGGCTCTATCTGATGGGATTTTTCAGTGATGTGAGCGTCTCCATAGAGGAAGCGGGCTCAGATGAGGTGGGAGTTGTCTTTGTGGTCACGGAAAAACCGCCTCTGACCATGATTAAATTTACAGGTAACAGGATCTATAGAGAAAAAAAGTTTTCCACTCTGGTGAAATCAAAGCTGAACGAGTTTTGTGACGAAAGGAGCCTCAAGAGAGACGCGGAGGCTATAGAGGATTTATACAAGAGGGCGGGTTATCCTTGGGTCAAGGTAAGTTACAGGATAGATGTCAATGAGGAGACCAACGCGGCCACGGTCGTCTTTGTTATAGATGAAGGCGCGAGAGCCGTTGTCCGCAGAATCACCATTCTCGGGAACACGGCTTTCAGCGACAAGCGTCTTACAAAGGTGATCAAGTCAAGGCCATCGGGTTTTTTCAGGTCGGGCGTTTACAAACAGGATGTTATAGAGGATGACATAGAGCGCTTAAAACATTTTTATAAACAAGAAGGCTTTCTTGACGCGGACGCTAGTTATGAGACAATAACAAAAGGAAATAAAAGAAAAAAATGGCTGGAACTGGCCATAAGGATAGACGAAGGGAGAAAATACATAACCGGGGACGTGAAGATGGTCTCTAACGCCGTCTTTTCGGAAGAAGAGCTTAAGTCTGTTTTGAAGATGAGGCCGGGTGACACGTTTACCGAATCCGCGCTGCATCAGGACGTGGCCAGCGTACAGGAGCATTATTTCGACAAGGGTTATATTATGGCGAAAGTGAAGCCGGACAATGTCCTGAATCTCGAGACTGACCGCGTGGACATTACTTACACGATATCAGAGGGTGAGATTTGTTATGTCAATAAGATAGATATAAAGGGGAACACCAAGACAAAAGATGTCGTGGTAAGGCGGGAGATGAGGATATACCCGGGCGAGAAGTACGACGGCGGCAAATTAAAGAGGAGCAAGGAAAGACTATATAATCTGGGATTTTTTGAGGATATCACGTTTGACGTGGAAGACACAGCCGTGCCGAATAAAAAGGATATGGTAGTCGAGGTGAAAGAGTCCAAGACCGGGGAATTCAGTTTCGGAGGTGGTTTTAGCTCGATAGACAAGCTAATAGGGTTTGTGGAAATCGAACAGCGAAATTTCGATCTCTTTAATTTCCCGACTTTTACCGGGGACGGTCAGGATCTTAAGCTAAGAGGGGAGTTTGGCAGTGTCAGGAAGAACTATCTATTAAGCTGGACAGAGCCATGGATATTTGACCACCCCCTGTCTTTCGGTTTTGACCTTTACGCGTCGGAAAGGAACAGGAGCGGCTCAACAGGCTACGCTTATGATGAAGTAAGACAGGGCGGAGTTCTTAGGTTCGGCAAGGAATTCAGCGACTACCTGAGAGGAGACCTTGTATACAGGCTCGAAAACGTTGATATATCAGACCTCTCTATAGACGCCTCGCAGGCCTTAAAAGACGAAGAAGGCAAGAAGACCATATCCAGCGTATTTTTGCAATTGACAAGGGATACCAGGGACAACAGATTTAATCCTCTGAAAGGTATATTGGTATCCGGCTCTGTCGAGGTGGCGGGAGGGTTTATGGGAGGGGACAGGGATTTCGCGAAGTTTTTTAATTCCAACAGTCACTATTCCACCATAGGGCCTTTTGTCCTGGAGTTGAAACTAAGAGAGGGCATTGTATCATCATATGGGGATTCGGACAGAGTGCCGATTTATGAAAGATTTTTCGCCGGAGGCACCTATACGGTACGCGGGTACAAAGAGCGTGACGTGGGCCCGAAGGATATATCGGGAGACGCGGTTGGCGGAGGCGCCATGGCCGTTGCTAACGCAGAGCTTACTTTTTCCATAGTGCAGAACCTTAAGGGAGCCTTCTTTGTTGACGCAGGGAGCGTATGGTCAACACCTGATAGCGACCCGGAAGGAGGCACTACCACAAGGGGGATAAAGGTGGGCCTTGGTACAGGCGTAAGGATCAAAACACCCATAGGGCCCGTAAAGCTCGATCTGGGATTTCCTGTTAACGCGGATGAGTGGCAGGAGGATAAACCGAGATTCCATTTCAGCATGAGCAGAGGATTTTAATCAGGAGGTCATAGAATGTTACGGAAAATATTTACGGGTATGGCTCTGGCCATATTTTTATTCTCAGGACTGGCATATGCGCAGGAAAACAAGGTAGGGTTTGTGGATCTTTCGAAGGCTTTTGACGAGTACCAGAAGACAAAGGATTTCGATAGAGAGCTTGAGAAAAAAGGCGACGCAAAGCAGGGGCAAAGAGAGAATCTGGTTAAAGATATCCGCAAAATGAGAGAAGAGATAGAGCTAATGAACGAGAAAACGAGAGAGAAAAAAGAACAGGACATAGAGGCTAAAATAAAAGCGCTGCAGGAGTTTGACCAGGACGCGAAGGCGATACTTACAAAGGAACGGGATGATATGGTCAGGGATATCCTGAAGGAAATGAACGATGTTATACAGGACTACGGGGAGAAAAACGGATTTTCTATCATCCTGAACGACAGGGTTCTTCTATACGGCAACTCGGCGCTTGATCTTACCGACGAGATCATAAAAATTCTGAACGACAGGTACGCTAAAAAATAAAGAGGTCAGCTGGATATCATGAAAAAGACATTAAAAGAGATAGCTGCGATTATAAACGGGGAGATAATAGGCGATAAGGAAACAGTCGTGACCGGGGTGTGCGGCATAAAAGAGGCGCAGGAAGGGGACTTGACCTTTATAGCTAACTCAAGGTACCTTTCGCTCATGAACCATACAAAGGCCTCGGCTATTATAACGTCCAAAGACGTGCAACAGGCACCCAAACCTATTATACGGACAGACAACCCGTCTATTGCCTTTGCCAAGATGGTGTCTCTTCTCGCGCCCAACGAAGCCAAGAGGCCAAAGGGCATACACCCCACCGCTGTGTTAGGGGACAAGGTAAAGCTGAGCAGAAATGTCGCTATAGGGCCTCATGCTGTTATTGAGGATAATGTTGAGATAAAAGAAAATACCATACTTTACGCAGGCGCGTATGTGGGGCACCATACAAAGATAGGCCGGGACTGTATCGTTTACCCTTACGTTATCATAAGAGAGCGTATAGTGATAGGAGACAGGGTCATAATACACGGGGGGACCGTGATAGGCAGTGACGGTTTTGGTTTTTCTACGGTGCGGGGGGTTCATCACAGGATACCTCAGATAGGCAACGTAATTATAGAGGATGACGTGGAGATAGGCGCGAACGTGACTATTGACAGGGCTCGTTTTGACAAGACGCTTATCAAGAAGGGAACCAAGATAGACAACCTTGTCCAGATCGCTCATAACGTAGTGGTAGGCGAACACTCTATAATAGTCGCCCAGAGCGGCATATCAGGCTCTACCACTATAGGCAAGAATGTTACGCTGGCGGGCCAATCAGGCGTCATAGGGCATATAACCATAGGCGATAACGCTGTTGTGGCTGCTCAGGCCGGTGTAACAAAATCAATCCCGCCAAGGGCCTGTGTATCAGGATACCCTGCAAAGCCTCACAGGCTGGCCAAGAGGATAAACGCGTGCGTGCAAAATCTGCCAGAGCTTTATAAAAAGATAAAGGCTTTGGAAGAAGAGCTGGAAAAACTCAAATCCAAACTCCAGAAATAAACCATGGAACAGAGAACAATAAAAAAATCTATCGGACTTAGTGGCACCGGACTGCATACGGGGGTGAAGGTCAACCTTAAATTTAAACCAGCACCCGCGAATACAGGCATAAATTTTATAAGAGTCGACATGAAGGACTCGCCCATGATAAAGGCGAATATCCTTCAGATACTTGAGCAGGATAAAAGCCCCAGAAGGACCTCTGTGGGCAATGGTTCTGTGGAGGTCCACACAATAGAGCATCTCATGGCGGCGTTATGGGCCTTAAGTATTGATAATCTCCTGATAGAGATAGATGGATCGGAATTGCCGGGTCTTGACGGAAGCGCTAAGGATTTTCTGGCAGCGCTTAAAAAGGCCGGCATCGAGAATCAGGGAGTGAATAAGAGAGTCTATCAGGTCCGCTCCCCGATGTGGGTGGAGCAGGACGGAGCGATGCTGATGGTGCTTCCGGATAATAATTTCAGGGTGTCGTATACCCTGAATTACGAGCACCCGCTTCTAAAAGCCCAGTATATATCGTTTGTCCTTGATGAGGATACGTTTGAAAAAGAAATAGCTCTTTCAAGGACATTCTGTCTTGAGAGAGAGGTCAGTGACCTGAAAAAACAAGGGCTCGGTAAAGGCGCGAATTATGATAACACAGTGGTAGTAGGCAAGGAAGGTATAATAGATAATAACCTTAGGTTTGATGACGAATTCGCGAGACACAAAATACTGGATTTGCTCGGGGACTTGTATTTATTGGGATACGCCATAAAGGGCCACATAATAGCTGTCCGCAGTGGGCATCCTCTCAATATAAGCCTTGTAAGTAAAATAAACGCTCAGAGAGAAAAATTGCAGGCAGGCGGCATAAAGGCAGTGCATGTAGAAACAAGCTCCGGAATGTTGGATGTTAGCGATATACAGAAGATACTCCCGCATAGATATCCGTTTCTTCTTGTCGACAGGATCATAGAACTTGAGCCGAATAAGCGAGCGGTCGGCATAAAAAATGTCACGATAAATGAGCAATTTTTTACAGGCCACTTTCCGGGAACACCTGTTATGCCGGGCGTCCTCATAGTGGAAGCGATGGCGCAGGTGGCGGGAGTCCTGATGCTCAATAAAAAAGAGAATGTCGGGAAGATCGCTTATTTCATGAGCCTCGACAATGTTAAGTTCAGGAAGACAGTGGTGCCCGGAGATCAGTTGCGGCTTGAGGTAGAGGTAGTAAAGTTGAGGACTAAAACAGGACAGGTGCACACAAAGGCGCTGGTGGACGGCACGATCGTAAGCGAGGCGGACCTTATATTTGCCTTGGTTGAAGCGTGATTTTGCCATGAAGATTCATTCTACGGCGGTTATTGATAACAAGTCGAAGCTGGCCGACAACGTCAAAGTCGGCCCTTATGCTATTATAGGCCCTAATGTGGAGATAGGTTCTTCCACGGAAATAGGGCCTCACGCGATCATAGACGGTTATACAGTTATAGGTAAGAATTGCCGCATATTCCCGGGCGCCTGTGTCGGGACAATACCGCAGGACCTTAAATACAAAGGCGGGGAAAGCTATTTAAGGATAGGCAATGATAATATAATAAGGGAATGCGTCACCATTAATCCCGGTACGCACGAGGGCAGCGCTACGTCAATAGGGGACAATAATTTATTGATGGCGTATTCTCACGTGGCCCATGATTGCAGAATAGGTTCAGACTGCGTGATAGCCAATGTAGGGACGCTCGCGGGCCATGTGGTACTGGAGGATAAAGTCGTGATAGGCGGGCTTGCCGCCATACACCAGTTTACGCGCGTCGGCAAGCTGTCTATTATAGGGGGTTGTTCCAAAGTGGTTCAGGATATACCGCCTTTTTCAACATGTGACGGGCATCCCGCCAGGGTGTATGGCTTGAATCTTTTAGGATTAAAGCGCTCGAATGTACCCATGGAGTCGCAAAGAGCTCTTAAAAAAGCGTTCAAGATAGTGTTTCATTCGGGGCTAACGCTAAAAAACAGCATAGAGAACGTCAGGGCCTCCATAGACGGGTTTAGTGAGGTCACGTATCTTGTGGATTTTTTAACGGCTTCGGAGAGAGGTGTTTGCAGAAGTGCGGACGAGAATCGCTCTAATCGCGGGCAACGGTAAATTCCCTATTATTTTCGCTAAGGCGGCCAGGCATAAAGGCGCGGAGATCGTGGCTATAGGGATAAAAGAAGAGACCTCCAGGGATCTGGAATCCTGCGTCAATAAAATGTACTGGCTCGGAGTTGGCGAGCTGGAAAAGCTTTTCCAGATATTAGCCTCTGAACGATTGACAACGGCTGTTATGGCAGGCCAGATAAGGCACAGGCTCCTTTTTGACAAGGCTATCAAGCTCGATAAAAAGATGATAGAGCTTTTAAGTTCGGTCAAGGACAAAAAGACAGACTCATTGATAGGCGCAATCGCGGGGCAACTTGAACGTTCGGGCGTGAAACTCTTGGACTCGACGACGTTTCTCTCAGACTACCTTCCGGAGAAAGGCCTGCTTACCAAGGCACGGCTGGACGAACGCGTAAGGCAGGATATAGAGTTCGGCAGGGCTATAGCTAAGTCTATAGCCGGCCTGGATATAGGCCAGACTGTTGTGGTAAAAGACATGGTCGTCCTGGCAATA
>JAHIYJ010000020.1 GCA_018814825.1 Candidatus Omnitrophota bacterium
ATATACGACAAGCTCTTTGTTTCAGACGCCTCACAGGATAACATGGTCAAGGCGGTAGTGGAGGTAATAGAGCCAATGGGCGCGGAGGTATTTTTGTATATCAAGACAGGCAAGAATTCCATGATTGCCAGAGTCGGAGGACATGATAGACCTGAGGTGGGCCAGGACATGGAGCTGGTTCTTGATATGAGCAAGGCCCATTTCTTTGACAAAGATACTGAAGAGACCATAGTGTAAAAAATGATTCTCTATGGAATTAAAAAATAAGAGCCATGTAAAGATAGGAACGCTGTGTAGTATCAGTTTTCTTGTTATATCCTACCTGATATTCCGCACGGAATTCCCTAAAACACCCACAATATTACTGTATAACCTGGTCATAATATTTTCACTCCAGGGCCTTGGCTTTAATAGAGGAGCCCTCTCGCTGGGAGCGGCCGTGTTCCTGACCACGCTTTTAGCCGTATCGACCAATTTTCACTATGCCTGGAACACGGTAGTGTTTTTCATCGTGTTCCTGATAGTCAACAGCAGGATAAAAAACAGGGATTATTACACGCGTATAATCCAGGCGCGCATAGGAGAGGTGAGGGAAAACACCAATGTGCTGTCGGATGAATATGAAAAACACAGGAAAGAAACGCTTTTGCTTGAGAGGAAAGAACAGAGATACAGACTGCTGAAAGACGCGACTTCTACGCTGAATTCCACGCTTTCCATTGAAAAAGTAGCCGAATATATACTTGACAGCGCGCTCCAGATAATAGGCAAAACTGAATCTGCCCTTGTATATTTAGTTGACACAAAAAAACAGGAGCTGAGTCTGGTCCTTTCCAGGGTGAGCAGGGATTTTGACAGGGTAAAGGCTAAAAAAGGAGACCTCCTTGACGAGACTGTTTTTAAAGAAAGGCGCTGTCTTTTAGTGGAGGACATTAAAAAAGATTTCAGGTTCGGTGAACATAAGATGAAAGCGCAGGAAAGGTCTTTCAGGTCAGTTATTTCCTGTCCCCTGATGGAAGAGAGCAAGGTAAGCGGCATTGTCAGGCTCGAGCATTCAAGTCCGAATGATTATACCTCTGAGGACCTGAGGCTCCTGGATATTCTTTGCGATTTAGGCGCGGTAAGCCTGGAAAACGCCAGGCTTTATAAGCAGACCCTTGACCTGGCTATTACGGACGGGTTGACCGGGCTTTATCTCCGGAGGTATTTCATCGAGAGGCTAAGTAAGGAAATACAACACTCCCTGCGTAATGATTTCGAGTTCTCTTTCCTCATGATAGACATAGATAATTTCAAAAATTACAACGATAAATACGGCCATACAGCTGGAGACATAGTGCTTAAGACGATTTCAGCTGTGCTGAACAGGTACGTTAACTCAGGGGTCGCGTGCAGGTATGGCGGCGAGGAGTTCTCGCTTTTCCTGCCCCAGACCTCAAGAAAAGCCGCCATAAAGACAGCGGAAGACCTCAAGAAAGCCGTAAAAAAAGAAATCGTAGAGCTCCGCCGCGTAAAGACCAGCGTGACTGTCTCGATAGGCGTGTCCTCGTTCCCCGATGATACCAGGGTCCAGGACGAGCTTATAATGAAGGCGGACGAGAGGCTGTACATGGCTAAGAGACAGGGTAAAGATAAGGTCGTAGGCTGATATATGAGATTTTTACTATACGCGTCAACCACAATAATTATTTTATTCCTGAGTTACAAGTTCAGGATGTCAAGGGCGCTGTTAATGTCCGCCGCGTTTACCGTCTTTATCCTTGCGACGCGGTTCAGGGCTTTCCCCGAGGAGGTAGCGATATTCTTATTGTTCATAAACTCAATACCCCTGATTACCGAGAAATTCAAAAAAGATCTGGCCGAGCATAAGCAAGGCCTGAGGGTGGAGTTTGACGAAGTGAAGGATAATTATGAACAGCTTTCTGGAAAAGACAAAAAGGTGATAGAATCAAACCTGGACAGCGACAAAAAATTACAGCAGGTCCTGTCATTGTATGAGATATCCAAAGACATGTCTGCCCGCCTGACACTCGAGGATATATTCGCTACATTCTCGGCAACACTGAAGAAGTCATTCAGGTTCCGCCTGGCACGGCTGGTTATATTAAATGATTCGGGCGGGATCAGTTCTGTTTATCAGGTTGAGATAGCCCGAGCCGTCAATAAAAAAGCGCCGGATGATTTTGACAGGGCACTTGTCTCGGTCGAGGCGATGAGCAAAAAAGTAATCCAGCTTGTGCGGGATGAGGAACCGGAATTATCCAGAAAACTCTCTATTGTGAAGGATTTTGATACCCTGATCTCGATCCCGCTTTTCGTGGAGGAAAAGATAGAAGGGGTGTTTTATATAGAAAACCTGCCAAGGCTCTATTTCGAAAACTTCATGATCCTGTCAGGCCAGTTCGCCATACAGTTTCAGAAGGCCATTCTCTATAAGAAGGTCCAGGAGATGTCCATCACGGATTCTCTCACGCTAGTTTCCACGCGGCGTTATTTTCTTGAGCGCCTGGTCGAGGAATTGCGCAGGTCCATGCGGCACAAGACAAACCTGTCGTTCCTCATGCTTGACCTGGATCATTTTAAGGAAAAAAATGATAAATTTGGGCATCTGGTCGGGGATGTCGTGTTAAAAGAGGTGGCTGTTATATTAAAGGGAACCTTGCGCGAGATAGATATTATAGGCAGATACGGGGGAGAGGAATTTGCCATAGCCCTTACAGGCATAGGCCGTGATGGAGCTCTACAGGTGGCTGAGCGTATCAGACAGAACATAGAAGACGCTGTTTTTAAGGCGTACGACGAAGTGGTATCGACCACGGTGAGTATCGGTCTCAGTGTATTTCCCGATGACGCGGCGGATATAAACAACATTATAGAATCCGCTGACCAGGCACTCTACAAAGCTAAAGAGAGCGGCAGGAATAAGGTTTGTTAATATAATGGCGTGATTCTGTCATTCCCGTGAAAACGGGGATCCATAAAGTAGCCGCAAAGCTTGCTCTGCCTAACTTGACAGGTGCCTAACTTGGCTGTTGACAAAATAAGCTTCTTAAGATATCATAACTTGATATGTCTAAACAGGTTAAAATTGGAATAGACCTTGGCGGCACGCGCATAAAGATAGGTCTTGTTGATAAAAAGGGAAAAGTCTTTTTAAGGCGCGAAGTGGATACTCCATCCAGCTCGAGCCGCTCCGTTATCATAGATACTATTGTCAAAAATCTTGAGGCCACTATAAAAGACGCCGGACTTAAGAAAAAAGATGTAGCCTGTATTGGCATTGGCGTGCCAGGCCCTGTGGATTCCAGACGAGGCATTGTGCATTATTTCCCGAATATAAAAGGCTGGAATAATGTGCCTCTTAAGGCTATATTGGAACGCCGCCTGCGCATAAGAGTCAGCCTTGACAATGACGTTAACGCTATGGCATTGGCGGAATACACTTTTGGCGCAGGCAAGGGAGCCAGGAACCTGGTCTGCCTTACGCTCGGAACAGGCGTGGGGGGAGGCATTATCATAAATGGCAAGGTCTACAGGGGCAGCACGATGCTGGCTGGCGAAATAGGCCACATCCCTTTAAATGAAAAAGGCCCCAGGTGCAATTGCAGGGGTATAGCATGCTTAGAAAGATATATAGGAAATAGATATATCCTCAAGAGGGCCAGGAAGTCTTTTGGCCGTAATATAACGCTTGAGAGTTTAAGCGGCCTGGCAAGGAAGGGTAATAAGAGAGCAGAAGCAATCTGGCTCGATGTGGCCAAAAAACTCTCTGTCGCGCTTACAGCTGTTATAAATCTCCTGAACCCTGACATGATCATAATAGGCGGGGGTGTTAGTAAGGCCGGGGACCTGATTCTAAGGCCCCTTAGAAAAGAATTGAAGGTAAGGCCCATGAAAGGCCAGGCCCTGCACGTGAAGATAGCCAGGGCAAAACTAGGAGGCGACGCCGGTATAATCGGCGCGTCGTTACTCGCTTAAACAATGTTATATGAAATTCCAAATTCCAAATTCCAATTACCAAATGACTCAAACAGAAGTTTCGGTCATTGGAGTTTTGGTAATTGGAGATTATTTGGACTTTGGTGCTTGGTGTTTGGAATTTTAATATGTAATATTTCTTACGCGGAAGATATAACGCCAGGGCCTGTTGAGGTAAACGGCGACCAGGTGGAATATTTTCCAAAAGATAAAAAGGTGGTCGGTACTGGCAATGTTTCGGTTGATTACGGCGATGTTTTTCTTACCTGCGGCAGGATCACTGTATACACAGAAACAAAAGACGCTGAGGCGGAGGGCGATGTAGTGCTCAAGACACCCACAGGCGAGGTCAGGGGGGAGAGGGTAAAATATAACTTTGCCACAAAAGAAGGCGAGATCTTAAAGGCCAGGATAAAGTCCGGGGAATGGTACTCCGGAGGCGAAAAGATAGATATCTTATCCGACGGCTCTTACAAGGTGACGGACGGTTATATAACAAGCTGTGATTTACCCGAGCCGCATTACAAGATAAAGACCAGGAGTATAACCATATATCCCGACAATAAGGTTGTAGCGAAAAACGTGTCTTTTACCGTAGGCGATATGGCGGTCGCTTTTCTCCCCAGATATGACTATTCGCTTGACGGGAAATGGCCCACGCTGAATGTTGTCCCTGGCAAAAATAGCAAGTGGGGCGTGTTCGCGCTTACCAGTTACAGATACGACGTGGATAAGGACAACGCGTTTACCCTCAGGTTAGACGAGAGACAGCACTGGGGCATGGGAGAGGGCCTGGATTATAAATATTCAACTGATAATTTTGGACAGGGCCTTTTAAAGACCTATTACACTCACCAGAGGGACAGGGACAGGAATGAGACTCTAAAAGGAGAGGAAGACCGTTACAGGGTGCAGCTAAGGCATCGCTGGGATATAAATGATAACGTGACCGCAATAGCCGAGTTCCATAAATTAAATGACTCGGAGATCATAAAGGACTTTTTCTACAGGGAAGAATATGACAGGGAGTCTTCCCCCGACTCTTACATTTATTTACTCAACAGCCAGCCTGAATACGCCTCAAGCTTCCTGACCCGCAAGAGGGTAAATCGCTTCCAGAGCGTTACAGAGCGCCTGCCCGAATTCAGGTTTGACCTGAAGGACCAGGCCCTATCCGGTTTCCCTGTGTATTTTAAGACAGACACCACCCTGACTAATCTTACCAGTAAGACCGCCTCAAGCGCCACAGACTCGGACGTGATAAGGTTTGACTCCTATAATAAATTAACCAGCCCTCTAAGGCTCGCTGATTTTTTAAGCGTGGCGCCTTTTATCGGCACAAGGGACACGTTTTACAGTAAAGACATAAACGGGGATGAGGACAAGTTCAGGACAGCCTTTTACGCCGGAGTGGACATGAGCACGAAGTTTTTTAAGACGTATGAATCTTCCGGAAAGTTTCTGGGCGTGGAGTACAATAAGCTTCGCCACATCATCACCCCTACCGTAGAGTACGAATACATACATTCACCGTCCACCGTGCCCGCTAATCTCCAGCAGTTTGACGACATTGATAATGTCGCGAGAAAAAACGCTTTTACCCTGGGGCTTGAGAATAGACTCGAGACAAAGAGGCTCCTTGATGGAAAGCTCAGCAGCTATGGCCTGGGGTATTTCCTGGTGACAGGGGATTATTCATATAAGCCTGAAAACGGAAGCCGTTTTTCCAATGTAAAAGGTGACCTGGAACTCACCCCCTATAACTGGCTGAGGATAGAATCTGATACACAATACGACCCTGAGTCTAGGGATTTCCAGGACTGGAACATGGACTGCTATGTGGAGAATGGCGATGACTGGAGGCTGGGATTCGGCTCCAGGTACTGGCAGGATACAGAGCACGAGCTCACTTCAGAGCTATTTTATAAATTAAACAGCGAATGGTCGTTCAGGCTTTTTGGGAGGTATGACTTAAAAGAAGTGGAATCCAGCGGCAATAAGATCATCAACAGGTTCGACAGTAAAGAGATATCTGTAATAAAAGACCTGCATTGCTGGGTCGCTGAGGCGAGCCTTGACGTGGACAGGGACGGCGGCACGACAGTGTGGTTCGCCATGAAACTAAAAGCGTCCCCAAAAATACCTTTCGATTTCAATGACTATTATGCGATACCAAAGAGGTAATCTATGAACGTATGCATTATAGGAGTTGGCTATGTCGGCTTGGTTACAGGCGCGTGTTTCGCTGACCTGGGGCACAGAGTAATCTGCGTGGATAATGACAGAAAAAAAATCGAATCCCTCAAGAAATTCAAGATCCCTTTTTACGAAAAAGGCCTGAATGAGGTTGTCAGAAGAAACGTAAACTCCGGCCGCCTCTCTTTCGCGTCTGCCATAAAGGAAGGCGTAAAGGATTCCCTAGTTATTTTTATCTGCGTGGGCACGCCTCCCAGGCCAAATGGAGAGGCGGACCTCTCGTATGTCGAGAATGTAGCTATGGAGATAGCGAGGAACCTCACATCTTATCATCTCGTGGTCGAGAAGAGCACCGTGCCTGTTGAGACAGGCAAGTGGGTCGAGCATACCATAAAGACAAACATCAGGAAGCATGTGAAATTCGACGTGGCGTCAAACCCCGAGTTTTTAAGGGAGGGCACGGCCATACACGATTTTCTCTATCCTGACAGGATAGTGATAGGTGTGGAGACGAAGAGGGCTGAGGAGACCCTAAGGGAGCTCTATAAAAAGGTCAAAGCCGAGATAGTCGTCACTGACATAAAAAGCGCCGAGCTTATAAAGCACGCCTCAAACTCATTTCTCGCGGCCAAGATATCTTTTATTAATTCAGTGGCCAATATATGCGAGAGGACAGGCGCGGACATCACGAAAGTCGCGCATGGCATGGGGCTTGACCCCAGGATTGGCAGGAGTTTTTTACAGAGCGGCATAGGCTATGGCGGGTCGTGTTTCCCAAAGGACGTGGACGCCTTTATGCATATCTCAGGTAAGCTGGGATATGATTTCGCTCTCCTTAAGGCGGTCAGGAAGGCCAATGAGGAGCAGAGGGTCCTTTTTGTGAAAAAGATAGAGGAATCTCTCTGGATCGTAAAAGGTAAGACCATAGGGATCCTGGGCCTTTCTTTTAAGCCCGAGACAGACGATATGCGTCAAGCCCCCTCCATAGATATCATAAATAGCCTGATGAATGCCGGGGCAAAGATAAAGGCATATGACCCTAAAGCTATGCCGAAGGCCAGGCCTATCTTAAAAGGCGTAAAGTTCTGTAAGGACGCGTATGAGGCGGCGAGACAAAGCGATTGCCTTGCCATTGTTACGGAATGGCATGAGTTTAAGGTCATGGACTTAAAACGCGTAAAAAAACTGATGAAAAACCCGCTTATTGTCGACGGGAGAAACGTCTTTGATCCCAAGGAGATGAAAAGGCTGGGTTTTAGGTATATTTCGATGGGGAGGTAGCCGTAAAGAGAGGTATATACTTGTGATTCATGGTGTCCAGATAAAAAAACTCAAAATCATCCCTGATGAGCGCGGCAGGCTCATGGAGATCCTGCGCTCTGATGAAGAGATTTTCCAAAAATTCGGCCAGGTATATATGACCACCGCTTTTTCTGGAGTCACAAAGGCGTGGCATTACCATAAAAAACAGGACGACCACTTTACCTGTATCTCTGGCGTGATGAAGCTCGCGCTTTATGACTCGCGCGAAGGGTCTCCCACAAAAGGGGAAGTGAATGACTTTACCATAAGCCTGGATAACCCCAGCTTAGTAAAAATCCCCAAACTCGTTTATCACGGTTTTAAATGCGTAAGCGATAAAGAAGCCGTGGTGATAAACGTACCCACCATGACATATAATTATAAAGAACCGGACGAATACAGGGTGGATGCGTTTGAAAACGACATACCTTATGACTGGAGGAAAGCTTAATGAAGGGAGTAATCCTAGCTGGTGGCCTTGGTAAGCGTCTTGAACCATTGACGCGCATAACCAATAAACACTTATTGCCGGTATACGACAAACCCATGATATATTACCCTATCGAGACACTTGTGGACGCTGGCATAAAAGACATCCTTATTGTTACGGGCGGTAATCACGCGGGCGAGTTCCTGCATCTTTTGGGAAACGGGAGGGAGTTTGGCCTGAAGCATATAAATTATACCTACCAGAAAGGCGAGGGCGGGATAGCCGAAGCCCTGGGCCTGGCAGAGCATTTCGCGGACAATGACAAGATTGTTGTTATACTCGGTGATAACATAATTGAAAGCTCCATAAAAAAATACGCGGACGATTTTCTAAAACAGCCAAAAGGCGCTAAGATACTGCTTAAAGAAGTGGATGACCCCGAAAGATTTGGAGTGGCTGAGGTAAAGGGGAATAAGATCCTCAACATAATAGAAAAACCCAAAAAACCTAAGTCAAAGTATGCCGTAACGGGCATTTATATGTTTGACTCAAGAGTCTTTGACATAATAAAGGCCCTGAAACCGTCTGACAGGGGAGAGCTTGAGATAACAGACGTAAATAACGACTACATATCCATAGGCGAGATGACCTTCGACGTCCTGGACGGCTATTGGACAGACTGCGGTACCCACGAGTCACTACTGAACGCGGGCAATCTTATAGCAAAATTAGCGTATAGCGGATAGGAAAGGTTGAAAAGCAATATTTTTTAATTCCTATACGCTATCCGCTAAACGCTAAGACAAGGTGTTTTATGAAACTTCTGGTTACCGGCGGGTGTGGCTTTATCGGCTCAAACTTTATCCGCTATATACTTAAAAAATACAAAAACCGCGAGGTTG
>JAHIYJ010000021.1 GCA_018814825.1 Candidatus Omnitrophota bacterium
CTGTTTTGAAGTCGATAATCCCAGTAGGCTTCCCGAACCTCAGAATATAATCGAGACAATGGAGCCCTACGCCAGGACATATCTCATGATACCGCAGGACGCCCTCAGCTCTATCATTGATTTCTGCAAGACAAAACGCGGAGAATATAAATCCACGGAATACATATCCCTGGGTAAGATAAAATTAATTTTTGAGATGCCTCTTTCCGAAATCGTCGTGGATTTTTACGATAAGATCAAATCAATGACAAAAGGGTACGGCTCGCTTGACTATGAGGTGATAGGTTACCGGGCTGAAAATCTTGTAAAGCTTGATATACTCATAAACGGTCAGCCGTGCGAGGCGCTTTCGTCCATAGTGCACGAAAGCAAGGCTGAATACAAAGGCAGGGCGCTTGCCGTAAAACTGAAGGAACTTATACCGAGACAGCTCTTCGAGGTAATAATCCAGGCCGCCGTGGGTAGCAAGATACTGACCAGGACAAGGGTAGGGCCGCTGTCAAAGAACGTGACAAGTAAATGTTATGGCGGCGATATTACCAGGAAACGTAAACTGTGGGAAAAACAAAAAGAAGGCAAAAAGAGGATGAAGCAATTCGGCAGGGTTCAGATTCCCCAGGAAGCCTTTCTGGCAGCGCTGAAAATATAAAAAGACTGGAGAGATTATGCTGAAGATCAAGATGAGTGACAGGATGCGGTATTTTATGAAAGAATGGGTTGAGCCGGTAATTATAGCCGTAGTGCTGGCGTTGATTATACGCACGTTCGTGGTTCAGGCCTTTAAGATACCTACCGGCTCCATGCGCCCCAGCCTGATAGAAGGGGACAGGATACTGGTCAATAAATTCATCTACAAGTTTAAAGAGCCTGCCCGCGGGGATGTCATTGTTTTTGTCTCGCCCGAGGACAAGAAAAAGGATTTTATAAAAAGGCTTGTGGGCCTGAGCGGTGAGGAAATAGAGATATCAAACGGCACGGTATTGATTAACAAAAAGGCCGTTGACCCTGACTCCGTGATAAGGGAGCGCTATTATTATAACAGGGGCGATTTCGGCGCAGAAGGCCGGACAGTGACAGTCCCTGACGATGCTTATTATGCGCTCGGCGATAACAGTATTTCCAGCAGGGATTCGAGATACTGGGGGTTTATGCCAAAAAAATATCTTATAGGCAAGGCCTTTCTGATATACTGGCCATTGACACGGATAAGGATTATAAGGTAACTTCTTTCTTTGTTATTTGATTGACCGCAGCTTGAAAAGTGTTATAATATCCTAAAATAGGAGGTGCGCTATGAAAAGGTATGGTATTCTTGTTGTTCTGGTTTTAATGGTGTTTGTGGTTGGCTGCACAGGCACGCAGAAAGGCGCCGGCATAGGTACGCTGGTAGGCGCCGGGGCAGGCGCTATCATAGGCCACCAGTCTGGACACGCGGCTGAAGGCGCTCTTATAGGTGGAGCAGCAGGCGCAGCGGGCGGCGCACTGATAGGCGACGCGTCCATGACCAAATTCTGCCCAGTATGCGGCAAGAGCTTTAGTTCGGGTGTTCAGTATTGCCCAGCAGACGGCACAGAGCTGAAAGTCATCCAGAAATAAAGCCTTAAGGACCATTTTGACAAAAAAGGCTCCGCGAAAACAGCGGGGCCTTTTTTATTGTGCTTGACCGCTATTTTTTAGCGTGTTAAAATTAAATCTATTATGAATGAGTTCACTATCACATTTCTTCCCGAAAAAAAGACTATTTCCGTTGATAAAGGCACAGACCTCCTGACAGCCGCTATTAAATCTGGCATACATATATATAATAGCTGTGGGGGAGAGGGCGTATGCGGTAGATGCAAGGTAATAGTTAAAAAAGGGGAATACATAACCGAGCGCAGCGGCAGGATCCCTGAAAAAGAGCGGAAAAAAGGATACGTCATGGCCTGCAGGACCACGCCCGAATCCGACATGACCGTGCTTGTGCCCGAGGAATCCAGGCTCGGTGACATAGAAGTGCTTACTGAGGAAGCAAAGGCCAGGCGGCTGGCTGGATTATATACTCCGGCCGAGAGGATAGAGGAAGAGAGAACTGAGCTAAAAGAAAAAATATTCAGGCACGGCCCTTTATCGACAAAACTGTTCCTGAGGCTGCCGGGACCGTCCAGTGACGATAATTGCGGAGACGCGGAGAGGCTTTTCAGGGAAATAAGAAAAAACAGGGACATCCCGGTGATGCAGATGGGCCTTGCCAACATAAAGAAACTGCCGCGGCTCCTGCGCGAAAGCGGATGGGAAGTCACCGTAACCTTGGGCAACAGGAACGGTACCGCGGAAGTAGTGCTGATAGAGCCGGGAGACCGCTCCGAAAAGAACTTTGGCGTGGCTCTGGACATAGGCACTACGACCATAGTAGCCTACCTGGTGGACTTAAAGTCCCAGAAAGTCCTCGGCGCGAAGGCCAGCTATAACCCACAGGTTGATTTCGGAGAAGACGTGATCTCCAGGATAATATACGCGCAGGAACAGGGAGGGCTGGAAAAGCTTCATCACGCGGTGATAGACACCATAAACGTATTTATATACAGCCTGACAAAAGAACAGGGCCTTACACTGGACGATATCATCGCTGTCATGTGCGCGGGCAATACCACCATGACTCACCTGCTCCTAAAGATAGACCCGTCGCACATAAGGAAAGACCCCTATGTCCCGGCGGCGAACTTTCTGCCTGTGGTAAGGGCCGCCGAGGCTGGAATAAAGATAAATCCCCGCGGGCTTTTGGCTTGCCTCCCGTCCGTAGGTAGCTATGTGGGAGGCGATATAACGGCCGGCATACTCTCTTCCGGCATGGACGATATGGATGAGTTATCGCTTTTTATAGACCTCGGCACCAACGGCGAGGTAGCGATAGGCAATAAGGAGTATTTTATGGCGTGCTCCACGTCCGCCGGGCCGTGTTTTGAGGGAGGAGGTCTGAAATCAGGAATCAGGGCCATGAAGGGCGCCATACAGAGCGTTTCTGTTAAAAATGGAAAACTTAGTTATAAGACTATCGGCAAAGAACGCCCCAGAGGCATCTGCGGCTCAGGCATTATCGATGCGCTTAGTGCTTTCCTCAAGCACAGGATCATAGACCGCTCCGGAAAGATAAAAGAAAACGATATATGCGGGACCAGAGACGCGGGCGGCGTAAAAGAGATAGTGCTTGTCGCTAAAAAAGATTCGGCCATCGGCATGGACATTACCATAGATGAAAACGATATAAAAAACCTGATACACTCAAAAGGCGCCATTTACACAGGCATAGATGTCCTGCTGAAAGAGTCCGGCTACAAGAAGGAGCACCTGAAAAACGTCTTTATAGCCGGGGGGCTTGGCACCGCGCTGGACATACGCTCCGCGATCAATATAGGACTCCTGCCGGATCTTCCGGAAGACAGGTTTAAGTTCATGGGGAACACTTCTATAACCGGCGCGAAACTGTGCCTGCTCTCGCAGGAGGCCATGGAAAAGGCCTCTCTTATCGCGAATAAGACGACGTATCTGGACCTCAGCGTTAATCCTTCTTTTATGAATAATTACAGCGCGGCGTTGTTCCTGCCGCATACGGACATAGAATTATTTCCGTCTGTGAAAAAGATTTTATAGAGATTACGGATCAAAGGAAGTGGAAGTTGGTTTATGGGTATGGAAGCTGGTTAGGAAGATAGAAGTAGAAGATAGGCGTTGGATATCAAGTTTCCGTTAGCCACTTCCAGCCTCCTAACCAGTTTCTACAACATTAAACCAGCTTCTATAAACAACGAAATGCCATACATAATAGCTATCGCGGGCAAAGGCGGGGTAGGCAAGACAACTGTCGCAGCTCTCCTGGCGCAGAGCCTGTTGAAAGTCGACAAGCCTGTCCTGGCCGTTGACGCAGATCCAAACTCCAATCTCAACCTGCTGCTGGGGCTGGATTATTCGGAAACAGTTTCCGATATACGGGAAGAGGCCAGGAACCTTTCCTCGGTCAGTATATCAAAAAGCGATTTCTTTAACATGCGGCTCGAGGAGATAATCGCTGAGGGAAACAGGATTGATCTTTTAGTCATGGGCAGACCTGAAGGCACCGGCTGTTATTGCGCCGTAAACAATATCCTCAGGGAGTATCTTTCTAAGTTGAGCAGGAATTATAAATTTGTAGTTATAGACAATGAGGCCGGAATGGAACATTTGAGCAGGCGCACGGCGAATCACGTGGATACGCTTCTTCTGGTGAGCGATTCTACTACTGTCGGAGTCCAGGCCGCGGTTAACGCGTTTAATACCGCCAAAAAGGCCGGGCTGAAAGTAAAGGACTTCAGGCTGGTAATAAATAAATCCAGGACTGAACTGAGAGAGGATAAGGTAAAATTATTGGAAAAAGCCGGATTGACGGTGGCCGGCTATGTGCCTTATGACGAAGCTATAGAAAAAAACAGCGAACAGGGCAAAGAACTGGGAAAACGCTTAACAGATATATTCAATCTTGATTGCATAGGCCTGTTGAATGCAATCAAGGAAAGGGGTCTGGGGGAAGATTTCCCCCAGGCTTTCGGGGTAACAGGGAGCGAAGCGACCGTCATAGGGGCAGAGCCCCTTTGAAAAAATCTGCAGGATAAAGTCTCTGCCCGAAAGACAGATTTTTCTTGACCTTGTTCTTGATCCAGGATACGCAGACAAGACAGGCCTTAAAACAAAGACGGGGCAATAATGGAAAGAGTAATCGAAAAATGGCAGGATAGTATAAGCGAACTTACGCTTGGCGCGGCCAAAGAGTCAGGAGGTACCCGCGCCAATACGGTTAAAATAGGAGGAGAGACAGGGATTTATTTTCTAAAAGGCGAGGACGCATGCCCTAATCCGCCTGTTATAGCCATGGAAGTCTGGGATATGGAGCCTGAAAACTGGACTGACGCGCTCAAGTCCAATTTTGGCAGCGCCCTGAAAGATCCGGCTGAGTGGGCCAGGATGTGCGTCGAAAAATTCAAGGCCGATCTTATATGCCTCCGCCTGGCTAGCGTGCACCCGGACACAAAGGATTCATCGGCCGAGGAAGCGGGCAAGACGCTGGAAAAGGTCCTTAAGGCCGTAAGCGTCCCCCTGATTATCGTAGGCAGCGGTTCGCACGAGAAAGATAACGACGTGGTCGTGCGATGCGGTGAAGTGGCGCGCGGCGAAAACTGCCTGTTCGGCATAGCCGCCCGGGAAAACTACAAGACCCTGACAGCCGCCTGCCTGAGCGGAGGGCACTCTATCATCTCCGAGGCCCCCATAGATATTAATATCGCGAAACAGCTTAATATACTTATATGCGACATGCAGTTTCCGCCCGAAAAAATAGTCATACATCACGCGACCGGCGCCCTGGGGTACGGCCTTGAGTATACCTATTCGATAATGGAGAGGACCCGCCTCGCCGGGCTTTCCGGTGACAGGATGCTCTCCATGCCTATGATAAATTTCGTGGGGCAGGAAGTATGGAAGACAAAAGAGGCGAAAGCCGGCGACGAGGTCGCTTCTGATTGGGGCCCTACCAGAGACAGGGGCGCTTTACTCGAAACAGCGACTGCCTGTTCTTATCTCAACGCCGGCGCCGACATCCTGGTGATGAATCACCCGAAGGCCGTGGAAAAGACCAAAGAAATAATCAAAGATCTATGTAATGTAAAAAATTAAGGAGCGGATATGTTTGTTATAGGCGAAAGAATCAACGGAATGTTCAAGGACGTCGCGGAGGCCGTGAAAAAAAAGGATAAGGAAGTCATACGGTCTCTGGCTAAAAAACAGGTAGCCTCAGGCGCGAACGCGCTCGACGTAAACGTGGGCCCGTCATCGGATAACCCAAAAGAAGTCATGGAGTGGCTTGTGAAGACCATCATAGAGGCGGTCGGCGACGTACCGCTGGCCATAGATACGACAAAAAAGGATGTCATGGAGGCGGGGTTAAGTCTGTGCAGGAGGAAACCTATAATAAACTCTGTAAACGCCAACGAGGACAAGATGAAACCTCTCTTCGCGCTCGCCAAAAAATACAAAGCCTCGGTCATTGGCTTGACAACTGACAAATCAGGCATACCAAAGGACTCTGAGGGCAGGCTGGAGCTGGCAATGAAGATAATAGCGTCTGCCATGGAGCATGGCATAGACACCTCGGATATCTATATCGACACAGTCATACTGCCCGTAAACGTGGCTCAGGCCCACGTGAAAGAAGTCTTAAAAACAATAAGGGAGCTTAAGGTGCTGGCAGACCCCGCTCCTAAGACTATCCTTGGGCTCTCAAATGTCTCGCAGGGTTCTCAGGCGCATCTCAAGCCGCTCATAAACAGGACTTTCCTGGCCATGGCGATCGCGTCAGGGCTTGACGCGGCCATAATGGACGCGAACGACAAGGATTTGTTAGACACTGCCATAACAGCGGAATTATTAATGGAAAGACAGCTCTACTGCGACTCGTTCCTTGACGCCTACCGCAAAAAGTAACCTGGAAAATAGGGGACAGCGACCTATTTTTTCCAGAAAACATAAGAAAGAAAATAGGTCGCTGTCCCCTATTTTCCCCAGAAAAGTGTAAAGTTAGGGAGAATAAGATGACAGTTGTTAGTAAAACGATAAAATTGAATACAAAAGGGGACACGGATATAATCAATATAACCGACCAGGTCGCGGCTGCTTTATCAAAGTCAGGCCTGATCGACGGCGTGGTGACAGTATTTGTAAGCGGCTCAACAGGAGCGCTAACCACGGTTGAGTACGAACCGGGGCTTGTCCAGGATCTCAAGGCTTTTTTTGAGAAGATCGCGCCCAAGACAGGCTCGTACGAGCATAATACGCGCTGGCACGACGGCAACGGTTACGCGCATGTGCGCTCATCGCTCCTTGGCCCGAGCGTTTCAGCGCCTTTCGCTAAAGGCCTTTTGATGCTCGGTACCTGGCAGCAGATTATTTTTATAGATTTTGATAACCGGCCACGCTCAAGGGAATTAATAGTGCAAATAATGGGAGAATAAAACAATACATTTATTGTATGGAATTTCAATAATTCCATACAACTTACCCGAACGAAGTGAGGATTAAATTGTGAAACCGGTATTGCAGGTAGCCTTGGATTTTGTGGATTTGAAACGCGCCGTAAAATGCGCCGGAGAGGCTGTTGCGGGCGGCGTAGACTGGCTTGAGGCGGGGACCCCGCTTATCAAGAGCGAGGGGCTTGACGTCGTGCGTGAGCTCCGCAGGTTATTCCCTAAAAAAACCCTTGTGGCTGACATGAAGATAATGGATGCCGGACGCGTGGAAGTTGAGATCGCCGCCAAGGCCGGGGCTAATGTCGTGTGTGTCCTGGGCGCCGCGAGTGACGCCACGATAAAAGAGTGCGTTGAGGCCGCCCATAATTACGGGGCGAAGATACAGGCGGACCTTATTGCTGTCAGAGACGCGAAGCAACGCGCCATAGAGATAGAAAAGCTCGGAGTGGATTATATAGGCGTACATTGCGCGATCGATGACCAGATGAGGGCAAAGGACCCATTCAGACAGTTAAAGGACATAAGAAAGGCTGTGAGTCTGCCGATTGCTATAGCAGGCGGGATAAATTCCGAGACCGCGCCTCAGGCTGTCAGATCAGGGGCCAGTATCGTGATAGTGGGAGGGGCCATAAATAAATCGAGCGACGCGAAGAAGGCTACCTCGGAAATAAGAAGCTCCATGCTGACATTAAAGGGAATAAAGACAGATCTTTTTAAAAGGGTCTCGGAAAAAGACATCGGCAGTGTCCTTAAAATAGTATCGACCGCGAATCTCTCGGACGCGATGCACAGGACCGGACATCTCAGGGGGCTACAGGCTATTTCTCCCGGGGTAAAGATGCACGGAAAGGCTCTAACGGTAAGGACGTATCCTGGAGACTGGGCCAAGGCGGTAGAAGCCATAGATCTGGCTGAGGAGGGCCAGGTCATTGTTATTGATGCAGGAGGGGTGGCTCCGGCTGTATGGGGAGAGCTTGCCACGCACGGCGCTATTCAAAAAAAATTAGCCGGGGTTGTGATAGACGGCGCGATAAGGGATTCACATGAGATAAGGGCATTGAGATTCCCCGCGTTTGCCAGGATAATATCCCCGGCGGCCGGCGAGCCTAAAGGTTTCGGCGAAATAGGGGTCCCTGTCAGCGTCAGCGGGACCAGGGTTTTTACCGGCGACTATATAGTCGGGGACGATGACGGAGTTGTTGTTATTCCGGGGCAGAACGCCGCGGAGATAATAAACAGGGCCATGAGCGTCCTCGAGACAGAGAACCGCCTGAGAAAAGAAATAGACTTAGGCAGCACGCTCGCGAAAGTGGCCGAATTATTAAAATGGGAAAAAAAATAAAACACGGCAAGATTTTTGTAGCAGCGACCAGGCAGAATGACGGCAAGACCACGGTATCGCTGGGGCTTATACACGCCTTTAAAAAAAGATTCAAAGGGGTGGGGTTCATAAAACCTGTCGGGCAAAGGTATGTCATAGAACATGGGTATAAAGCGGACGAGGATTCCGTTCTCATAGAAAAGGTCTGCGGCATAAGGTCCCGCCTTAAGGACATGAGCCCTGTCGCCATAGAACGGGGCTTCACGGAAAAATACATAAAAAAAGGCAGCTCCGAAGTATTGGCGCACGACATCAAGGCCTCATTCGAGCGCGTATCAAGGCATAAAGAGCTTATAGTAATAGAGGGCACAGGCCACGCGGGCGTCGGCTCCGTGTTTGACCTCTCGAATGCCAAGGTAGCGAAGCTCTTAGGCGCTAAAGTCATATTGGTCACCTCAGGTGGGATAGGCAAACCCATAGACGAGATAGAGCTGAACCGCGCGCTGTTCGAGAAAGAAGGTGTTGAAGTGATCGGCGTTATCGTAAATAAAGTCCTGACAGCAAAGTACGATAAAATCAAGAAAATTATAAATCTCGGATTTAAAAGAAAAGGTATCGATGTCCTGGGCATAATACCCTACACTCCACTCTTGTCCATGCCCATGATACAGGATATCCTGGAAGAAACAGATATAGAGCTTATATCGAAAAAAGTAGGAATGCGCAACAGGGTGCAGAACATACTCGTAGGGGCCATGGAGCCGCACGATGCCCTGGACTACATAGAAAACGGCACATTACTGATAACCCCGGGAGATAGGGAAGATATGCTGATGACCATTCTCAGTGCGCACCTGCTTAAAAAACCAAAAAAAGATGTCTTCATATCAGGCATTGTCCTTACAGGAGGAATAGTCCCCAACAAAAAAATAATGATGCTTATAGAAAAGGCCAGGATACCTGTCCTCCTCAGCCAGAAGCACACATACAAGGCGGCCTCACAGATACACGACCTTGCCATAAAGATAACACCCGAAGACAGGGATAAGACTCAAATGGCCGCTAAGCTGGTCGAGAAATATGTGAATATAGACGAGTTGCTTAAGAAAATCTCCAAAAAAGGAGGTCAAATATGTTCGGCATAGGCATGCCAGAATTAGTCCTAATACTTCTTATATGCCTGCTTGTGTTCGGGGCGGCAAAGCTTCCTGAGATAGCGAGAAACCTCGGAAAAGGCATAAAGGAATTCAAAAAAGAGATGAAGGGCGGCGAAAAAGAAAAAAAGGAACAGTAAGCGCAAAAACTGCCTGATATTCCTTGACAACTGCCCTGAATTTGTATAAAATGCCCTTACTCTAATTAACCAATAGGCTTAAAGGGGTGATAAATAATATGTCTAGAATAGAGATCACGCCGGGCGAACCTTTGGAAAAGGCCCTCAGGCGCTTCAAGAAAAAAATAGAGCGCGAAGGGACCCTCAAACAGTTAAAGGCGCGCAAGCATTACGAAAAACCAAGCGAGAAAAAAAGAAGAAAACAGAGGACTGCCAAGTCCGGTAAATCCAGATAACATTTACCCCGCCGGCCGTCCTTAAGGCGGGGTAAAAATAACAAAGCCCAATGCCCAAGATAAGAAAAAGCGTCTTTATATACATCTTGGTTTTTTTTATTTTAGAGGCCTTTGTACTGCCTCGGTCATCCAGGGCCCAGACTGTAAACAGGCTGGATAACGGATTACGCGTAATAGTCAAAGAAGACCACAAAAACCCGATCGTGGTCTTTTCTGTTTTTCTGAGGGTCGGGTCTGCTTATGAAGGGCGATATCTTGGCAGCGGGATAAGCCATCTCATAGAGCATATGCTATTCAAGGGCACCAAAAAATATCCCAGGCTCGCCATTGAGGAGACGCTAAACAAGTATGGCGGCAAGATAGACGGCTTCACCACTTTTGACTACACGGGATACAGGATAACGATACTGAGAGAACATGCCGATATCGCGATCGACATATTAAAGGAGATGCTCACCTCCCCGGTTTTTGACCCCGGAGAATTAAAGAAAGAAAAAGAAGTAATAAAAAGGGAGATGGACCTCTCGAAGGATGACCCCGCGAAGCGCCTTTCCAGGTTGACCTTTTCCAGCGCCTATATCGTTCATCCATACCGCGTCCCTGTCATAGGCTACAGGGAAAACTTTGACAGGCTGGGACAGAAAGACCTTATTGATTTTTTCAAGGAAAACTACACCCCTGAAAAAATGGTGTTCTCGGTTGTCGGGGATATCGACGCGGAAGAGATCTCCGGAAAAATCCGGGAAAGTTTCGGGACGATCCCCAGGGGTAACAACAATATCCCTGTATTGCCCGAAGAACCGAGGCAGGCGGCGGAGAAACGCGTGGAAGAGGCCATTGACATAGACGGCGCTTATCTTAATATCGCGTTCCATTCAGCCGCTTTCACAGCCCAGGACCTGTATGAGCTTGACCTTTTGTCTTTTATACTCGGACAGGGCGAGAGTTCTGTCCTGAACAAAAAGATACGCCTGGAACAGGGGCTTGCATTGTCTATCTCGTCATATAATTACACGCCCAAATACCCTGGCCTCTTTGTTATTTCAAGCGTGCTAAAAGAGAATAAGGCCGCGGAAGCGCTTGTCGCTATACTGAAGGAACTCGAAAAGGTTAAGCAGACGGGCGTACAGGAAGAAGAGCTCATCAGGGCTAAAAATAATTTCCTGGCCGGATATATATACCAGAAAGAGACCGTGGAATCGCAGGCCAACGATCTCGCTATAGGAGAATTATTGACGGGTGATCCGGGTTTCTTTGAGGCCTACATAGAACGCGTAAAATCAGTGAGCGCCGATGAGATAAAGGCCGTTGCCGATAAATACCTGGATACGCGAAACATGACTGTGATCGCGTTAAGTAAATCAGGCAGCGTTATTGAGGGTAAAAAAGAAGCTGAAGAAGCTGCAGGGGACAGGAGTATCAAAAGGATAGAGCTAGAAAATAAGCTTCCCGTCTTGATATCGGAAAATCCGTCTCTCCCCATGGTATCAATAGCACTTCTCCTAAAAGGAGGGCTTTTATTGGAGAAGCCGGACAATAACGGCATCTCCATGTTAACCAGTCTTATGCTGATGGACGGCACGGACAATATGACCAGGGAAGACATCGCGCGGCTTTACGAGTCAAGAGGCATGGCCATAGGTACTTATTCGGCTAACAACAGTCTGGGGATCACCATAACCTGCCTGAAAGAGCATACGGAGCTAGCCTTTGATATAGCATCCGAACTTTTCCGGAGATCCGTTTTTCCCGAGACAGAACTCCGCCGGGAAAAAGACGAGATGGTCTCGGCCATAGACATGCAGGATAACCGGCTCTTCAACCACGGCCACAGGCTCCTCAAGGAACTGCTTTTCAAAGCGCACCCCTACGGGCTCCAGGCAACCGGGACGCGCGGGAGCGTGGAGGGGCTTGAAAGAGAGGACGTGGTTGACTTCTTTGATGCCGTACTGAGGCCGGACAATATGGTGTTGGGCGTGTGCGGCGACTGTGAGACAGGTGACATACAGGCCCTGGCTGAAAAATATTTCTCAAATATCCAGGCTGGAAAACCGGGATTGCCTCTGCCTGAACAGGATCCCCTGGAACAGGGCGTAAAAGAAAAAACAGCCGAGACGCAGAAAGAGCAGTCTCTTGTCCTTTACGGTTTTCGGGGTATAGACGTATATGATAAAAACAGGTACGCGGCGGAAGTCATGGTAGACATGCTGTCCATGGAATCAGGAGTACTGTTTAAAAGCATACGCGAGCGGGAAGGGCTCGCCTACGCCACCGGGGCCTTCCTGGTCATGGGACTCGAACCGGGCCACATAGCCGTCTACGCCTTGACCTCCAGAGAAAATATAGCCAAAGTCAAAGGTATCATATCGAAAGAAATAAAGGCTTTTCTCAGGCAAGGCGCCACGGAGCAGGAGCTGGAAAAGACAAAAAACCATCTAAAGGCGATGCGGCGGATAGACACGCAGACGAACTCCAGCTTTATATTCAACGCCTCTATAGACGAACTCTACGGCCTGGGTTATAATAATTACAAAGGGTATGACAACAATATAGATGCTGTTACTCTTAAGGACGTAAAGGACATCGCTAACAGGCTCCTGAGGCTGGACAAATGCGCTATCGTGCTCATGAAAGGCAAAGACTGACGCCATGATAAGAAAACCTGTTGTCGCAGGCCAATTTTATCCGCAGACAGAAGCGAGCCTTAAAAAAATGCTCGCGAGCCTGGTGGATACTGCTTCTGAAAAACAGGATGCGAAAGGCCTCATACTTCCTCATGCGGGTTATGTGTATTCAGGCCCGGTGGCCGGGGCAACGATCTCAAAAGTGGCTGTCAAGAAGACGGTCGTTATCCTTGGGGCCGACCATACAGGGTCAGGGAGTCCGTTCAGCGTGGCGAGGAAAGACAGCTGGCTCACCCCTCTCGGCGAAGTCAAAATAGACACCGAGATAGCCGAAGCCATACTAAGGTCAGGCGACCTGCTGAAAGACGACAGCCAAAGCCACGCGAATGAACATTCAATAGAGGTGGAACTGCCGTTTTTGCAATACGTGAGGAGCGACGTAAAGATAGTGCCCATAATCGTCTCAAGGGCCGACGTAAAAAAATACCAACAGCTAGCCGCTGATATAACCGAGGGCTTAAAAAAAGTCGGGCGTTCAGTCACCCTTGTCGCGAGCACTGATTTCACGCATTATGAGTCAAGGGAATCGGCCGAGGCGAAAGACAGACTTGCCATAGAGGCCATACTCTCGCTGGACGAGGAAAAGCTCTCCAGGGTAGTCCAGGAAAACAGGATATCGATGTGCGGCGCGGCTCCGACGTGCGTCCTTCTGGCCGCGTGTAAAAATATCGGCGCGAAACACGCCGGGCTTGTCAAGTACCAGACAAGCGGCGACATCACGGGCGATTATTCGTCCGTCGTCGGATACGCCGGGATGGTAATATGGTAAATAAAAAAACTCTATCGATGGGCCTGCGTTTTATCGTGAGCTTCGGGCTTTTCGCGGCTCTCCTTTGGATAATGCGCAAAGACATAGGGGCTATAGGCTCGATACTGAAAAATTGCGACAAGTCTTTCCTGGCCGCGGCGCTTGCCATAAATATCTCTTCAGCGGTCCTTATGGGCCTGCGGTTAAAGTTGCTTCTGAAGGGCCAGAAAATAGTCATGGGCATAAAAGATACTGTCTACCTGACGTTTATCGGGTTCTTTTTCAATAATTTTCTGCCGACGGCCATAGGCGGGGACATTGCGAAGGCGTATTACACTTCAAAAAAAACGGACAACAAGCTGGGGTCATACGCCGCGGTATTGTCTGACAGGCTTTTCGGGTTTATCGCGACTATGCTTATTGCCACCATAGGCCTTGTATTTATCGGGAGGACCCTGAACAATAACGCCCTGTATTACAGCATACTGGCTGTTTTTATAGCGTCCAGCGTAGTGACTTTTTTATTGCTTAACAGAAAAGCCGGACCGCAGATGTTCAGCGGGACCGGGATTGTCAGTAAAATAAAAGAGAAATTCTACCAGCTCTACGGCGCCATAAACCTGTACAGGGACCACCCTATCCTCCTGATCAGGACCATGCTGTTGTCGATATTCATGCAGGTCTGCGCCATAGTCAGCATATATTTATTCGTGCTGTCCATCGGGGGGAATATGTCGCTGTTAAAGCTATTTCTGATAATCCCCCTTGTATGGGCCATAAGCATGATCCCTTCCATTAACGGCCTGGGTGTAAGAGAAGGGGCGTTTGTGTACTTTTTAAAGGCTGACATAGGCCCCGAGAGGGCATTTACCATCTCTCTTTTGTGGCTCGGGGTGATAATAATCTATAGCATTGCTGGCGGTATACTGCATTTGATCTATCCGGTTAAGGTGAAGATAAGCGAAAACATGGAGGCGTAACATGATAGATAAGGAACTTCTCGAGATACTCGCGTGTCCCGCGTGCAAATCAGGGGTCGAGCTTAAGGATAATAAGATCTGCTGTACCGGATGTAAGAAAAAATATCCCATAAGAGAAGGCATACCCGTGATGCTGATAGAGGAAGCGGAGAATTAGTTCGTAGCTCTTGGCTGGCAAGAATCCTATGAGCTATCAGCCATGAACTATGAACTAAACTGGAGGACATATGAAAAAGATTCTAGTGATTCATGGGCCTAACCTGAACCTCCTGGGCAAAAGAGAACCTGAGATATACGGCAAGGTCACGATAGACCAGATCAACAAAAAATTAAAAGAGATTGCCGCGAAAAAAAAGGTAACTCTTGAGATATTCCAGTCAAATCATGAAGGCGAGATTGTTGACAGGATAGGCAAGGCCAAGAAGACATGCGCCGCCCTCCTGATCAATCCAGCCGCGTACACGCATACCAGTGTCGCCATACGCGACGCCATACTGGCCACTGATATACCGACTGTGGAGGTCCACCTCTCCAATATCTACTCCAGGGAAGATTTTAGGCATAACTCCCTTGTCGCGCCTGTCGCCAGGGGCCAGATATCCGGCTTTGGCCTGGATAGCTACGTCTATGGCCTGGAAGCGGCGATAAAACTGACAAAGGCCAGATAGCTTTAAAAACATGCGTTACCTAATCCGCCAGAAAAAACTAAGGGCCCTCTTGGCGTCAAACAGCCTTGACGCCTTGCTTGTCAGGAAAAGAGAGAATATCTTTTACCTTACGGGTTCAAGAGGGGAAGACTCTGTCCTGGTAATAGCACGATCCGGGAATTTTGTCGTCACGGACGCCAGGTACGCCCTGGAATATAAAAAAAGCGCCGTAAACACCTCTATTGTAACAGCCGGCCCGGGTAGCGCCCTTCCGCGCGTTCGCTACATATTAAATAAGGCGCGCGCCAAGCGGGTAGGGTTTGAGGCCGATAGCCTTACTTATTCCGAATTTGCCGCGTTCAAAAAACAACTGAAAAAGGCCAGGCTAGTGCCAGCGAAAAAGCTGGTTGAGTCTTTGAGAATGATAAAAGACTCTTATGAGATAGGGCTTATCAAAAAGGCCTGTACTCATGGCTGCCGGACAATGGCCTATGGCCTGAGAAACCTCGCGGAGCCGCATACTGAGAAGTCCCTGAAAACAAAAATAGAGAGCTATATGCTGAAAAGAACTTTCTGGCCACCGAGCTTTGACCTTATAGTCGCCTCTGGCAAGAATTGTTCCATGCCGCACGCCGTCGCCACGGATAAGAAAATAAGAAAAGGGGAAATGGTCGTAATAGATTTAGGCGTAAGGAATTATGGTTACAATTCTGACTTGACAAGGACGGTTTATTTAGGTAAAATTGAGCGCGAGTATTCCCGTGTATACAATATAGTACTTGGCGCTCAGAAAAAGGCCATAGACGGCATCAGACCGGGCGTTAGGGCAAGCTTTATAGATAGTATATCCAGGAAATATATAAGCGAGAAGGGACTTGGTGGGTATTTTGTTCATAGCCTTGGCCATGGGATCGGCCTGGAAACGCACGAGGCCCCGGGCCTTTCAGGCAGAAATAATACAGCGCTCAAGCCCGGGATGACTGTGACAGTTGAGCCGGCTGTTTACATACCAGGCTGGGGAGGCGTCAGGATCGAAGACGTTATATTGGTCACGAAGAACGGTTGCGAAATATTAACGGGAAGCAGCGGGAAGACATTATGCAGGTAGACATCAATCAGATAAAAAAAGGGCACGCGGTAGATCTCGGAGGGGAAGTATACTACGTCATAGACCGTCAGCATGTCAAGCCGGGGAAAGGCGGGGCTTTTGTGCGCCTGAAGCTAAAGAACGTAAAACTGGGCACCGTAGTGGACAGGACGCTGAGATCGGGCGAAAAAATGGAGATGGTGTATATAGAAAAGAAAAACATCCAGTACCTGTATTCTTCCCACGACATGTACGAATTCATGGACCGCGATACATTTGACCAGATATCCCTTCGTAAGGATCAGCTCGGGGAAGTCATAAATTACCTGAAGGAAAATATTGAGGTTACAGCCCTTGTGTATAATAAAAAAGTGATAGCGCTTGAACCGTCTATCTTTGTGGACATGAAAATAGCGTCCACAGAACCAGGCATAAGGGGTGACACGTCAAGGGCCGGCAACAAACCCGCTGTAACCGAGACAGGGATGAATATCATTGTGCCTCTTTTTATCAATAAGGGTGACGTAGTGCGCGTAGATACTAGGACAAAAGAATACACAGGCCGGGTCTAAGTGAGGACATAAGTTACGGAAATCTTTAATTTCCGTAACTTATCCGTCCGAACTTACCCCGTACCTTTTTGGTATTTGAATAAACTTGGGCTTTTGTAGCGAGCAGTTCAAAAGACGATGAATATATAAAAGGTGCGGGGTTAATTCGCACCTTCAAAGAAGAGAATCAAAGGAGATGTAGTTACGAAAATCTCTGATTTTCGTAACTACAGTGCTCATTAAAAGGAGCCTCGCCATGAATTTAAAAGAGCTTAAAGAGTTGATCAACCTGATGAACGAAAACGACCTTTCAGAGCTGGAGATCGAACGGGAAGGGGCAAAGATACGGATAAAAAAGTCTTTGTCCGGGAAATTCGAAGCTGTTTCCGAAGAGCCCGGCGCGAGAAGAGTAGTTGAGACCATAAGGCCCGATGTCTCTTCAGGGGCCGCGAAGACAGAAGCGGCTCCGGACAAGAAACTGGTTGCCATAAACGCCCCGATGGTAGGTACCTTTTACAGGTCGCCTTCCCCGGAAACCAAGCCTTATGTGGAAATCGGCCAGCAGATTGAGGTCGACCAGACAGTATGCATTATCGAGGCCATGAAGCTGATGAATGAGATAAAATCAGAGATAAAAGGCAAGATAATGGAGGTAATAGCAGAAAGCGCCGCACCCGTAGAATACGGCCAAGCCCTGTTCATGGTAGAACCGGCATAAATTAATAGTAAGTCATTGGAGGGAGCCTTGCCGAAGGCGGGCGACCGAAGCAATCTTAGAGATCCTGAGGATGCTCCTCTTAGTTGCATCCTCAGGATAAATTCGGACATACGACTTACGAAAATCTTTGATTTTCGTAAGTCGTGTCCTCAGTTATGTTCTCAAAAATATTGATAGCGAATCGCGGGGAAGTGGCCGTAAGGATAATACGCGCCTGCAAGGAAATGGGCATAAAGACAGTGGCCACGTATTCCGAGGCCGACACTGAGTCCCTCCACGCCAGGATGGCGGACGAGGCAGTTTGTATTGGCCCGCCATCCCCGTCCGAGAGTTACCTGAATATACCCGCCATAATAAGCGCCGCGGAAATAACCGACGTTGACGCCATCCATCCCGGATACGGTTTTCTGGCGGAAAACGCGCATTTCGCCGAGATCTGCGAATCGTGCGATATCACATTTATCGGACCCACGCCCGAAAACATGAGGCTTCTCGGGGACAAGATGACCGCGCGTCAGACCATGCAAAAAATAGGCATCCCCGTTATACCCGGCAGCCCCGAGATAATAAAGACAAAAGAAGAGGCTATAAAAATAGCGAAGAGACTAAAGTACCCCGTTATCATAAAGGCGTCGGCCGGCGGCGGAGGCAAAGGCATGAGGGTGTGCCACAACGACGTGAGACTGATCAGTTCTTTTATAACGGCCCAGCAGGAGGCGGAGGCGGCTTTCGGGAATCCCGACGTATATCTTGAAAAATACATAGAACAGCCCAGGCACATAGAGATACAGGTCCTGGCCGATAAATACGGGCATATAATACATCTGGGAGAAAGGGACTGCACGATCCAGAGGCGGCATCAGAAGCTGATAGAGGAATCGCCTTCTCCGGCCATAAACTCAAAGCTGAGGAAAAAAATAGGCGACATGGCCGTCAAGGCTGTGAGGGCCTGTAATTATGTAAACGCCGGAACAGTGGAATTTTTGATGGACAGGTACGAAAACTTCTATTTCCTGGAGGTCAATACCAGGATACAGGTAGAACACCCTGTCACTGAGATGGTAACCGGCGTGGACCTGGTCAAGGAACAGATAAAGATAGCGGCCGGTCTAAAGCTTTCTTATAAACAGGATTCCATAAAGTTAAACGGCTCGGCCATTGAATGCAGGATAAACGCCGAAAACCCCGATAATAATTTCATGCCTTCGCCCGGCAAGATAGACATTTTCCTGCCGCCCGGCGGGCCTGGCGTCAGGGTGGATTCGCACGTCTACTCAGGGTACACTATTTCCCCGTATTATGACTCCCTGATAGCAAAGATCATATGCTACGGCAAAAACAGGCAGGAGACCATAAGAACAATGCGAAGGGCCCTGGACGAAATTATGATTTCCCCCATAAAGACCACTATACCTTTCCACAGGCATGTCATGGGGGATTCCCTGTTCCTTAGAGGAGATTTTACCACAGATTACGTAGAAAAGATGAGCGCGAGCGACTAACCCGCGCAGGAGGTGAGATATGAAGATTTTTAGCGTTGTCGCCATTTTTATATATACACTGTTGTTCTCTATAGTCGGCGCCATATTGATAGCTCTGTCCTTGCGCACCGAGTCCCTGGATGTCATCGTGAAAATGGTCAGCTCGCTGTCCCACGCGGACAATGTGAGGCTCGGGATGGCGCTGACAGGCCTTATCCTTATTTTTGTCAACATATCGATCGCCCGTATATCGCTGGGCAAGATGCACAGGCTTAAGACTATCGCGTTTGACAACCCATACGGCAGGGTCACTGTATCGCTCGCCGCGATAGAGGATTACATAAAGAAACTCACAAATAAGATGCCCGAGATAAAAGAGCTCAAGTCCAGCCTCTCTGCCAGTAAAAAAGGAGTGGAGGTATCCACTAGGGCGATACTGTATTCAGGGTACAATATACCCGAAATAACCGAGAAGATACAGAACGCTATAAGGATAAAGCTGCAGGAGATGCTCGGGTTGGAAGAAAAAGTGACTATCAAAGTGGACGTGACAAAGATAGCTCACCTGGACCCTAAAAGCCCTGTAACGGCGCCGGCGGACACTGGTTTCAAAGGCGAAATAGAGTACGGTAAATAGATAAAGACATAACCTAATTATATCAAACCCGCATTGCAATTTAATTGCAATGCGGGTTTGGATGGAGTGTAATTTAATTTTTTCAAGGAGGAAATAATGAAAAAAGTGGGAGTGCTGACGGGAGGAGGGGATTGCCCTGGCTTAAACCCCGTTATAAGAGGGGTGGTCAGGTGTGCTATTAAAGAAGGTTACCAGGTGATAGGGATAAAAAATGGATGGAAAGGCATGGTCGATTGCGACACAGTGAATCTGGATCTGGCGACAGTTTCAGGTATCCTGTCCAAGGGCGGCACCATAATCGGCACTTCCAGGACCAACCCTTACAAGAAAGAAGGGTCTGTCCAGAAGGTAAAGGATAATTTCAAAAAATTAGGCCTGGAGGCTCTTATAGCCATAGGCGGGGAGGACACCCTGGGCGTGGCCGCAAAGCTCTGCGACGAGGGGCTCAATGTTGTAGGCGCCCCAAAGACCATTGATAATGATCTCTCGTGCACTGACGTGACATTCGGCTTTGATACCGCGATCAATATTGCCACCGAGGCCATTGACAGGCTGCACACAACAGCTGAATCACACAACAGAATAATGGTGGTCGAGGTGATGGGAAGGCATGCCGGCTGGATAGCGCTTGAGGCAGGGATAGCCGGAGGGGCGGACGTGATCCTGATACCGGAACTGCCCATAGACCTCATAGAAGTATGCGACCTTATTAAAAAACGCCACGAGAGGGGCAAGAGCTTCAGTATAGTGGTGGTCGCCGAAGGCGCCAAGTTCAAGGAAGGTACCATGGTCATACAGGAAGAGAAACTCGACCAGTTCGGCCATGTCAGGCTTGGCGGCATAGGCCACATACTCGGGGACGAGATAGAGAAAAACACCGGCTATGAGACAAGGGTTACGGTGCTGGGCCACATACAGAGAGGCGGGACTCCTACGGCCTTTGACAGAGTGTTAGGCACGAGATTCGGCGTAAAGGCCATGGAGCTGGTGCTTAAAAAAGATTACGGCAAGATGACAGCGCTGGAGGGGCTCAAGATAAAGGCCGTGCCGATCAAGGCAGCCATCTCTAAATTAAAGACAGTTGACATGGAACTCTACGAGATAGCCAAGATATTCTTTGGATAATTAAATATAGTTTTTATCAAACCCGCATTGCAATTAAATTGCAATGCGGGTTTGGAGTGTAATTCTTATGAAAAATAAAATAGAAGCATCTATAAAGGAAGACATACAGGTAAAAGAGGAACTCCTCAAGAACCAGGCCTCGAACATATATAAGCTGGCCAGGATGATGCTTGAGACCGTGAAAAAAGGGAACAAGATACTTATTTTCGGAAATGGCGGCTCGGCGGCCGATAGCCTGCATATCGCCGCGGAACTTGTCGGAAGGTTCAAGAAAGAAAGACGCTCTCTCCCGGCCATCGCCCTCTCTTCCAATGTAGCCATCCTCACGGCCCTGGCAAATGACTATAGCTTCGAGCGCATCTTCGAGAGGCAGGTCGAGGCGCTGGGCGAAAAAGGGGACATGGCCCTGGGGATATCCACAAGCGGAAAATCCGAAAACGTGTTCCGAGGAATACTAAAGGCGTCAAAGATAAAAATGAAAACCGCTGTGCTGACAGGTAAATACAAGGGAAGGCTATCCCGGATAGCTGACCTATCCGTCTGTGTACCTTCAGACAATACGCCGCGCGTGCAGGAATCTCACATTACAATAGGCCATATCGTGTGCGAGTTAATAGAAAATGGGTTATAACAAGATAAAGACCCTGACGGGGCTTAAGAGGGATTTAAAGGCTCTTAGGGCGAGAAAAAAGAAGATTGTCTTTACTAACGGGTGTTTTGATATCCTTCATCCTGGTCACGTGGACTACCTCGCTAAGGCAAAGTCGCTGGGAGATGTGCTTGTCGTAGGGCTGAACAGCGACTCTTCTGTCAGGAGATTAAAAGGTAATGCCCGGCCGATCATGTCTCAGGACAGCAGGGCGAAGGTATTGTCCGGCCTTGAAAGTGTGGATTTTATCGTCATATTCTCAGAACCAATTCCCATAAAGTTGATCAAGGCCGTAAGCCCGGACGTCCTCGTCAAGGGCGGGGATTGGGCTGTAAAAGATATAGTGGGTGCTGATTTTGTCCAGCGCGAGGGCGGAAAGGTAAAGAGCCTGCCGTACCTGAACGGCCATTCAACAAAGGCCGTTATAAAAAAAATCCTCTTGAATTGTCAGGCTGGGCGATAGCATGAAAAAGATACTTCGAATTATAGACGCGAACTTAAACAGGGCCAGGGAAGGGCTCAGGGTCTGCGAGGACATATCCAGGTTTACCATGCCAAAAAAATCTCTCGCGGGATTATTAAAAAATGCCAGGCACTCCGCGACCAGGGCTGTTTTAAGCTCCAAAAACCTCGCTTTGAAAAAACTTGTCAGCTCAAGAGATGTAAAAAAAGACCTCATGAAATTCAGTGACCTGAAAAGATCAAAAGGCAACGGCCTGTCCGGCGTATTCATGGCCAACATAGAACGCGCGAAAGAATCCTTAAGGGTCCTTGAGGAATGCACTAAGGTAATTGATGAAGCCGCAAGCCGCAGATACAGAAATATAAGATTTAAAGTATACGAAATCGAAAAAAAATACAATGACTCAGCTAGAATACGCTAAACTGAATAAGACGTCTCCCGAGATGCGCTATGTCTCAAAGAAGGAAGGCGTCCCGCCCGAGGTTTTAAGGAAACGCGTCAAGAACGGCAGCGTGGTTATCCTGAAAAACTCCAGGCGAAAGATACGGCCATGCGCTGTCGGAGAAGGCCTTGCCACCAAGGTAAACGCTAATCTCGGCACGTCCATGGACAGGGTAAATGTTAATCTCGAACTAAAAAAACTGCGAACCGCCATACAGTACGGCGCGGACACGGTCATGGATCTCAGCACGGGCGGTGACATAAGAAAGATCCGCAGGGCTATATTGAGAAACTCGACAGTCCCTGTGGGCACTGTCCCTGTGTATCAGGCGGTGATAGAGGCCTGCTCCAGAAAAGGTAAGATATCCCTGATGACAAAAGAGGATATCCTGTCCGTATTGGAGGAACAGGCCCAGGACGGCGTTGATTTTTTCACTGTCCACTGCGGCGTGACTCAGGATGTACTGAGCCGCCTGAAAAAAAAGAAAAGGCTCATAGAAATGGTCTCGAGAGGCGGCGTCTTTCTCGCGGAATGGATGATATTAAACAAAAAAGAGAACCCTTTTTATGAGTATTTTGATGATGTTGTAAAAATAGCGAAAAAATACGACATAGTCCTGAGCCTCGGGGACGGTATGAGGCCGGGCGCGCTTGTGGACGCGACAGACAGACCTCAGATCCAGGAGCTGATTATCCTCGGGGAGCTGGCGGCAAAGGCTAGGAAAAATGACGCGCAGGTTATTATCGAGGGCCCCGGACATGTCCCCATTGACCAGATAGAGTCAAACGTAATGATACAGAAAAAAATATGCGACAATGCGCCCTTTTATGTCCTGGGCCCCCTGGTTACGGATATCGCCCCGGGATACGACCATATAGTAGGAGCCATAGGAGGGGCGATGGCTGGAGCTTACGGGGCTGACTTCCTGTGTTACGTAACCCCTTCCGAACATCTCAGGATACCGGACGAAAACGATGTGAAAGACGGAGTCATTGCGTCGAGGATAGCGGCGCACGCGGCCGATATAGCAAAGCGTGTGCCCGGCGCGCTGGAGAAGGATAGAAGGATGTCTTTTTATCGCGCGCGGCGCGACTGGAAATCTCAGATAAAAGAATCCATAGACCCCGTAAAAGCCGCCAGATACAGGAAATCAGCCATGCCGAAGAAAAGCGACGTCTGCACCATGTGCAGTGATTACTGCTCCATGAAAATAATAAAGAGGTACTTTAGATGAAAAAGATACTTGTGATAGGTTCCGTGGCGCTTGATACCATAACTACCCCGATGGGCAGTTCCAGGGAAGTGCTCGGGGGCTCGGCTACCTATTTTTCCATAAGCGCGAGTTTTTTCGCGCGGGTTAACCTGGTGGCCACCGTGGGCATGGATTTCCCGGACAGGCACCGCTCGCTGATAAAATCTTTCGGCGTGGACACTAAGGGGCTGGAAACGAAAAAAGGCAAGACCTTCAGGTGGAAAGGCTCTTACGTGGAGGACCTGAACTGCGCGAAGACCATAGAGACGCAGCTGAACGTATTCGCCGACTTCAGGCCGAAGATACCCGGGGTTTACAAAAACAGCGAGTTTATTTTCCTGGCCAATATAGACCCGGACCTCCAACTTTTCATACTAAAGCAGTTTAAGGGCAAGAGGTTTATCGGCTGCGATTCCATGAACTACTGGATCCAGAACAAGGGACCCGCGCTTAAAAGGCTCATGAAAAAGGTCTCTTTCGTGTTCTTAAACGACGCGGAGGCGAGGCTGTTTTCGGGAGAGTCAAACATAATGAAGGCCGGGAAATACCTGCTCTCGCTGGGTCCGCGCTTAGCTATCATAAAGAGAGGGGAATACGGCGCCATACTCTTTGCTAAAGACAGGCTGCTTCTTTTGACGCCAGCGTACCTGCTGGAGACTGTCTGTGACCCGACAGGCGCCGGCGACACGTTCGCCGGAGGGTTTATGGGGTATCTGGCCAGGTCTGGCAGAATAAATGACGAGACCGTGCGTAGCGCATTGCTCCACGGTTCCGTGATGGCGTCTTTTACGGTCGAGGATTTCAGCGTAAACAGGTTTCTTAAGCTGAAAAAGAAAGATATAGAAAAGAGGTATAATAATTTCAGGAAATTGACAATGGCGTAAGACCCCTCGCAGCATATACTGAAACACAAAGGCTGCTCGGGGCTGGGCGCGCAATCAAAAAGACGAGTTGGCCGCGGGTGTAGTTCAATGGTAGAACTCGAGCTTCCCAAGTTCGCAGCGTGGGTTCGATTCCCATCACCCGCTCCAAAATACTGTTGGGAAGAGGACCCAAAAAAGGGGTTTTAGGGGAAAAGAGTGTTTTCCCCTATCGGCGCACTACACTTCTTTGCGGAAGGAAGAAAAACATTAAAAAGAAACCATCAAGGGTTTCTTTTTAAGGAGTGAGCGGAGCGAACGACGGGTTCGATTCCCATCACCCGCTCCATGGTTCGACGCGGCCGTCAAAGACATACTAATATCATTAGGGTATAAAGAGATGGATATAAAGAGATTCGTTAACAAATTTTCCATGAGAAAGCAAAGAAACGTATTTCGCGCCGTGGTGAAATGCTCCGAGTGCGGGGAAGAGGTGCGCGTAAGGATAGAGTTCTCATCCGACTTCCAGGCCGAGTATAATCAAACTAATCCCGAACATTGTTATACCATAAAAAAAGAGATCATAGGCAAAAACTGCTACAACCTTATGAAGCTCTCCCTGGCGCTTACTAGAGAGGCGAAACTGTTGTTTGCCGATAAGCAGGGCTGTGAATTTATAACGTTCGAAAGAGAGACCGGCTGACTATGTCACACAGCAGGACATCCATACTGAATCTGCTCGCGCGCCGAATCAACTCCTTTTCAGAGGGCTACAGGCAGAATATAGCCATCCTGGGCGAACCCTGCATAGGGAAGACCTCCCTTATTAAACAGCTACTCGACTCAGGGGACGTAAAAAAAGAATCCGTCATCCCTGTCTACATAGAGGTCAAGATAGAGCCCTTTGAGTTTTACGCTAAGCGATTCATAAAATCCGCCCTTTTCCAGCTGTTCCACTCAGACCCCCTGGCGGCGCAACCCACTGACGCCATGGTCCTGATAGAGGACCTCGCGAGGCAGTATCCAAAGACGGCCGAGGCGTGTCAACGTGTCCTGCGTGACATAGAAAAAGGCCGTCTTGACGAGGCCTATTCGTATCTATTGGACATACCCGCGGCCATGTGCGAAGAGAGCAAAAAAAGATGCCTCTTGATCATGGATGAATTCCATAACCTTGACAACTTCACGCTCAAGCACGCGTTCGGGACACTGGCGAAAAAAATAATGATCCAGAAAGACACGATGTTCCTCCTTATCAGCTCCAAAAACACGCTGTCCCAGCGCCTCTTGTCCGAAAAGCTCTCGCTTCTTTTCGGAAATTTCGAGAAGATACTCATACCGCCTTTTGACGCCGACATGAGCAGGTCTTTTCTGCAGGATATCTTAAAGGACATACCCCTGCCGCAGGCCTATATAGATTTTATAGCCTCGTTTACCGGCAATAAGCCCTTTTATATGCGCGTGATATGTGACGAGATAGAGAAAGCCGTGTTTTCGGACAAGGTCCGCCGGGATGATTATCCCGGCCTTATAGAGCATGCTGTCACCGCGTCACTATTCAGGAAAAACGGGGTACTGAATAACTTGTTCTCGAGTTTCTTCTTTAAGATTTCGGACGGTAAGCTTCTCTCACGCTCAGCCGCGGCCCTTATAGCGCTCTCATCCGAAAACAAGAAGCAGCATGAGATAGTAAAGTCAGCGCGGCTTCAGGCCCGCGACTGTTCCAGGATATTGAACAGGCTCGTGGAGATGGATATAATCGCGCGGAACGGGTCGCTCTACAGGTTCAGGGAAAAGCTATTCGCCTTCTGGCTCAAATCCGTGTACATAAAAAGGATAATGTCCTTCAGCATAGACGAGACTGTCGAGGAAAAGTGTTTCATAAAAGACGTGTCCGGGCATCTTAACGTCTTCATGGCGGAATTCGAGAAAGAGCTTTCGGCGAGGATCACTGACCTGTTTAAGCTGTTCAAGAACGACGTAATACAGTTGAATGGGCGGCGGCACAAGTTTATTTCTTTCAACTCTGTCCAGAGGCTCGAAAACGCCTCGCTGAACGGGACGAGTTTTATGGCGGAAAGCGGCAAGCTCAACTGGCTCTGCACCGTCAAAAAAGAACCTGTCACTGAAAACGACATATCTGACCTTGTGAATGGCTCCAAAAAGAAAAACGGCAAGACCAGGATAAACAGAAATATCGTAATCGCCCTGGCGGGCATAAACGAGAACGCTTACCTAATGGCCAAAGAGGCCAAATTCTGGGTGTGGGACCTGGACAGCCTCAACGTGCTGATGGAGCTGTATGGTAAGCCGCATGTATACTGACGCTGTATGAAAATAGGGGTAATATCAGATACGCATATCCCGATTAACTGCTGCGACCTTCCTTCTGAGCTTATCAGTGCTCTTAAGGGCTGTGACCTCATCGTGCACGCCGGAGACCTGATAGACCTCTTTGTTCTGGAAGAACTTAAAAAGATATCGAAGGTAGAGGCTGTCTGCGGCAATATGGACCTGCCAAGGGCGCAGGCGGCGCTGGAAAAGAAGAAAATCATTAAGGTGGCAGGGAAAACAATATGCGTTATGCACGGATACGGAAATCCTGACATGCTCGTATCCATCCTGAAGGAGGAGTTTTTAAGCCAGAAGCCGGATATAATAATCTTCGGCCACTCGCATATGCCTATGAGCGAATACATAGATAACGTCCTTTTCTTTAACCCAGGGAGTGCCACGGACACCACGTTCGCTCCTTACAGGTCATACGGCATGATTGAGATAGAAGACGGGGAAATAAAGGCAGCTATACATAAGCTAAGCTAACTTTACGGGAAGGTATGTTATGGATCGATTATGGGCTCCATGGAGAAGTAAATTCGTGAGAGGGAAGAAAAAAAAGAAATGCATATTCTGTGTCAAAAAAACCGGGGCCGCGGAATCTCGGATTGTTAAAAAATCAAAATTCTCATTTGCTATGTTAAACACATACCCCTATAATAATGGTCATGTGATGGTGAGCCCTTACAGGCATGTAAAAGACCTCAAGGGGCTTGACGACAGGGAACTCCTTGACATCATGAATCTTGTCCAGGACATGCAGCGTCTGCTGGAGAAGAAACTGAAACCCCATGGGTTCAATATTGGCATTAATACAGGCACGGTGGCGGGGGCGGGATACAAGGACCATATTCATATACATATAGTGCCCAGATGGAGCGGGGACACAAATTTTATGCCTGTCACAGGCACTACAAAGGTGCTCCCGCAGTCCCTGAAAGAACTGCGGAGGCTCTTAAAAAGTTAAGGAAGATATGCTGACGCGCAAAGACATAGAGGAAAAGGAAAGCAAACTGCTCGCTCCTTACGCCATGCGCAGTAAGGACACCAAAGGCAGGAGATACCCTGAGGCGCAACCAAAATACAGGTCCTGCTACCAGAGAGACAGGGATAGGGTCATACACAGCGCGGCGTTCCGCAAGCTCGAGTATAAAACACAGGTCTTCGTAAACCACGAAGGAGATTATTACAGGACAAGACTGACGCATACCCTTGAAGTCAGTCAGATAGCGAGATCTATAGCGAGGGTCATGACATTAAACGAGGACCTGGTGGAGTCCATCGCGCTCTCCCATGATATAGGCCATCCGCCATTTGGGCACGCGGGAGAAGAGACCCTGGGCCATCTCATGAAAGACAGGGGCGGCTTTGACCATAACCTCCAGGGGCTCAGGGTAGTAGACGAGCTGGAGCAAAGATACCCGAAATTCTCAGGACTGAACCTCACCTGGGAGGTCAGGGAAGGCATAAACAAACACACCACGATGTTTGACAAGGCCGATAGGCTGGTCGAGCTGGAACCCGAGTTCTCGCCCACACTGGAGACCCAGGTCGTGGACGCCGCGGACGAGATAGCGTATGACAATCATGACATCGACGACGGCCTTACCTCAGGCCTGATAGACGAGAAACAGCTGTCCAGGCTGGAATTATGGCGGGCCGCGAGACTTGAGGTAAAAAAAAGGAGCTCGAGCCTCCCTGATAAGATAAGGAGGTACCAGATAATAAGGTCTCTGATAGACCAGCAGATAAAGGACCTCCTTAAAGCGTCCGAAAAAAACATCAGGGAAAAGGACATAAAAAAATTATCTGACGTGAAGAAGTGCCCCGAGAAGCTTATTTCTTTTTCAGGGGACATGAAAGCCAAGCGCTCTGAATTCAGGGTGTTTCTCATGAAGAACCTGTACAGTAATTTCAGGGTAATACGCATGTCGGATAAGGCCAGGAGGTTTATCACCGAACTTTTTAACGTCTATTTGGAAAAGCCCGAACAGCTTCCGCCTTCTGACCAGGGAAAGATAAAAAAATACGGCATCCACAGGGTCGTATGCGATTATATAGCCGGAATGACGGATAGGTATGCCCTGAACGAGTACAAGAAATTATTCGACCCTTATGAACGAGTTTGACAAAAAACAGAAAAAAGATTTTTTGATGAAATTCTGCAAGTCCGCCTCTATCGTCGGGCTCAAACAGGTTTTCTCGGAGATCATGGGCAATAAGAGGATGAAATGCCTGTTCCTGGACCAGGACTGCGAGCCCGTAAAGAACAACCAGAAGACTCACCCGGAAATAGTGGAAGAGCTCAAGCGGAAACTGCCGGAAGATGCGGAGAGCTTTACATGTTCATGCGGCAAGTATTGCATAACCATACCTGTAAAACAGGGCGATAACCTATATGGTTACATAATCGGGATGCACCTGAACCAGCCACTGGATAAGATCACCACCGCGTTCGTTAAGATGTACATAAGCGTTGCCCTGAAGGAGTTCCAGAAAGAGCAGGAGCTCACCAAGCTTTATGATACCATAAGGCCGAGGGCGATAGCGTTATCTACCATCCATACTATCCATAGGCTTCTTTCGTCGACACTGGATATGGATGAGCTTATAGAAAGGATGGCGAGGCTTTCATTGCAGGTAATGAGGTGCAGGGGATGCTCCATAATGCTCATTGACGAATCCGGGAAATACCTGACTCCGAAAGCCGTTATTGACCTTAACCATAACGGCAATAAAGAAGGGAAGAAGCGCCGAAAAATTAGGATCGGGTCAGGGATGATAGGCAAGGTCGCCAAATCAGGCAAGGCCCACATATCCCACAGTTTTATATGTGTGCCGCTCATAGAAGAGGACATAATGGGCGTCATATGCGTCAAGCACAAGACAAACAGGGTCTCTTTTAATAATTTTGACCTTGAGATACTGCTGACACTCGCGGAACAGGCCGTAATCGCCATAAGGAATGCCCAACTCTACGAGGAGCAGGAAAAAGCGGCTTATGGAAGCATTAAATCCCTAGCCGTGCTGCTGGACGCGAAATACCCCAACATGTACACCCACTCCGAGAGGTTCATAAAGATCACTCTTGCCGTGGCCGAGGAAATGAGGCTGTCGAGGGAAGAAATAAAGAGCCTGCATTACGCCGCGCTTCTCCCTGATACGGGAAAATTCGGCATACCAGACAAGATACTGAGAAAACAAGGCGGCCTGTCAAGCGGGGAATACAATATCATAAAAAAACAACACATTGAGAGTCTCAAGATACTTCAGCCTCTGGAATTTCTCAAGCCCGCCATGCCCATTATAATACACCACCACGAGAGATACGACGGTAAAGGCTATCCGAACGGATTAAAGGGCGAGCAGATCCCCCCGGGGGCCAGGATCATGGCGGTGGTCGAAGCGTTTGAGGCAATGGTCTCCCTGAGGCCCTATAAAAACAGGCGGATAACGATATCTCAGGCGATAAAAGAAATAGAGAGAAACAAAGGGTCTCAGTTCGACCCCGAAGCGGTAGTGGCCTTTATCTCGGCCTTAAAAAAACTAGACCTGAAAAAAATGTTCTATAACCTCCTGATCAAGAGATGAAAAAGCTGCTGAAGAGCGAAGTCACAAGGAAAATATTGCTTTTTTTAAACGAGAACCCTCATTCTATCGATACGGCCAAAGGTATATCTGTATGGATAGGTTGTGACTCGGCCAAGGTCCAGAAGGCCCTTGCCCAGCTGGTAAAAAAAGGCATGGTCGTTAACCACAAGACCGCGTCCACGGACGCGTACTCATACACGACGGAAAAGAGAGTAATAAAACAGATCGAGAAACACATAAAACCATTAGTCTGACAAATGCAGTGATCTGTGATATAATTTATGAGCGCGAAATTTCAGGGAAGACAGGAAAAAGACCTTTTCGAGCAATTTCAGGGCACGGAAAAAAAAGTACAGACAAAAACGAGGTTTTTGATTCCCCGCATAAAAGACAGTATTACGGTCTCTTATGAAAACATTATATTTCTCTCGATAAGCCTGCTGATAGTGTGCATTATATGTTTTTCCCTGGGAGTGGAAAAAGGCAGGCGGGAATCCGGCCTCCTCACGCCTGCTGGTAACATAGCGGTGCTAGATATAAGTCGGGATAATGAAAAAGTCTCAAGAGAGCCTCCTGTCTCCGTAGAAACACCTGCCAGGACAGAAGGGAAGCATGTCCTGCAGCTGGCAGCCTTCAAGGGCCTGGGGCCCGCGGAGAGAGAAAGAGACGATCTTCGCAGGGATGGATACAACGCGGACATAAGAAAATCAGGGGAGTATTATCAGCTTTACGTGGGAGGCCTTGCCACGAAGACAGAGGCCGGGCGTCTTAAGGAAAAACTCAGAAACAGGTATAACGATTGTTACGTTTACGATAAAGAATTATAAAGGAGGTAAAATGTCACTGCACCCAAGTCTAAAGAGCTCAAAGGTAGGAAAAAAATTAAGATCTGTCCTTAAAAGATATGAGAGGTTTTTTACCCTGAAAGACAAAGGTCTTCTACGGGACGAGTCTTCGGTCTTCGGCCTGCCCAAGCTGAAGATAGTAAGGACTAAAGTAAAGAAAGAAAAAGCAGCTGAGAAGCCCGAAGAAGGAGCAGTAACTGCCGCCGGAGCGGAGGGAACCCCTGCCGCCACCCCGCAGAAAGAAGCTGCCCCAAAGGCCGATAAAAAAGCCGAGAAGAAAAAATAATAAAAAGAAGGAGATGATATGCGTTTCATCAGAGTGCTTTCTCTTTTAATGATAGCGTTTTTCCTGTTGTCAGGGACATGTTTCCCGCAGGATGGATATGAGGACCTCTCCAAAATCGGTTTCGTGAAAAACGACGGGACTAATATCAGGGCCGGGGATAACGTAAACTTCACGAGCCTGTGCACACTGGAAAAAGGCGACCCCGTAAAGATTATCGGGAAACGCTACAGCTGGTACAAGATCAACCTGCCCAGGAAGGCCTATGTATACATAAAAAGTGATTTTGTCGGGGAAGTTTCCGAAAAAGGAGAGGCTGAGGTGACTAGTGAGCGCGTAAACCTGAGGGCAGGCCCTGACACAAAATACGCCATACTCGGGCGGGTCTCTAATCCCAAAAAGATATACATAGTGGGGGAAGAGTCCGGCTGGTATAAGATATTCCCTCCCGAAGGCACAAGTGGGTGGATACACTCAAGCCAGCTGCGGTTTTCCATTGAGGATGAATGATGAATCTGGCTATAAGCTTGGTTCTTTTTTTTCTAGCAGTAATAATACACGAGTACTCGCATGGCTGGGTAGCCTGGAAGCTCGGCGACTCAACCGCGAAGATGGCTGGCCGCCTTACCTTGAATCCCGCCGCGCATATCGATCCCATAGGCACCATATTGCTCCCGTTAATACTGCTGGTGACCCATTCTCCCGTATTATTCGGATGGGCAAAGCCTGTCCCCGTGGATTTTCAGAGCCTACATAACCCTAAAAAGGACATGGTATGGGTAAGCCTGGCGGGTCCGGGCGCCAATATCCTGTTAGCCGTTATCCTGTCTTTTATACTAAAACTCGCTGGAGCGGCAGGCAATCCTTTATTCGTTGCAGTGACAAGCTCTGCCATAATAATAAACCTTGTCCTGGCCATATTCAACATCCTGCCCATACCGCCCCTGGACGGATCCAGGGTAGTGATGGGCCTCTTGCCGATAGAGCTAAGCGTGAAATACGCGAGGATAGAGCCTTACGGCCTTGTCATAATCTTTGGACTGCTTTATCTCGGCCTTATAGGAAACTTTATATGGCCGTTGGTAACGCTCATGGCGCGGTTCCTGGGAGTCAGTATATGAGAAAAACCCGAGTAAATCTAGGCGATAGAAGTTATGAAATAATGATATGCCGGAATGAAACAGCTAAACTCGGCCGGATAATAAAACAACTGGATCTCGGGACAGATGCCGTGATTATCACAAACTCCCGGGTGAAAAAACTATTCGGCCCAGGCGTGAAAAAATCCCTATTATCCGCCGGGCTCAATGTGAGGTTCGAAATTGTTCCTGACAGCGAAGCGGCGAAATCGGAAAAACACTGCCTGAGGCTATTGAACAGGATCTCGAGATTCGACGGACTGGGCCGCAGGGTATTTATAGTGGCTCTCGGGGGAGGGGTAATAGGCGACCTCGCCGGTTTCGTGGCCAGCATATACAAAAGAGGCGTCCCGTATGCGCAGGTCCCCACAACGCTTCTCGCGCAGGTAGACTCATCTATCGGCGGGAAAGTGGCCATAGACCTGGACATAGGCAAGAACCTCGCGGGTTCGTTCTACCAGCCCAGGCTTGTCTACAGCGACGTGTCTTTTCTTAAAAAACTCCCTGAAAAAGAGCTGGCCTCAGGCCTCGCTGAAGTGATAAAGTACGGCGTCATAAAATCGGCCGCGTTATTTTCTTTTATCAGGAAAAACCTTAAAAAGATATTAAGGCGGGATCCGGCGGTGCTTGAGCGCGTAGTCTATGAATGCGGCTCCATTAAAGCGGGCGTGGTGGAAAAAGACGAGCGTGACAATAAAGACGCGCGGATAATCCTGAACTTCGGCCATACAGTGGGGCACGCCATAGAAACAGCGGCCGGATACGGCAAAAGATATAATCACGGCCAGGCAATAGCGCTCGGCATGCTCGCGGCCTCGTTTATCTCGATAAAATTAAATCTGCTGGCAGAGGCTGACTACCTGAAAATAAGGGCCCTCATAAAAAACTCAGGCCTTCCGGTTGCCTTAAAAGGCGTGAGCGAGGGGAAGATCATGCGCGCCCTGGGCCATGACAAAAAATTCATACGCGGCAAAAACAGGTTCGTATTGCCCGTCAGCATAGGGGAAACCGTAATAAAAGAGAATATCCCCGAATCTTTAATAAGAGGCTCCATAAAAACCTTATATGGACTTAAAAAAAGATAAGGCCCGCTTAAAAAAACTCAAATCCATCGAAAAGACTATAGGCTATAGATTCAGAAACAAATCCCTCCTGAACCAGGCCCTGACGCATAAATCCTATGCCAATGAAAAATACAAATCCCGCAGCGGAGACAACGAGAGGCTGGAGTTTCTGGGTGACTCCGTGCTTGGTATTATAATAAGCGGGGTGCTCTACAACGATTACCCGGATAAAGACGAAGGAGTCCTGACCAGGTACAAGTCACAGCTGGTGAGCGGGGCGACGCTCGGCAGGATAGCGAAAGAACTGCATATCGGGGAATCTATGCTGCTGGGTAAAGGCGAAGAGGCTTCAGGCGGGAAAAAACACGCCTCAAATCTTCTGTGCGCGCTGGAGGCTTTGATAGGCGCGATATATTTAGATGGAGGCCTGAAGCCGGCATCCAGGTTCATAAACAGGATTTTCAAACTAGAACTGCGGCTCGTGAAAGAAGGCAAGGGGACCAAGGATTACAAGTCCGTTCTCCAGCAGATTGTCCTTAAAAGGTTCAAGACTATCCCGTCGTACAAGGTCATCTCCGAAATAGGCCCTGACCATAAGAAACATTTTATAGTTGAGGCGCTGATAACGGGCAAGAGGTTCGGCATAGGCTCAGGGCCGAACAAAAAGGCCGCGGAGCAGGCCGCGGCCAAAGAAGCTATATCCACCATAGGAACGGACGAGGCCTCATTTTAGATCCAGGACTATCTCCTCGCCGTCATCTTTTTCTATCTTCACAAAATCCTTCGCTATAAGGGTGATTTCGCCTCCCAGGAGAGAATCGCCTTCCCTTACTATCTTGTCATTTATAATGGCCCATTTGCCTTCAGGGCCGTATACTATCCCGTTCAGCTCAATGGCGTTCCTTACCTCGGATGAGGGCAGGACCTGCTTCTGAAAAGGCATATTAAAACCAGGAGAGGAGACATTGGATATTTCGCGCGCCGCTTTATCATACGCCGCGGTAGACCTTGAAAAATGCTTGTAGAGGGCAAGGGAACCTAAAAGAGAAACTATCATGACCAGGGAAGCGACGACCACAACAGTCCATTTGACATCAGACCCCGTTTGCTTAGGCTCAGCGACGTCAGGAGTGTTTTCACGCAGCACGCAGGAAGGTGCGACCTTATTTTTTATCTCAAATTCTTTTCTCGCCTTCTTGATCGCGTCATTAATGATGCTCATTCGAACACGCCCTCGATTTCCTTAGAGCACTTTTTTATCGTGTCTTTGTCTATAGTTTTTTTATTGGCGACGAAGCCCGCCAGGAGCGCCTTGTCGCACACGATATTGACCAGCCTCGGGACGCCGTTTGAGAACCTGTAGATTTCATCGATGGCGCCTTCCGTAAAGAACTTGTTCCCGTTGGATCCGGCTATGCTCAGCCTGTGAGAGATATAGGCCTTTGTCTCGTCCCTGTCAAGCGGCAGTATATGGTATCTTATGGCTATTCTCTGCCTAAGCTGGGCCAATTCCCTTGACGCGAGTTTTTCCTTAAGCTCGGGCTGCCCCACCAGGATTATCTGCAGCAGTTTTTCCTTTTCAGTCTCCAGGTTGGACAGGAGTCTTACCTGTTCCAGGAGAGAGGGCTTTAGGTTCTGCGCCTCGTCGATTATAAGCACGGTATTGTTATTGCACCTGAGCTGCTCGAGCAAAAACTTGTTAAGCTCGCTTAGCATCGTTATCTTGTTCTTGTTTTTGAGTTTTATCCCGAAATCCGTGACAATGGCCTCCAGGAGCTGTATCTCCGAAAGGTTGGAATTTAGTATAAAAGCTGTCTTGGTGTGCTCATCCAGGGTATTCAGGAGAGCTTTGGATACAGTAGTCTTGCCCGTGCCGATCTCGCCCGTTATTTCCAGGAAACCCATTCGCTCCTCAATGCCATACTGCATGTGAGATATGGCCTCCCTGTGCTTCCTGCTGAGGTATAGGAAGTTAGGGTCAGACGTGACGCTGAACGGTTTTTCTTTTAGACCATAGAATTCAAGGTACATATCAATGAAAATTATAGCACCTTTATAACTAACTATCAAAGAAAAAATACCTTTACACTTTTGTGACACACAGAAAAGTGTAAAGGTATTGAGAATTATGTAATCCTTGCAATATTTCGTTACGCTGTACACACTCCGTTTCACTATCTTTTCGCTCTCGCAGGGCCTTCGAAAAGACAAGCACGTAACATAAGCGTAACCTAACTATTCGGGTAGTAGATTATTTGAAAAGATAATTCTTGAATCAGGCTGGGATTTAGCTTATAATATTAAAAACAAGAGAGTTACTTTATATTTATAAGGAGGCCTGATATGTGGAGCGGGATAAACAGAAGAAAGTTTCCAAGGGCGAATTATCCTTGCGTGATCTCTGTAAAGAGAAAGGACCAGGATGACTCAGTATCCGCCAAGACAGAGAACATAGGGATAGGGGGCATATGCGTCATGCTGCCTAAAGACCTGGGGATCTTCGCTCCCGTGGAGATACAGCTTGACCTTATGGACGGCCAGCCTGTGATAAGATGTGACGGCGCCATCGTGTGGGTAGTGGCGAAAAAAACGGACAAGAACAAAATATTCGATACCGGCATAGAGTTTACCGACATAAAAAGAAAAGACGCCATGCGCATAAACGACGTGGTGGAGAAGATACTCAGTAATAATGAATAAACCTTTGACAAAGTACAGGTTTTCTAGTAAACTAATAGTATGAACAGTGAGCGGAGAATAGCCAAAAGGTCCGCCTTAGCGGTTTCGGTGCGTTATCAGCAAAAAGGCAGCCAGGCCTTTTCAAATACCCTCGGCAGGGACATAAGCGAGACAGGGATAGGCTTTGTCTCGACCGAATTTTTCCCCATATCAACCCAGCTGGTCTTCGAGACCCAGCTCCCTGAAAGCCGCGACTTCATAAAAGCGGTAGGTGAGGTAGTATGGGTTTCAAAATACCCTCATTCAGAAAGATTTTCAGTAGGCGCCAGGTTTTTAGGCCCGTCCTTACCTCTTAATTAATTATAATCCTAAACATTACTTATTGAATTTTCAGCCAATGTAGTGTATAATTATATTGGATAACACCTTTTTAAAAGATAATAATAAGGGTAATACCCTATGAGCAAAAAACTATACTATCAAATAGCGAAAGCTCTTATCCTGGCTCTTGAGGCAAGGGCTTATTGCCTGAAAGGTCACAGCTACAGAGTCACTAAATACGCTTTAGAAATAGCGAAGAGTCTGGAGTTACCAAGATCAAAGCTGAAAATAATGTCCTCCCTTGGCAAGCTCCACGACTTGGGCAAAATAGCTTTATCCGACGCTATACTAAATAAAAACGGCCCTCTCACAAAGGCCGAAAGGTTACAGATAAACCTGCATCCTGTCATAGGCTCCATGATACTCAAAAACCTCGGATTTGTTCATAAGGATATCTCCATAGTCAGAAACCACCATGAACGGTACGACGGCAGAGGCTATCCTGACGGCTTGAAAAAGGAAAAAATTCCGCTTCTGGCCCGTATATTTACGGTAGCTGACGCCTTTGACGCCATGACGTCTGATCGGCCCTACAGAAAGAGCCTGCCTTTAAATATAGCTATAGACGAACTTTTAAGAAACCGAGGTACTCAGTTTGACCCGCGAATAGTAGAGGTCTTCATCCCGAAAATACCCCGGTAACCCCCCTTGACAAAATAAACATCAGCAGGTATACTTTTTAACACTATGTCAGGAAGAAAACAACCTTACAGCATCAATAAAGTAATGGCCCTGCTGAGCGTATTCGATAAAGACAAAAGATACGATCCTGAGGCTTATTCCTTCGTAATGTCCGCGCTAGGATTTACGACTAAGAAACTCGAGAGAAAAGGCCATGTCTCCGGAGGAGAGCTCCTCGAGGGGATCAGGGAATACGCCCTTGAAGAATTCGGTCCCATGGCCAGGCTTGTCCTTGAGCACTGGGGAGTCAAGAAGACAGACGATTTCGGGGAGATAGTATTTGTCATGATAAACGCGGGTATTCTCGGCAAGACCGAAAAAGACACAAAGAAAGATTTCGCCGACAGATTCGACTTCAAAAACACGTTTGACAAAGGCTGCAGATACACCATTCATTAATCCTTCCTAAGCATTCCTTTTGTAAAAATTTTTCTTGTTTTCTTTTTGGATTTGTATTAAAATACAAACTAGGATGAGAAAAATTATATGTCTTTTTTTATTTTCCCTGCTCGCGTGCCAGATATCCGGCTTCTCCGAAGAGATAGAGATAAATTCCACCGTATTTATCGCGAATACTGACCAGGATTTCTTTGTGATAAAGGCCGGTGAGGACGATGGGGTGGAAATAGGGGACGGCCTGATAGTCCATAGGGGAGGAAAGAAGATAGCCGAAGCGTATATTATCGAAGTCAGACCCGACGTCTCAGCCGCGGAAATACTGGAAGCTGAAAGCGGCGAAGAAATACGGGAAAACGACGAGATATTAATCGTCAAAAGGACCGAGGCTTATACTGCGGAAGAGGACGCCGGCGTATCACATATCCTATCAGAGGCAATTATCGGGGGAGATACCATAAGCCTGGAAATATACAATACCAAAAATTCTGTTTTTTCCTATGCGGGCATGATCCTCAGGGAAAACGGGTTTTCGGTGATCTCGTCGAACAGGGCGGACGGCCTGATACTCGCTAGTAAACCCATAGAGCTCTCAGTGTTAAAAGAGCTGTGGGCCGACGCGAGAGCAGCTATAGGCCACAGCCTCATTACCTCATTCGAGATAAAAGACGAGGGCCGCTCGTCTCTATTGACAGCCTCGTCCTTCAAAGAGCATTTTCAAAAAAGAAAATACGTAAAGCAGCCCGTAAAGAGAGACTCGAAATATTACAACGAGATCATCGATGTGGCCTCGCAAATAAAAGAACGTTCAGAACGTTGAAAAAGGCGAAAAAAACCGAAAAGTTATTAAGGATATATGAACTGTTATTTGAAAAATTCGGGCCCAGACACTGGTGGCCTGGCGACACCAGGCTGGAAATAATAGTGGGAGCGATACTGACCCAGAACACGGCCTGGTCAAACGTCGAGAAAGCAATAGTTAACCTGAAAAAGGAAAAGGCGCTTAATGCGCGCCGGCTTTCAGGTATTTCTGAAAAAAGGCTTTCTACGCTCATAAAACCAGCCGGATATTTTAACGTAAAGGCCCGAAGGCTAAAGAACTTTTTGAGTTTCCTAAACCTGTCTTATGGCGGGAGTCTGGACAGGATGTTCAAGACAGACACCTGGGAACTCAGGGAGCAGTTATTAAAAGTAAGCGGTATAGGCCCTGAGACGGCTGACAGTATCCTGCTCTACGCCGGTCATAAACCTGTGTTTGTGGTCGATGCCTATACAAAAAGAGTCTTTTCGAGGCACGGTTTTATAAATGACAGCGCCGCGTACGAGGAAGTGCAGGGCCTGTTAATGAAAAACCTGCCGGCGGAAGAAAAACTATTCAATGAGTTTCACGCGCTGATAGTTGAGCTGGGCAAAAATATATGCAGGCCCGCAAAACCATTATGCCACGAATGTCCAATACGGAGGATTAAAAATGGCTGAGGAAACAAAAGAAGCGGCTAAAAAAGCCCCTGTCGAGAAACCTACTAACTGTGTAAAATGCAATAAGAGGCTGCAGAAAAAGCGCTGGTATTACAGGAACGGCGGTTATTACTGCGGTAAGAGATGCTGGAAGCTGGCGAGCCAGGCTGCCGCCAAAAAGGAAGCCGAAGCTAAAAAAGAGGCGGAAACCAAGAAAAAGGGATCCTAAAGTATCATGATAAAAGAACGTCGCAAACACCTGCGGGCAAAAAAACAGCTTCCTCTTAAGATAGCGGACAAGTCTTTTGACGTTATCACCGAGACAGTAGACATCAGCCCGTCAGGCATATACTGCAGGATTACGAGGCTCCTGCCTGTGATGTCGAAGATAGAAGTGATAATGCTGGTCCCTGTAAAAGGTAATGGCAGGTATACGAAAAAGATAAGGGCCAGAGGAGTGGTCGTAAGGTCGGAACCGGTGATACTGGAAAACACTGACAGGGCGCATTACAACGTAGCCATATTTTTCACCGACATATCCAAAAAAGACCAGAAAGCCGTTGAGGCCTATGTCTCATCAGGTAACGCGGACCAGCCGGAATTACAGATAATAAAAAATTAAAGTAAGGAAGGAACTTTTAAGAAAGATAGGGTATAAGTTTTAACTATGGGAAAGCCAGGGAGACCTAAGCAGGTAAAATTAATAATCGGATTGCTCGCGAAAAACAAAAAACTCCTCAATGAAATCGAGGAGTTTTTTGTTAAGGAATTCGGCGACATAGATTACAGAAGCAAGGACATACCTTTCGATTATACGGACTATTACAAAAAGGAAATGGGCCAGCCGATCACTAGAAGGTTCATATCTTTTAAGAGACTCATCTCTCCGGGCTATATCGCGAATGCCAAGACAATAACAAACTCCCTTGAGAAAAAAACCTCGACTAAAAAAAATGGTGAAGTAAAACGCTCCGTCAATATAGATCCGGGGTATATATCCGACTCGAAACTGGTGCTTGCCACGACAAAGGACTATTTTCACAGGATTTATCTTAAAAAAGGCATCTGCGCGGAAGTGACGCTCGCGTGGCAGAAGGGCGGATTCAGGCCTTTTGAATGGACGTATCCTGACTACAGGTCAACCGAATACGCGGCTATACTGAAAAAAATAAGAAACTCCTATATGAAGGAAAGGAACCATGTTGCAGGATAAGGCAAAAGCATACTCAAGGCAAAAACATCGCCTCGCGATAGCCGGGCTGATCCTGCCACCTGTTATCCTATCCGTCTTCCTGGCTTCAGGGCTCTCTTCTTATATAAAAAACATGTCCATGGCCATCCCGGCCAATGATTATCTAAGCCTTGTCATTTTCTCTCTCCTGACAGGGGCCGCTTACTACGCGGTTAACCTGCCTTTGAAGTATTACTCGGGGTTCACGCTGGAACACAAGTACGGCCTCTCAAATCAAACCCAAAAAGACTGGATCAAAAGAGAGGCGAAAAAGTCTGTCATATCCTTTATTATAAGCATGCCGGTCGTCATCTCGGTTTACTCGTTTATAAGGCACTGGCCGCTCCACTGGTGGCTCCTTACAGCCGCGCTGTGGTTTTTTATCTCTGTCCTGCTGGCCAAATTCGCGCCTTTATTAATCGTGCCGCTTTTCTATAAATACTCCCCCATAAAAGACTCATCCCTGAAGGACAAGCTGGTCCGCCTTGCCGCCAGGGCCGGGTTCAGAGCTGAAGGCGTATACGAGATAGACATAAGCAGGGACACAAAAAAGGCCAATGCCGCGGTCATAGGGCTGGGGAAACAGAAAAGGATAGTATTGTGCGACACCTTGCTGCGAAACTTTACTGAGCCTGAGATAGAAGCTGTAATGGCCCATGAACTCGGCCACCACAAAAAACAGCATAATCTCAAGTTTATCATCTTCGGCGGCGTCTCTATCCTCGCAACATTTTTCATAACCAACCTGCTATTTCTAAAATTACACGGGGTTTTCTGGAATGACCTCTTATTGAGTGGCTTTGAGTCGCTCGTCCTTATTTACGCTATTATCGCGGCGCTGAACATAATCAGCCTGCCTTTACAGAACATGTTCTCAAGGAAGCTGGAAAAAGAGGCGGACCAGTTCGCGCTTGAGACCACGGGCGATAAGGACGCCTTCATATCCACCATGAAAAAACTCGCTAGCCAGAACCTGGCGGACACGGCCCCGGGCAGATTCTGTGAGATAGTGCTGTACAGCCATCCGCCGATATCAAGGAGAATTTCTTTTGCAGAATCATTCCAAAGAAAAAAGTAAGGTATATATCAGGAGGATCAGCGATTGGTCATCGGCGGAGGCCGTAAGCGAGGCCCTCGCGTCAGTATGGCTTAAAATGGACGGGAACAGCCTTGTGAAAAAAGATGACTTCCTGGGCATCAAACTGACTTTCGGCGAAGAAGGGGCGTCCGGATACATAAAATCAGGCTGGCTCAAGGGGCTCACGGCATTACTGAGGGAGAAGACAGAGAATCTCTTTACAATAGAGACGAATACGCTCTACAGGGAGAAGAGATCCAACGCTGTCGGCCACCTGCAGGTGGCGTACGCCCATGGATACGGCATAAGCCAATCCGGCATGCCCGTGATAATAGCGGATGGCTTGCACGGCAGAAACAGCCAGAACATAGCCATAAGGGCGGAACATTTCGAAAACGTCAAGATCGCCAAGGCTGTATGCGAGACAGATTTCCTTTTATGCCTTTCCCACGCCACAGGACATTGCCAGACAGGTCTGGCGGCCGCTCTTAAGAACCTGGGCATGGGCTGTGCGGCCCGCGCCGGGAAACTAGCCCAGCACTCAAAGACCCTGCCGGAGATAACAGTCGCTAAGTGCATAGGCTGCGGGGAATGCATGAAGATATGCCCGGCCAACGCAATAGGGATCAAAAAGAAAAAGGCCATACTGGTCAAGGAAAGGTGTATCGGCTGCGGGGAATGCACGGTAATATGCAGGTCCGGCGCCATAGAAATTAAATATGACGAAAACGCTATAAAGCTGCAGGAAAAAATGGTAGAATATGCTTTAGGGGTAAAAGAGGCCCTTGGGTCAAGGCTGGCTTGCCTGAACCTTTTGTACGGCGTTACGAAAAACTGCGACTGCATGTCAAAAGGCGAAGAACCCATAGTGCCCGACATCGGTATCCTGGGCAGCTTGGACCCTGTGGCAATAGACAAGGCGACTCTAGACCTCTTAGGCGAAAACACCTTAAAGGGTATATACCCTGAGATCGACCTGGAAGCCCAGATAAGGCACGCGGAAAAAATAAAGCTAGGACTTTCCGATTACGAACTTATAGAGTTATAGCCATGTATCTGATCTATACTTTGGTCCTGATGGTGCTCCTGGTAATACTGTTACTCCTTTTCGATGAGGAAAGGAGATTCAGAAATAGCATAACGCATGGGCTCGCGAGTAAATTCTGGATATTGAGGGAGAGGAGACGTTTTGTAAGGTTTAAGGAAGAGATGAAGATACGCTATGCCTTCAAAATAAACCCCTCTACTGTACTTGAATCAAAGACAGCGGACGTGTCAAGAAAAGGCCTCTGTATCGTCACCTATGAAAAGCTCAAAAAGAACACGGCTATGGACATGGATATAGAGGTGCCCGGCTTCTCAAAGCCTATACACATGGCCGGACAGGTCATGTGGACAAAAGAGCTCAAGGCATTTGACGAAAAAGGAAGGCGTCTTTTCTACGCCGGCATAAAGTTTTTTAAGATAAGCCCTGAACATGAAGCTGTATTTTTGGCGCATCTGAATAACCTGAAGCCATATTGAGGCAGCGTTCTCTTATGGAAATAACCCTGATAGGCACTGGAACAGGAACACCGTCCATACGCAGGAACCCGGCGTGTGTGTTGTTCAGGCTCGGCGACAAAAACGCGGTTTTTGACAGCGGTCCGGGCACGCTCAGGAGCCTTTTGTCAACGGGCGTGGAGCATAAAAATATAGACCTTCTATTTTATACCCACCTGCACCTGGACCATATCTCGGATTTCTCGGTAATCCTTTTCGCCGCGAAAATACCCCCTGAAATAAGAAAAAACCCTCTCTATGTCTACGGCCCCACAGGCCTGAAAGACTACCATAAGAAAATAAAAGCTCTCTATGGGGACACGCTCTCCGCGGATTCATATAAACTTATCCTTGAAGAGATAGAAAATAAAGAACTGGGCATCGAAGGTTTTACGATCCTGACAAAAACCCTGGAGCACCACGGTGGAGGCATGGGCTACAGGATAACCGCGCCGGGCGGGAAAATAGCTGTCTATACAGGCGATACGGATTATTGCGAGGCCGCGGTGGAGCTCTCCAGAGACGCCGACATCCTGATAGCCGAGTGCTCCTTCCCTGAGGAAATGAAAATGAAAGGCCACCTGACGCCTGAAAGCGCTGCCAGGATCGCGAACGAAGCAGGAGTTAAAAAACTAGTCCTCACGCATATGTATCCCATTTGCGACAATTACGACCTGGTCTCCGCCTGCGAGAAGGCCTTCAAAGGAGAGATTATTGTCGGAGAAGACCGGATGAAATTCGAACTGAAACAGGAGGTCCTGCTGTGATAGAGGAAAGAAGGAGATACTTCAGGTTGGATACTGACATCGGCTTTACCTATAAGATAAAGGACATTTTAACTCCATGGGAGAAAGCCATAACCAAGAACATAAGCCCGGGCGGCATAAGGGGCCTGGTGGGCCGCTCCATAAAAAAGGGCGACTGGTTGGAGCTGAATATAACCTTGCCTTCCATGGAAACCCCCATGCCGGCCATAGGGAAGGTCATATGGACAGCGGACGAAAAAGCTGGTAAAATAGACGCTGGTATCAAGTTTGAGGAAATAGAACCGGAACTGAAAAATAAATTTCTTGAACACATATGCGAACTCATGTTTTCCGAGTTAGAAAGGCTCAGGATGTAATATGATATCTTTCGATGATTTCAAAAAAATAGGGCTGAAGATCGCGCGGATAAAAGAGGTAAAAGATCATCCTAACGCAGACAAGCTCTATATATTAAAAGTAGACCTGGGCAGTGAGGAGAGAGAAGTTGTAGCCGGGATAAAAAAGGCTTATTCCCCTGAGGAACTAAAAGGCAGGCTCGTGATCATGGTAGATAACTTGCAGCCAGCCACTATAAGGGGAGTAGAGAGTAACGGCATGGTGCTGGCCAGCCAGGACGGGGATAAATTGGCCATCCTGAGCCCGGACAAAGATATTTCTCCGGGGTCGATAGTAAAGTAATGGTCATAGGTCTTACTGGCCCAAATGCCTCGGGTAAAGACGAGGCTGCGAGATATCTGAAGGAAAAAGGTTTTGAGTGCCATTCTCTCTCCGACATACTGAGAGAGGAAGCGGACAGGTCGGGAATAGAGCCTGTGCGGGAAAATCTCATCCGCCTCGGGAATGACATGAGGCGGGAAAAAGGCCCGGCAGTGCTGGCTATCCGCGCGATAAAAAAACTCTCCGGCGGGAAAAATCATATAGTGGATTCCATCAGGAATCCCGCGGAGATAGAGGCGCTCCGGGGCGTTAAAGGTTTTACGCTTATTATAGGAATAGACGCCCCCGCGGAGATCAGGTTTAAAAGGAGCCTTGAGCGTGGAAGGTCCGGAGACGCCCTGACCCTGGAAGAATTTATCGAAAAAGAGGAAAAGGAAAACAGGTCAAGCGCTGAGAACCAGCAGCTTAAAAAATGTCTCGGGATGGCGGATATAGTGCTAACGAACGACTCCACTGTCAACGAGCTGCGCAAAAAAATAGATGAAGCAATCAAGAAGGCCTGACTGGGACGAGTATTTCTTAAAACTGTCATACCTTGTGGCTGAGCGGTCCACATGCGTAAGGCATCATGTGGGAGCCGTGATAGTAAGGAATAAGCGTATACTGACCGCGGGCTACAACGGCGCGGCTAGCGGGGTAAAAGATTGCCTCCAGCTTGGCTGCATGAGGAACGAAAAAGGCATACCGTCCGGGGAACGCCATGAGATATGCCGGGCGATCCACGCTGAGCAGAACGCGATAATACAGGCGGGCCTGCACGGTATAAACATCGCGGACAGCACGGTCTATTGCACTCATTCGCCCTGTATCCTGTGCGCGAAGATGCTGGTGAACTGCAGGATAAAGAGATTTGTCACCAGCGGGAAATACTCGGACAATAGCTTCCGACAGCTTTTTAAAGAGGCCGGAGTGGAGTTTAAGGTAATAAAACGGCCGAAACTTAGCATAACAAACCTGGACTGAGCCATGAGAGAAAAAAGAAAATTCATAAGGTTTAATATCTCGCTGAAGACAATCTACATCCTTCAGAGGGAGCCAAAGGTTGAGAAGATGGGCATTACAAAAGACGTCAGCGCGGGCGGCGTACAGCTCTTAACCGAGGAAAAGCTCAATGTAGGCGATAAGATAGGGCTCAAGTTTTTTATACCCGAGGCGTTAAACCCGGCTCACCTGAACGGGATCGTCCTGTGGTCAAAGCTGGTATCGACCGGGACAAAGCCCTCTTACGGCGCCGGCATAGAATTTATTGACATAGAGGAAGACAATAAGAATACTTTTTTAAAATTCCTGTGTGATCTGATGTATAGAAAGATAGGAAAATAGTCCGAGAGGAGACACAATGGGGGATATCAGTAAAAAAATAGCGAATGACCTGAAAGAGGCCATAAAAAATAAGTTTGCGGCAAAGACGTCCACCCTTCGCATGGTCACGGCCTCTATCCAGAACCTCCTGATAGAGAAAAAAGTAACTGAGCTGGAGGACAGCGACTTAATGAAGATACTGGCTAAACAGATAAAACAGCACCAGGACTCCATAGAAAGCTTTAAAAAAGGAGGGAGGGCCGACCTGGTGAAAAAAGAGGAAGAAGAGCTCGTGATATTGAAATCATATTTGCCCGAAGGTTTGAGCGAGGAAGAAACAAAAAAAATAGCCCAGAAAGTAATAACTGAAACAGGGGCGAGCTCCAAGGCGGACTTCGGCAGGGTCATGAAGGCTGTCATGCAGGAATCAAAAGGCAGGGCGGACGGAAAACTCGTCAGTTCGATCGTACAGAGTTTGCTAAAGGGATAAAATGCGCTTAAAACTTTTTCCAGCGGTTATTATATTGGCATTCTCCTTAACGGGCTGCGCCACAATGTACAACCCCGCGACGGAGCAGAAAGAGTTTATTTTTATAACGACTCCTGTCGAGGTGTCCCTGGGCAATATGCTCGCGTCCCGGGTATCCAGGGATTTCAAGATAAGCAAAGACCCTCTGATGAACAGCCGCGTGAAAGAGATAGGCGATAAAGTCGCGGCCGTATCGGACAGGAAGGACCTGAAATATAAGTTTGCCGTAATAGACGATGACAGCCTGAACGCCTTCACTACTCCCGGAGGCTATCTTTATGTAAACTCGGGTGTCCTTGAAAAGTCCACTGACGATGAACTGGCGTGTGTTATAGGCCATGAGATAGGGCATGTCGCGGCAAGGCACGTCGCTAAGAAACTGCAGGCCCAGATAGGGTATGATATCTTAATGAATATCGCGGCCAGAAAAACCGGGATAGCGGAACTGCGTAAGGCTGCGTCCATAAGCTATGATCTCATTATGCTCGGATACTCAAGGAAAGACGAGCTCTTGAGTGACAGACTGGGCGTAAAATACGCCTACAAGTCCGGCTATGACCCGTACGCCATGATATCTTTCCTGAAAAAGATCCAGGACGCCAAGGAAGAGCAGATGGGGTTCGTTTTTCTGCGCAGCCACCCTTATACGGCGGACAGGATAAAAAAGCTTCAGCAGCAGATACCCTTTATAATAGAAAGGGCACGGAAACAAACCGGTAATATCTCCGTTGCTCGGAACCAGAAAGACACGGTGTCATCATCCGCGGAACCGGAAGAAAAAAGGCCGTTAAAGGTCATGTGTCCGGTATGCAGGAGAATATACCCGGGCAGCACCAGGTATTGCCCTTATGACGGCACGGAGTTGAAATGAAGGTTGTAGGCCACACAGTAGCCTTCAAAGAGGATGGTTTACGGGTATAGAAACTGGTTAAGAAGTTAGGAGGAGAAGATAGATGCTGGATATCAAGCTTCCAGCATCCACTTCCAGCCTCCTAACCAGCTTCCACTGTGACGCCCTAAAAAGATGTACAGAGAGGGGGTAGATTATGCACCTAAGTATTGATAATAGGCTCTTTGCCCGCGTGGACGGGGAACTTGGAGTCAGGTACAGCCCGCAGGGCAGCGACAGGGAATACTGCACCACGACCAAAAATATCAGCGGAGGAGGGGTGAGGATGTCCCTGCTGAAAAAGCTGGAGCCCGGGACCGTGCTTGACCTTGAGATATTCAAATATAACACTGACCTTAAGGCGGTATGCAGAGGCAAAGTCGCCTGGATATGGGGCGAGCCCATGAGCAGGGAAAAAAATCAGCTCTTTGAGGCGGGTATAAGTTTCCTTAATCAGCAGCTTCTGTATATAGGGAGGCTTATAAATCATCTGGAGACGCAAAATACCGGCAATATACTATGAAACTTCTATCAAGATTATTCGAGTTCACGAGAAAAGAAAAAGACATGTTTGTCAATGACCGCAGGGAGGCGAAGAGATACGGGATTCCTCTGAAGCTGAACTACTCAGACCCGCTCACCAAGATTCACGGAGAATCTATCGCCAGGGATATATCGAGGCATGGCCTTAGGTTCCCCGTGAGTTCTCTGATACCAAAGGGGTCCGCGCTTGAGCTCGTAATAGAAGACCCTTACAGCAACGTGCCCATAGTTTCAAGGGCAAAGGTCACCTGGGCGGAAAAGTTCGTAGCGGGCGATGACGCTGAGGACACCTTTTACGAGATAGGGGTAAGGCTTCAAAAAAAAGGTCTTTATTGACAGATAATGAAAAAGTTCTTTAGCCTGGTCCTTATTATAATAATACTGACAGCCGGAGCGGTCATAGCCCGTGACGCGATTATAAAGAGCTTTGCAGAGAAACTGGTCTTCGCCACCACAGGCATGAAGATGACCATAGGCCAGCTAAAAATGAGCGTCCCTAAGACGTTCGTTAGCATAAAGGACATGACAGTCATGAACCCTGCTGGTTTCAAGGACAGGGTAATGCTGGACATGCCTGAGGTATACGTTGATTACAGCCTCCTCTCCCTGCTCAGAAAAAAGGTCCAACTGCGGGAACTACGCATAAACCTGAAAGAGTTTATGGTGGTAAAAAATAAAGACGGTAAGACAAATCTCGAATTTATAAAACGCCTCAAAGATAAAAAGAAGAGCCCCAGTGAGCAAAAAAAGAAACCTGCCTCCGCGCCCGGAATGGAGATTGACACGCTCTCCCTTAAAATAGGAAAAGTCATATATAAGGACTATTCCGGCGGCGGAAATCCAATAGTGTCCGAATATAGCGTAAACATAGCCTCAAATTATAAAAACGTGAACAACCCTGAGGATCTTGTCAGGATCATAGTGGCAAAGGCCCTGATGAACACGGCGCTCGGCCGGCTTACGGATTTCAACCAGCTGAAAGACATGCCCTTAAACACGCTGGAACAGGGTAAAAACATCCTCAAAAACACAGCGGATGACCTGAAAAACATCATAAAATCGCCTTTTAAATAACGAGAGGAAGAAGCTACCCAAAAAAGACAAATAGCGTGCGTTTTATCTCTTATCATACATCAGGTTTCTGGCATTTCATGGTTCTGGCTATCCCGGTACTGGTCTTTTTCTTTTTTTACCTGTGCTGGTTTAAAAAATACGGCAAAAAGATAGAACAGTTTCACACGTATTACCTGGCCTCGCAGGTCATTATAGTCTATGTATTCGTTTTTTTTACCTATCTTTTTTTCGGCTTGAGGCTTTTGTATATATTTAACCTATGGAGGCAGGCCTATGAATAAGACATTTCTATTAACGCTGATAAAGATATCTATATTGGCGTGCTTTATTACAGGTTTATTCAACGTGGGGTATGCGCAGGACGAGCAGGGGCGCGTGCTCCTTATTCGGGAAGCGCAGCAATTTCAAAACAACACGGTTGCTGTGGAAGGCTACCTGATGGACAATATCCTGGAAGTCAAGGTAACAGCCAGGATGATGCACGCCACAAAGCCAAAGATATACAACGCGCTTGTGGTAGGGTCGCGTCTGGGGCGATTGGAGATCGAATCTAAAGAGATCCTTCTTGCCTCAGTAGAAGAGGAAGAGCCTTACCCGACATCCAGAAAAGACAAGGGTTTTGTAAGTTTCAGCGGCGGCAAAAAGAACAAAAGGGCAAGGGGGACACTGACAAGAGAGTTGTTGGTGTTTAAGATCCCGCGAGACAAGGTAGTAAAGGGCAAAAGATACAGGCTTTGGGTCCAGATCACGAGCTTACAGCAAGGCGAAAAATACAAGACCTTTAAATTCGATCTTAAGGATCTGTATGAAAAAATGTCCAAAGTGCAACAGGGAAATACACAATAAAGCGTTGAGTTGTCCTTATTGCGAGCCCGAGCATGCAAATAAGACCATTGATAAGAGGGTCTTTCCCAGGCATGACTATAAGTGCCTAGTGGCCTATAAAATGGCGAAAGACCCTGACGCGCCATGGAAAGAGGCCATGGCTGAGAACATAAGCATGGGTGGCATGCTCTTTAAGACACAGGGAAAACTGGCAAGCTCAACCAGGATCACTGTAAGTTTCGAGGCCTTTTTAGGCCAATTCATCCAGATACAGGCCAAGGTGGTCGAGAGCGAAGAGGATTTCGACGGCTATAATACAAGGATCAAGTTTATCAACTTTGACGCAGAAACAAAAAATAGACTAAGAGCCTTCCTCGACCCCCTAAAACCCTAATTTTCTACCGGATCATGAATATTGACGCATTATTCTTAGGCGGTACGTCCATTGACCTTATCCAGGAGAGGCGTTACCCTGAAAAGTTCTCAGCCTCAGTAGGCGGCTCTATAACCAATTCCGCCATTATATCAGCGAAACTAGGCCTTAAGACAACCCTATTAAGCAGGATAGGCAAGGACCCCATGGGTGACTTCGCTATCCGGACTTTAAAATCATACCAGGTCAATACCAGTGGCATAATACAGGACCCTGGTATCAGGACACCCTTAGCAATAGCTAAAGTAGATAAATCAGGTAATTCAGTCTACACGTTTTATAAAAACCCGGCCAGTTTATCCATTGTCCCGTTAAAAACAGCCCCAAAAAGCCTTTTAGATAGCTGTAAGTTCCTTCATTTCGGCTCAAGCTTTTCCTATCAAAAAGAGACATTCCAGGAGGCCTTAAAATACATAAATTACCTTAAAAAAAGGCGCGTATTTGTATCTTTTGACCCAAACCTCAGGCCGTATGTTATAAAGGACAAAATGGAGGCAAGAAAACGGGTCCTAAGGCTCCTTAAACTGGTAAACATGGCGAAATTAAGCGGTATGGACCTGGAATTTCTGACAGGCTGTAAAAACCCTGAAAAAGGCCTGAAAAGGCTCAAAAAACTAGCCAAATGCGAGGTGATCCTGACACTTGGCCCAAAAGGCTCAAGATATCTGGATAAAAAAGGTAACCTAATAAAAGTCCCAGCCTTTAAAGTCAAAGTAGCAGACACAATAGGCGCAGGAGATGCCTATACAGCAGGGATACTTTATAAAATAGCCAAACTAGGGAAAAGGGAGGTATTTGACAATATAAGGCCTGCCATGGTCTTCGCCTCGGCAGTATCTGCCATAATCTGCACCAAGCGAGGCGCAAACCAAGGATTAAAAGATATAAAACAGATTAAGACATTTCTTGCCAAAAGGGAGTGCGAGTCCGCGGTGTTGACAATGAAAAGATTACGGAAGAATTACTAAATAATATCATATTCTCCTGCCCAATATTCCCCTGTTTCCACCTCACTGTTACACCTTGACTTTTAGCTATATATAGTATATACTTATCATAGGGTTTATAAAAGTATTAAGTATAGATAGTTAGAGAAATTTGCCATGGGTTTCTAAGTTTACATAGCCGGGTAACTGAAACCTGGCTATTTTATTAAATTGAGGTTATTTTCTCGGGCATTGCCTCTTGTTTGAATTTGAATAGGGTCCTCGCTCCCATGGCAGAGGATTGTCCTAGATGAATTCAAAGAGACATGCCCGGGATATTCTAAGGTGTGAAAATATGTTAAGCTGGCAAAGAGGAAAAACCAGGATATTTATGAAGGCGGTTGCGCTTGTGGTAGTGCATACATTTTTCCTTACAAGCACAGTCTATCCTGCGCCTTCCACCAGGAGCCTCTTTAAGAACA
>JAHIYJ010000022.1 GCA_018814825.1 Candidatus Omnitrophota bacterium
ACGGAAACAGTGTATTTGTCTCTTGGAAGTCTTGAGAGAAGGTTTAGTGTTGAAGTCTGTGCGCCGCCGAGCTCAGGCTTGGTGATAACATGGCATATACGCATACGTGCATGTTAGTATAACAAAGTATAAGATTATTGTCAATATTGATAAGATGAGCTTAAGAGGCGGTCGTCTTCCACTTGTCCAGGGAAGTTTTGATTGTCTCGATGTTTGCCTGCAGGTTTTTAATGGAAATCCGCATGGCGTTTAAGTCTAAAGGCTGGGACAAAATAAGCTTTTCCACAGTTTCTATCTCTTTCTGAGCCTTTACGGCAGCGTCTTTATTCACGCTGACGCTGTTATTAAAACTCTCTGTCAGGGTGGTTAATAAATTAGCCAAATCCCACAGCTCGTCACCCTTTCTTAACCTGATCTTAAGGGTTAGGTTGCCTTTTATGATCTCATAGAGGCTCTTCTCTATTCTGTATACAGGACCCGCGATTTTATGAGAGAAGAATAGTCCAAGTATGAAAATAAAAGGGGACACGAACAGAAGGTTCCTCATCAGTGCCAGGTTAGTTGTCCTGAAAACATATACTAATCGCCCCTGTGGATATACATTGGCGAGTTTCTCCCCCAGAAGAGTCCATCCGGTGGCGAACACAGTGTACCCCGTAACAATAGACGCCAGAAGAGCCAGGGCAAACACTATGCCTATATACCTGAACTGCAGTCCTTTTTTTATTATATATTGCCTTCTTCTAAAAGTCTTTTTTGTCGTTGTCATAACTCGCCCTCTCTCCTTAAATTAACGCTTCTCCTGATACTAAAAATAATCTCTTTATTGCCGCTGGAGCCGTTTATAAGCGCCATTATGCTGTCCAAAGGCAGGTACCTCGTGATATTCTTATCTATGGCCAGTATATAATCCCTTTTTTTAAGCCCTGCCGATTCCCCCGATTTGCCCTTCATGACATCCTTTACCATCAGGCCCTCATACTCAAACCCGAGGACAACTCCCAGGTTTTTATAAAGATTATCAGTAGCTCCTTCTATGGGGATTGACACATCTCTCTCTATAAGCACTCTTACTTCCGAATATTTTGGCCCCAGCAATTCATCAAGAATCTCGTCCATTTCCTTATAACGTATTAATTTACCCCAAATGCCCGCCAGGATATCGCCCTTACGGACGCCTGCTTTATCCGCGCTGGAATAAGACCTGACGTCAATAATAGCGAAAAAGCCGTCTTTCCTGACCAAGGACACGCCAAGACGGTCCCTAAGCAACTCTCTTTTATCTTTAGCCGGCGGCTTAATCTTATTGTTTCTGTTTTTCCGCCAGTCTATTACCATTGAGCGATGCTCGATCTCTTTCCTGGTCATTTGCTCTTCCTGCCGCCATGTCTTGGCATGACAGGCGAGATACGCCTCTCTCGCGTCTTTGTACCCCGGGTTCAACTCCATCGCCTTTTTATAATAAAACGCGGCCTTATCGTACCAGCCCTTCTCCTCATAGGCCCTGCCGAGCTGCATGAAATTTTGTTCCGGAGTATCATACTCGATCCTCTCTATATCTTTCCTTAAAATATCTTTTTCACCGTCTACCGTATTCAACAGGACTCTGTCGCTGTATTCCTCAACAACAAGACCTTTCAGCTTGGTCTTGTCTTTCATGATACAAATATCAGCGTAGAGCATTGAAGGCAAAACGAGTACATATATCGTTAAAATAACTAAGTAACGCATATGTCTAAATATATCATACATATCGGAGGAAAACAAGGCTGGAAAATTAAAGGCACAGGCCTGTAAGCCGGGTTCTGTCCCCGCACCTTTTTAGTATTCAAACTATTGAAGACGTAGATTGAATATAAAAAAGGTGCGGGGTGACGGCCATCTATCTATTGCCTGACATTGCTGTCAGGTTAATGCGACCTACCCGCCTCGCATTCGCCGAACGGGCCATTCTTATCAGCGAGGCCTATTTGGTTTTGCTCCGCGTAGAGATTGCCGCGTTTCACCCCCCGCACCTACTAAAAAGGTGCGGGACTCGTCTCTGTGGCTCTAATCCGCCCCGCACCTTTTATGTATTCAGGAAGTCTAAAAGATACACGGCTATTAGCTTTGTGAATACTAAAAAGGTGCGGGGGACGGGAATTACCCGCTACGCTGCCCTCTGGAGCCCGGACTTTCCTCCCCGCACCTTTTTAGTATTCAGAAAGCTTAAGAATTGTACTCTTTCTTAAGTCGACAAATATTAAAAAGGTGCGGGGCGGCCATCCGGCCTGTGCCTATTCTGTTTTTAATGAACTGTCTAATCTTGAATCTATCGCCTTATTGGCGAGCTTGTCAGCGATAGAATTATCGCCTCTGCCTACGCTGACCACCGTAATCTTATCAAATCCGCGGGAGAGGTGCAAAAACTGCTCATGAAAAGGCTTGAGGTTCTCATTTTTTACCCTATATTCCCCTCTTAATTGCCGGGTCAAAAGCTCGCTGTCTGATTTTATCACGACATCCGCGTATCTATCTATAAGGGCCTCCTGCAAAGCGTAGATAAGGGCCGTATATTCGGCTACGTTATTTGTCGCATTCCCGATAAACTTAAAAAGTTTTTTAACGGCCTTCCCGCCCTGGTCAAAAAAAACAATACCGATGCCGGATGGCCCCGGGTTCCCCCTTGACGCTCCGTCTATAAATATCTCAATTGATTTCAACATCGTCATCCACGTATAGTATCCTGGAACAGCTGCCGCAGGTTGTGATATTTTCCTTAAGCTTCGCCTCGCTTACTACCTGAGGCGGAAGGCCTATGTGACACCCGCCGCAGGCCCCGTCCTCAACCTGCACTATGGCAACTCCGTCTCTGTTTTTAAGCACTTTCTCATAGCTTGCCAATAACTGCTTATCGATATTCGGGGTTATCTTTTCTCTCTCAGCTGTAAGCTGCGCCATCCTTGCATCTATTTCCCTGATCCTGCCCCCTATAACATCTTTTTCTTTCTGGGCAGCGTCTTCTTCTTTTTTGAATATCTCTTTTTCCTCCGCTATCTTTTTTTTAACTGCCTCTACCTCATCCATTAGTTTTATTATCTCTTCTTCCACAAGGGAGTTGTCGGCCTTCAGTCCCTCTATCTCCTGAGTCATGGTAGAATACTCTTTATTGGTCTTTAACTGGTATAGCTGAACCTGCAGCTTTTTGACCTGTTCCTCTTTTTGCTGCAGGCTGACCTCATTTTCCTTGAGCTTGATCTGTAACGCCTTCAGGTCAGCGTCTGCGTCTTTAATGCCTTTCTTTTTAGCTTCAAGCGAACTCTCTATTGCCCGTATCTTCTCAGGAAAACCATTTTTCTCCTGGCTTAACAGGTGGATCTCTTTATCCAAAACCTGAAGGGATTTTAAAAATTCGATCTGTTCTCTCGCATTCTTTACCTGACTCAAAACCCTCTCCCTAACTTTACACTTTTCTGTGTGTCAGAAAAGTGTAAAGTTATTTTGGTTCTTGTCTATCATGGTGGGCGATACTGGACTTGAACCAGTGACCTCTGCCATGTGAGGGCAGCACTCTAACCAGCTGAGCTAATCGCCCGGTTTAGTTGACAGTTAACAGATAACGGTTGACAGATAATAATCTAGAAATCAAAGTTCTTTCTGTCAACTGTGAACCGTCAACTAAATGGTGGGCCCACAAGGACTTGAACCTTGGACCACCTGATTATGAGTCAGGTGCTCTAACCAACTGAGCTATGGGCCCCATACCAAAATGTCCGAATTTAAAAAATCAGGCATTTTGGTACGGGGCACGCCCAAATTTGCGAAGCAAATTTGGATCCTGAGTTCGCGTAAAGAAATGCGAGCAAGTGCGAGCATTTTAGCGAACGAAGGACCTGCTTCCCCGCAGATTGTAAATTATACCATTTGGGATATGTTATGACAAGAGGAAATTTCAAGAAAATTTCAAGAAGAGAGACACTTTGGTAGGCAAAATTACAAACAGTTCAAGAATAAAGAATATGCAACACCAACGGTCAAGACAACTAATTAGAGTTGAAAAAAGCTAAACTCTTATCTCCTCCAAACAACCTATCAAAAATCATCCCAGCAATGACACTGTGTCCTTTTTCAGATAGATGTACAGAATCAATGTAAACATCCTCTATTCTATATTTTTTAATCTGTGTCATTACATCAAGGAAATCGAAGATTAAATAATCTTCCGCATAACTATAACTCTTACCGTTATTCCAAACATTTGGAACATAAACAAAAAATGCATCATAATTTTGTGTAAGTTGTTTCATGGATTTTATATTTTCTCTAAATTCTTCGAGGGAAACTCGTTTTTTATTAAAAATATTACTAGGCAATCTAACTCCTCTTTCTTCAAATTTATCTACTAAATCAGGAAAGGAAAAACTAAACCAATCAACATTTTGCGACAATTGGCCAATTGCTTTTTTGATTTCTGATATTTGCCGCCTATAGCGTAACGTCTTTAACAAATTAAACACTTTAGAATTTTTAATTAGCCTGAAAATAAAAGATTTATTGTTAGCTTGAAGAATTTCATAGTATTCTTTATCGCTATACTCCAAAGCTCTTGCGCCATCATTCGCCCCGATATAACAAATTACAGCATAAGGTTCTAAAACAGGCATTACCTCTTCTAGTAACTTTCTACATTGAAATGACGTATAACCAGGAACACCGTAATTGTATACTTTAGCTTTATAACGAGTTGAACTATTTATAAGATTTTCTAAAATTGCAGTATAGGTTTTAAAAGAAGGGCATCCAAGACCAAAAGTGCAAGAATCGCCAACAGCTATAATCTTTAAAGTATCCTTACCTAATTCATTCGCTTTGCTCTTGTCACTCCTCTTTCTCCATCCTTCTGGCCCTGTCTTGTGTAATATATCATATGCCCAAGAGAAGGATATGTCGGGTTTAAGTTTAAAAAGTAAATTGTTGTCCTTTTGATATTCCCTTCCATCAAGCAAGCTAAATAAATCATCT
>JAHIYJ010000023.1 GCA_018814825.1 Candidatus Omnitrophota bacterium
CCTGGAATCAGGCCTTTCCAGTATTGTGCTTGTGCCCGAAATATCACTTACTCCCCAGACAGTCGCGCGTTTCAAGGCCAGGTTCGGGGACAGGATAGCAGTATTGCATTCACGTTTGACGGGTTCTAAGAGGGCTTCTGAATGGGAGAGGATAGCGTCGGGGGACCCTTGCGTGGTTGTTGGCGCGCGGTCCGCGATATTTGCTCCCGTAAAAAATCTTGGGCTCGTGGTAGTGGACGAAGAGCACGAGACTTCCTATAAACAGGATGACGTGCCGAGATATAACGCGAGGGACGTGGCCATAAAAAGGGCTGATCTTATGGGGGCGGTCACTATATTAGGGAGCGCCACGCCGTCCCTGGAGTCTTTTTACGCCGCGCGGAAAGGTAAATACAGGCTTATTGAGCTGTCTGAGAGGATAGATTCCAGGCTTATGCCTGAGGTGGAGATAGTGGACATGAGAGAGGAATTGTCCAGGACAAAAAAGCTCCATATATTCTCTCACTCGCTTAAATCCTGGATAGATAAGGATATTGCTGAGGGAAAACAGGTCATACTTTTTCTGAACAGGCGCGGATTTTCCACCTTCATAAGCTGCAGGAAATGCGGCCACGTGGTAACGTGCAGGCGCTGCAGCGTGAGCCTTACTTATCACTTTCACACAAAGAAACTCAGCTGTCATCATTGTAATTATAAGATTGACCCGCCTGATATCTGTCCCAAGTGTGAATCCAGTTATCTGAAATACTGGGGTATCGGCACGGAAAAAGTCGAGAGCGAGGCACACAGGTTTTTCCCTGCCGCCAGGATCTCGCGCATGGATACTGACGCGACTCACAAGCGCGGCACGCACGAGAAAGTCCTGTCTAAATTTAAAGACCATAAGATAGATATACTGGTCGGCACTCAAATGATAGCTAAGGGCCTGGATTTCCCAAAGGTGACGCTCGTGGGCGTGATCTCCGCTGACACAGCCCTGAACCTGCCGGATTTCCGCTCAGGCGAGAGGACGTTCAACCTTTTGACGCAGGTCGCTGGCCGGGCAGGCAGGAGCGACCTGGGCGGGAGGGTGATTATACAGACTTACACCCCGGGCCACTACGCCATACAGGCGGCGAAGACACACGATTACAATAGTTTTTACGGAAAAGAGATATCGTTCAGGAAAGACCTGAACCTGCCGCCTTTTTCTCGCATAGTAACGCTTAACTTCAGGGGCCGCGGCGAGGACAGGGTCATAAAGGTAAGCGAGTCCCTCAGGAATAAGCTTGAGAGAAAGAATAAGTCAAAGAAAATTGAGATACTCGGGCCGGCTCCAGCGCCTGTTTCGCGCGTAAAGGGCATGTACAGATGGAACCTGTTTTTGAAGGCCGATAAGGTAGAATGCATTACAGCGCTTTTAAAAGATGTCATAGGCGCCCGGAGAAGAGAGGGCGGTATCATAGTGACGGTTGACGTGGACCCTTATTGATTGAATTCCCGCTGGATGGTGCCGAGGGCGTCCAGGTTTTTGAGTGATTTCAGGACCTCGGTGTCGTTGGGGTTTATTTTCAGGGCGGTCTCGTAATTGGCCTTCGCGTTCTTGTAGTCTTCTTTTTTCAGGTAGATACCCCCGAGAGTTTTTAATATACCCGCATTTTTGGGGTCTATAGCCTTTGCCTCTTCAAGATTCTCGAGGGCATTGGCTATGAGATTGTTTTTGTAAAATATAGCGGCTATTTTTTTCAGGACTTCCGTGTCATTGGGGTTTTTCGCCAGGATCTTCTCAAGGCCTTCCAGGGCGCCGGACACATTGCTTTTTTTCAGCATGGCTTCAACGGGCAGCATGAAAAAGACCCGGCTGGCCGTATTGACCGCCTTAGCGATAGAGGAGGAAGCTCTCGCGCCAGCCTTATTCTTTAAGGAAAGGTGCAGGTAATGCCTGGCCTCCAGGTGATCGTACTGGGATAGCAGTATCTGGGAAAAGATTTCGATGGCGTAATCGTAGTTTTTCTTTTCAAACGCAAGTACGCCTTTATTGTAAAATTCTTTAAGGTCTTCTTGGCTTATTCCGTCAGTCATATAGCACAATTTTACAGTAAGTATATATGATTGTCAAGATAGAACGTGTGTGTTAAAATATTAAAATAACCGCGTTAACTTGACGATTCTTACAATGTAAGTTTTGTCAAGTTAAGGAAGGGCGAGATGGCGAAATTAGCTATTAGGATATATCCGGATAGGGTATTGAGGAAAAAGTCTTCTACTGTTAAGAGCGTGGGCGAGGAAGAGCGGAGGCTCGCTTCTGATATGGTAAAGACTATGCGCTCAGCCAACGGGGTCGGCCTGGCGGCGCCGCAAGTGGGCGTGTCCAGGAGGATTATAGTGGTCGACGACCTGGAAAACAGTAGCTCCGCGCTGGTCCTTATAAACCCTGTCATAATTAAAAAAAAAGGCAGATCGAGGTTCTGTGAAGGCTGCCTCAGTGTGCCTAATATTACAAGCGATATCCTGAGGCCTGAATCTATTATAGTAGAAGCGCTGAACCTGGACGGAGATAAGATAAAGATAGGCACGGGCGGATTTCTCGCTAGGGTAATACAGCATGAGACAGACCATCTGGACGGCATTCTTTTTATAGACCGGATAGTATTTTTGAAACGAAGGAAGATATTTAAAAAGATTTCCTCTAAAGTCTGCATGGAACTTTAAATCTATGAAAATAATATTTTTCGGAAGCTCTGATTTCGCGGTACCTATTCTGGAGGCATTGGATAAAAAAGAAGACGTGGCGCTCGCCGTGACACAACCTGACAGGGAAAAAGGCAGGTCGTTAAGGGTTGCCTCTACCGCTGTCAAGCGTTCAGCCGTTAACCTGGGCATAGAAGTATACCAGCCGGACAATGTAAATAAAAAAGATTCCATAGAGCGCCTGAAGAAGCTTGACGCGGATATCTTTATTGTAGTGAGTTTCGGGCAGATACTGAAAAAGGAAGTCCTCGGCCTGCCTGAAAAATATTGCCTGAACATGCACGCCTCGCTTTTGCCGAAATACCGCGGAGCGGCTCCGATAAACTGGGCCATCGCGAACGGGGAAAAAGAGACAGGAGTCACTATTATAAAGATGAATGAAAAAATGGACGAAGGCGATATGCTCTCCTCACGTAGAGTCAATATTTCAGGAGATGATGACGCCGTAACGCTTTCGGACAGGCTCTCAAAAAAAGGCGCCGAATTTTTATTAAAATCAATAGATCTCATAAAAGAAGGAAAGGCCTGTTTCCAAAAACAGGACAGTTCCAGGGCTACCTACGCGCCGAAGCTTGAAAAACAGGACGGGCTTATAGACTGGTGTATGAGCGCCGGGAAGATTCACAATAGAGTCAGGGCATTTGTTCCCTGGCCGGGATGTTTTACGCGCCTTGATAAAAAGATTCTAAAGATATGGAAGGTAAAACCGGCAGCAGTTTCCAATTATCCTGATTCAGGGCCGGGGACTGTCCTGGAAATAAGGAAGAGCGGGATTTTAGTGAGTACCGGAAAAGACGGGTTAGAGATAGAAGAGCTCCAGCTGGAGGGCAAGCGCCGCATGAGGGCAGAAGAGTTTATAGCAGGCCATAAGGAGCTGACAGCCGGCCAGAGCTTAACTTGACAAAACTTACATTGTAAGAATCGTCAAGTTAAGGATTTTTTTGTTGCAGTCGCAGTTGTTTGTGTTATAATTATAAACTTATATATGCCTGAATTACGCAAAGATCCTATAATCGGAAGATGGGTGATAATCTCTATCGAAAGGGCGAAGAGGCCTAATGACTTTAAGGTCGCTCACCCGCAAGAGGAGGAGTCCGGCCAGTGTCCTTTCTGTGAGGGTCATGAAAAACAGACACCTCCTGAGATCTTCGCCATAAGGCAGCCTGACACAAAAGGGAACAAGCCCGGATGGGACGTCAGGATCGTCCCCAGTATAGCGCCTAAATTCACTATCCACGGAGGGCTTGACCGCAGGGGCGTGGGCATGTATGACGTGATGAACCCCATAGGCGCGCACGAGATAATCATAGAATCCCCCCAGCACCTTACCGATATATCGCAGCTGCCGCAAGAAAAAATAGAACTGGTATTGTACGCGTCCGCCGAGAGGTTGATAGACCTGGAAAGAGACCCAAGGTTTAAATACGGGCTTCTTTTTAAAAATCACGGCCTGAAAGCGGGAGGCAGCAGGTTCACGAAGCATGTCCGCTCCCAGATCATAGTTACTCCCGTGACTCCGACGCGCGTAAAGGAGGAATTAAGAGGAAGCCTTATCTATTATAAATATAAGGAAAGATGTATCTTTTGCGACATCATAAGGCAGGAGTTGAACTCTGAGACAAGGGTAGTGATGGACACGAAACACATGATAGCCCTGGCGCCGTTTGCCTCCAGATTCCCCTTCGAGATATGGATATTGCCTAAAAAACATTGCTCTGATTTTATGAATATAAAGAAGGACGAGATAAAAGACCTGGCCGTTGTCTTAAAGACGGTTATTGGCAAGCTCTACAAAGCGTTGAACGACCCGCCATATAATTACATGCTGCATACTGCTCCTTTCAGGAGAAACAAAAGGTCGGGTTACTGGACTACCATAAAAGATGACTATCACTGGCACATAGAGATTACCCCCAGAATAACCCAGGTGGCCGGATTTGAATGGGGCTCCGGGTTCTATATAAACCCCATGCCGCCGGAAGACGCGGCGAAATATTTAAGGGAGATGCAACTTTAAGATGTCGCAGTTACGCAAAGACCCCATAACAGGAAGATGGATTATCGTGAATATTACGAACCCTAAAAGGCCCGAGGATTTTGACCTCAGGCCTCAGCCTAAAAAGGACGGGACATGTCCTTTCTGCATGGGTAACGAGAAAATGACTCCCCCTGAAGTGGAGGCCATAAGAAACCCTGATACAGGTCGTAACACCGGAGGATGGTCCGTGAGAGTGGTGCCAAACAAGTTCCCGGCGCTCAAGATAGAAGGGGACCTGGATAAAAGAGGCATAGGCATTTATGATATGTCCAGCGGCATAGGCGCGCATGAAGTCATAATAGAGACACCCGACCATTCCAAGGACCTGGGTGACCTGACAGAGGATGAGATAAGGAACGTGATATTTAAATACCGCTCAAGGATGCTGGACCTGGAAAAGGATATCAGGTTTAAATACATGCTTATATTCAAAAATCACGGCGCTCAGGCGGGCGCGTCGCTTGAGCATACACATACGCAGCTCGTCGCGCTTCCCATTGTCCCGAAGAGAGTCATAGAGGAACTCAAAGGCGCGGCTAATTATTTTAATTACAGGGAGCGATGCGTATTCTGCGACATCATAGCCAATGAGATGCAGGAAAAGGTCCGCGTGGTGTCGGAGAACAGCAATTTTATAGCCTTTTGCCCGTTTGTCCCGAGATTTCCATATGAGACGTGGATCCTGCCAAAGACCCACGACCAGCATTTTAAGTCAATAGACGATAACAGGGTAGGAAACATGGCTTCTGTCCTGAAGGACACGCTTATGAGGATAAAAAAGGCGTTGAACGACCCGCCTTATAATTTTATAATACACACCTCACCTGTAAGAGACGGCATCAACGAGGAATTTCACTGGCATCTGGAGATAATGCCAAAACTGACACAGGTGGCGGGCTTTGAGTGGGGCTCGGGTTTTTACATAAACCCGACGTCTCCAGAGTGCGCTGCTGATTACCTGAGAAAAGCAACTGTATAGAAAGGGGAAACATCATGGCTGTAAAAGTTGGTATTAATGGTTTTGGACGTATAGGGAGAAATGTTTTCAGGGCGGCTGTTGAGAACAAGAACATTGATTTCGTGGCGATAAATGACTTGCCTGTCCCGGTGGGTTCATTGGCTCACCTCCTGAAGTATGACTCGATCCTGGGGGAGCTGAAGGTAAATGTAGAGGCCAAAGAGGGTGCGCTTGTAGTGAATGGCAAGGAAATAAAGGTCCTGAGCTACAAGGACCCCGCGGAGATACCATGGGGAGGCCTGGGAGTCCAGATAGTGGTGGAATCCACAGGCGTGTTCAGGGACAAGGAAAAGGTGATGAAGCATGTCCAGGCAGGGGCGAAGAAAGTAATAATAACCGCTCCGGCCAAAGACGAGGACATAACGATCGTCATGGGCGTAAACGAGAATATGTATAACGCTCAAAAACATCAGGTCATCTCAAACGCGTCATGCACCACGAATTGCCTCGCGCCTGTCGCCAAGGTCCTGATAGAGAATTTCGGCATCAAGAGTGGCCTGATGACGACCATCCACTCTTACACAAATGACCAGAAAGTGCTGGACCTGGTGCACAAGGATCTGAGGCGTTCAAGGGCGGCAGCGCTTTCCATGATACCCACCACGACCGGAGCGGCAAAGGCAGTGAGCCTCGTCCTTCCTGAATTAAAAGGGAAGCTCGACGGCCTGGCCATAAGAGTGCCTACTCCCAACGTATCCCTGGTGGACCTGGTGTGCGTGGTTGAGAAAGACACGACCAAGGAAGAGGTAAACAGGGCCCTTAAAGGAGCGGCGGAGGGCAAGCTCAACAAGGTTCTGGAATACAGCGACAAGCCGCTTGTCTCAAAAGACTTTAACGGAAACCCGAAGTCCTCAATAGTGGACGCTGACCTCACCTATGTCATTGACAAGAGACTGGTGAAAGTCATGTCATGGTATGACAATGAATGGGGTTATTCCTGCAGGATTGTGGACCTGATAGAGTTTGTTGCGAATAAAGGATTATAGGAAATAGGGGACAGCGACCTATTTTTACTAAATAAAATAGGTCGCTGTCCCCATACGACATATAACCTCTCTATATTATGAACATACTCTTCGTTTCTTCAGAAGTTGTCCCTTTTGCCAAGACAGGTGGTTTGGCAGATGTTATGGGCGCCTTGCCTGAGGCCCTCGCCAAAAGGGGGCATACCTCTAGCGTTATATTACCTTTATACAGGTGCGTAAAAAAAGGCGGGTTCGCTCCTGAATTATTTAAGGAGCTAGATGGTTTCAATCTGCGTTTTTTGCGGCACGGCAATGTAAACGTGTATTTCGTGGAGAAAGACGAGTATTACGATAGAGACCAGCTCTACGGCACGCCTCAGGGGGATTATCCGGACAACGCGTCCAGGTTCGGATTTTTCGCGAAGGCTGTCATTGAGTCTATAAGCCACATAGGCAGGCAGGATATACTGCATTGCAATGACTGGCAGTCAGCTCTTATCCCCCTCTACATAAAACTTTTTCACAAAGAAAAACCTGAATTCAACAAAACAAAAATATTATTCACAATACACAATATGGCGTACCAGGGGCTTTTCGGGAAGGAGGCCATGGCGGAGCTGGGCCTCGGCGAGGAACTCTTCACGCCCGAGAGGCTTGAGTTTTACGGCAAGCTCAATTTCATGAAAGCCGGCATAATATATTCCGACGCTGTCACCACTGTCAGCGAAGGCTATAGCCGGGAAATACTTACCCCTGAATTCGGAGCTGGTCTGGATGGGCTTTTAAAGACAAGAGAAAAGGATCTCTACGGTATAGTCAACGGCGTTGATTATACCATATGGAACCCGGCCACGGATAAATTGATAGCGGCTCAATTCAGCGAAAAAAACCTGAAGGGGAAAGAACTCTGCAAAAAAGACATACTCAGGGAGTGCGGGATAAAATATAATCCCGCTCGTCCGTTAGTCGGCATGATAACGAGGTTCGCGGAACAGAAGGGCATTGACCTTGTTGCGCAGGGCATGGGCAACATAATAAGGATGGGCGCGGATTTCGTGATACTTGGATTTGGCGACGAGAAATACAACAACTTATTTTCAAAGCTGACATTAAAATACAAAGGCCATATGGCCGCGCTCATAAAATTTGACAATACCCTGGCGCACAAGATAGAAGCGGGGAGCGACATGTTTTTAATGCCCTCGAGGTACGAGCCGTGTGGACTGAATCAGCTCTATAGCCTCAAATACGCGACTGTGCCGGTGGTCAGGGCCGTGGGCGGGTTAGATGATACTGTTGAAAATTTTGACGCGGCTAAGAAAAAGGGTAACGGGTTTAAATTTAAAGAAGCTAAATGCCGCGAGCTCTTAAAATCACTTAAAAAGGCTGTCAGCGTATTCAGAAAAAAAGAACTGTGGCGCTCGCTTCTTGAAAATTGTCTTGCCTGCGATTATTCATGGGATTCATCAGCTGAAAAATACGAAAAACTTTATGATAGGCTCTTCGCCTGACGTCTATTTCGCGATGGGCGTGCACCTGCACCAGCCCGTTGGGAATTTTGAAAACATTTTAGAGCGGGCGTACTCTAACTGTTATAATCCATTTCTGGAAGTCCTGCGCGGTCACCCTGCCATTAAATGCACATTTCATTTCTCCGGAAATCTCCTGGATTTTTTTGAACATTCTCATCCTGATTATCTTGACCGAGTCGCTGAGATGGTGAGACTCGGACAGGTGGAGGTCATGGGCGGCGGGTATTACGAGCCGATATTCCAGGCGATACCGCGCAAAGACAGGCTGGGTCAGATCAGGATGCTGTCAGATTACATAGAGAAGAGATTCGGCTCGAGGCCAAACGGCATATGGACTCCCGAGAGGGTGTGGTCTCCCGATCTCGTGAGGGATTTCGTAAGCTGCGGCATAAAATACACTATACTGGATGACGCGCATCTCACGAGAGCAGGCGTTGACAGAGACAACCTTTCAGGTTATTTTATGACAGGCGACAAAGAGGAAAGCCTCGCTATTTTTCCCACCACGAAGACCCTTCGTTACTCAATACCGTTCAGGATGCCACGTGAAAATATAAGATACCTCAGGCGCGCCTCAAAGAAAAAAAAGAGCCCGCTTTTTACATACGGGGATGATGCCGAGAAATTCGGAGAGTGGCCGTGGACGCATGACTGGGTCTATAAAAAAAGGTGGCTGGATAAATTTTTTCACGCGCTTGAGAAGAACAGGCGATGGCTGAAGACGGTTAACTTTTCCGAATACCTTGAGAGTCATGAAGCGCTGGGTACGGTGGACCTGCCCGCGTGTACATATGAGGAGATGATGGAATGGTCAGGCGGCAGGTGGCTCAATTTCCTCTCAAAATATCCTGAGTCAGACCAGATGCACAAGAGGATGTGGTTTATCAGTGATCGCATAGCGCATAGCGCAAAGCGAATAGAAGATAAAGAAAAGTTAGAAGAAGCTCGCAAAGAACTATACAAAGGCCAGACAAATTGCCCGTACTGGCACGGCGTATTTGGCGGTATATATCTTTATCACCTGAGAAGCGCTATATATGAACAC
>JAHIYJ010000024.1 GCA_018814825.1 Candidatus Omnitrophota bacterium
ACTACTTCCTTAGCTCTTTCATAGACATACATATTAATCTTTGCCCCTTTAGTGCTATCAATAGTAGTAAATTTTTCTACATTAGTTTCTGCGTATAACATCGCTGAAGAAAATAGCAAACAAAATACTATTAAAAGTGTAAATAGCTTCATAAGGATAAAAAGATACTATTTAAACTAGCATACACCTATATTCTTCCTGACAAGCTCAAGAAGTATTGGTGCCTGTGAGTCGAGACTATTGAATTAATTTTTTAGGGTTGGCCTCTCCAAAATTTAAAACCCAGAGGATATCATCTTTAAGGAAAATCTTCTTTTTGTATTTCTCTGATTGGTCAGATATTATTGGTCTATTTATTAGGTCGAAAGGTTTTACTCGTACAATTTCATCTTTATCCGTCTTTATCCTCTTGTCAGTCCCGTCTGTTTTTATTGTCAAATATCTCAGACCAGCGTTATTGACACCATAAATATGATATCTGGTTATATCCTCGCAAAAAACAATCCTCCCTTCCTTGGTCCACTCGGGAGAGCGCATATCTATTGTATAGAAATTCCTCCACCCATGTTTCCTGAAAAATCTTGCAATATGATTTGAAGGAGATTGATCCTTAAAAGTAAGTTTTTTAAGATCTGTGCCGTCTATATTGACCACCCAGATATCACTATTACCAACAGGTGTTATCGCGCTGAATGCGATTTTATCCTCGTCAGGGGAAAGTTGAAAATCTGTAACCTTTACTATTTGCGCAGGCCCTTGGTGGCAGCCGTATATTAACACGCTAAATATCACAATGACTGATATTCTCTGCATATTTTTATATTCTGACAATGTCATTTTGCAAAGCTAGAGCTTGATCTTGCGCTTTTTATACCTCTTATCTAAAACACCTAACAAATCGGAGTACAATTCCAGACTGGCAGGTTTACTCTCATTGACAATATTTATTAATTTTTTACGCTTATAGTCCAAGGAAGCAACCTCTGCCTCGTCCATTAGTAGTTCGTGGGCATTTATTTCTAATGCATCGGCAATCTTGCAAACCATACGTACTGTGGGAATTTTTTTTCCACTTTCTATCCGGCTAATATATGTAGGGTGTATATCGACTTTCTCAGCGAATCTTTCCTGAGTCCATCCTCTGGAGTTGCGGAATGTTCTGATTCTACTTGGCAGAATAATTCGTATTTTTTCTATATTCATAATATTCCTTTATATTATATTGGTGAGTAACTAAGAAATGAATAGGTTGACAGTCACATAATAATGCCTGTCAGTCATATTTTACCTATGCTTAACTTGACGATTCTTACATTGTAAGTTTTGTCAAGTTAAGCGTGTTATAAATAGCTGTTTTGCTTATTCTGAATCTATCTGCGATCTGCGGTATACTATAGCCCATATTCATCAATCTTCTTATTAATAATCTTCGGATTTCCAGCTCTCTGGATCCTCTGAGCCGGCCTTTATTCTTTAATGCCTGGATCTGGTGCTCGAAAGATTGACATTCCGACAGGCTTCCATTCGGAAGGACTAGCCCTTCAATGTCATTCAAGGCTTTATTAAAGGCCTTGACAATCTCTTCCGTCGCCTTTGGCTGTTTCATGGTGTCTGGTAATTTTTCTTTCCTCATGCCTTCCAATAACTGCCTGTAAGATACGCGTGCCTTTTGCGTGTCAAGATTTAACAAATCAAGCACACTTGTGTAATCCACAAAACTAGCAATATTTGTATCTCTTGAGAATAAATTACAGGAGGACCATCTGTAACCCGCAGGATCTTCCACTATACCTGCCTTCACAGGATTGAGATGTATATATAAAGAGGCGCTCAAGAGATAGCTATCATCCAAACACAATGCGGATCTAAAGGAACCGCTAAAGACATGGCCTTTCCTGTTATATTTTGAATTAAAATAAAAGGCATATCTTTTAAATAGGCATTCCATGATCTCTGAAAGATTGGCTCCTCCCATCTCAATTAAAAGATGAAGGTGGTTTAACATTAAAGCAAAGCTCAATACTCCAAATTTAAAACTTTTTGATACCTCCTTTATTAAATACAACATATGCAGATAATCCACTTCTTCCAGAAACAAAGACTCAAATCCAGTAGCATGCTGCGTAATATGCAGAATTGCCCCTTCAAACGCGATTTTGTTTCTAGCCCTGAAGTAACGTTTCAGCCTCCCTTCGTCTATCAAATTCATCACATCCCCCATTTTACCCTCCCTTCTCTTTTTTAACTTGACGATTCTTACATTGTAAGTTTTGTCAAGTTAAGGTGGTTTATATATAGTAGACACGGCTACATCCTGTTTTCTTTCAAAAATTTTTAAAAAAATAGCTTAACTTGACGCTTCTTACATTGTAAGTTTTGTCAAGTTAAGCTATGGGATCTGCTTTAACTTATTTTAATTATTAGCGTTAGAGAGAGATTTCTTTCAGGATTGAGTCTAGGGTTGCTGGGACTACTTTGGGTTCTTTTATGGTTTTTATGGCGCGGTCTGGATCTTTTAGGCCGTGGCCTGTAAGGATACAGACTATTCTGGGGGATTTTACTTTTTTGAAATAGCCGGCTTTGTGGAGTTTTAATATGCCAGCTACTGACACGGCAGAGGCAGGTTCGACAAATACGCCTTCTTTGTCCGCTAGAATTTTATATGCTTCAAGGATTTCCTGGTCAGTTACCATGTCTATAAGGCCTCCTGATTCATCCCTGGCGGATTCCGCCTGTTTCCAGCTAGCCGGGTTTCCTATGCGAATGGCAGTGGCTATGGTCTCTGGTTCCTGGACTGGTTTTCCTCTTACAATAGGGGCAGCTCCTTCTGCCTGGAATCCCAGCATCTTAGGAAGGCTTTTTATTATACCTTTTTCTTTGTATTCTTTGTAGCCTTTCCAGTAGGCAGTAATATTGCCGGCGTTCCCGACAGGTATGGCGTGAAAGTCAGGGGCCTTGCCGTCAAGCTGGTCACAGATCTCAAACGCTCCTGTCTTCTGGCCTTCTATCCTGTAGGGATTTATTGAATTTACAAGCTGTATCGGGTATTTAGCGGTGATTTCTTTTACAAGGTTAAGTGCCTCGTCAAAATTACCATCCACTGCTATGACCTGTGCGCCGTGAATAAGCGCCTGGGCAAGTTTACCAAGTGCAATGGCGCCTTTTGGAACCAGGACCACGCACTTCATCCTGGCCCTTGCAGAATATGCAGCTGCAGAGGCAGAGGTATTTCCGGTAGAGGCGCAGATAACAGCGTTTTTCTTTTCCTCCAAGGCCTTTGAGACAGCAAGGGTCATGCCTCTATCCTTAAAAGACCCGGTGGGATTAAGCCCTTCGTATTTTAAATAGACCTCTACCTTCAATAACTCTGACAGAAAACAGGAGTAAATAAGCGGGGTATTGCCCTCGTTAAGAGTGATTACAGGAGTCTTGTCAGTTACCGGGAGGAATTTCCTGTATTTATCTATGAGGCCTTTCCACATAAAATTATCTTTCCAGCCGCATTAGGACGCTTTTTCTTTTTATGGTCTTTAGCTTATCTATTTTCTTAAGCGCGTCCTGCATATCTTTTTCCCGCGCTTCATGTGTTAGCATTACAATGGGTATGATCTGGTCTGCCCTTCTCTCTTTCTGGACAACGCTTGATATACTGATACCGTGCCTTCCCAAAAGGTCTGCTATCTGCGCCAGGACACCTGGCTTATCTATGGCAGAAAAGTGCACGTAATACCTGGCGCGGACATCGTCCATTTTCCTGATTTTTTTGATCTCTGCCCTGTCAGGGGCAACATATTTATTTGATTCATTGCAGTAACAAATAGTGTACGCCAGGCCCATGATATCGCTCAGGATAGCGCTGGCAGTAGGGAGTCTGCCCGCGCCCTCACCGTAGAATACCTGTTTTCCAACGAGGTCTGCGTCTATAAAGATAGCGTTGTAGATACCTGAGACAGATGAGAGCAAGTTATCAGAAGGCAATAAAGTGGGATGCACCCTTACTTCCAGCTCCCTGCCGTAACGTTTTGCAATGGCAAGTAATTTCACGACATAGCCCAGTTCAGCCGCATACTGAATATCGATGCTGGAGATCTTCTCTATGCCCTCTACATGGATATCGTCCATGGAGACCCTTTTACCAAACGCCAGGAATGAAAGAATAGCCAGCTTGTGGGCAGAATCAAGGCCTTTTATATCAAGTGACGAGTCTTTTTCAGCATAGCCTTTTGACTGGGCCTCTTTAAGGACTGATTTGAAACTAGACCCTTCAGTGCTCATACGGCTCAATATGTAATTTGATGTGCCGTTCAGTATGCCAAATATACTTGAAAAGCTATTTGCGACCATACCTTCTCGTATAGCCTTTACAATAGGCACTCCTCCAGCCACGCTCGCCTCAAAAAGTATCTGACGCTTGTTTTCCTCGGCCTGTTTAAATATATCATTGCCTTCGGCCGCGAGGAGATATTTATTGGCAGTGACCACGTGTTTACCTGCGCAGAGAGATTTTATTATGATTTCTTTAGCCGGGTGTATCCCCCCTATCAGTTCAATCACGATGTCTATTTCAGGATCGTTGATTACCCTGTCAGCGTCTTTAGTAAGCATAACTTTCGGAACATTAACATCGCGCCTTGACTTAAGGTCCTTGTCGCACACCATCGAAAGGTTCAGCTCTATACCGGTCCTTTCCCGGAAAAATCTGCGGCGTTCCAGAAGAAGTTTTACCACGGAAGAACCTATGGTCCCGAAACCTATTACCCCTACATTGACTTTACTTTTCACTGAAACCACCTCTTTAGCCTTAGCTATTCCTTTGAGTATTGTATTCAACCATCCTTTTTATCACGGCCCTGTCCTCGTCCTTTATGCCAATAAATCTCACGCTGGTATCATACATTATACCTCTTATTCTCTGCTTTGAATCTATTACCTTGACCTTGGCGTTAAGATACTCGGGTGAGCCAGGCAGCTTGATCTTGACCTTTAATATAGTTCCCGGTTTAAACTTCTCACCTGTGGTGAATAATATGCCTCCAAGGCTTATGTTTTTTGTCTGAGTAAGGTCGCTCTTTGCCTCAGCCGTACTTATATCGCTATAGGAAATTACAAAATTACCGCTAATCCTGACGAATTTCCTTCTCTCGAAAATAATATTGTTATTCGCGGCCTCAGGCCCTTCCGGCATATAAAATATCCTCAAAAGGCTGGTCGGGGCGACTGGATTCGAACCAGCGGCCCCCTGAACCCCATTCAGGTGCGCTAAACCAACTGCGCCACGCCCCGTTCCAAATTCTTAAATATCACCAAATAATTTATAAGAATTGACCACAGTTATTTACAAGTAATAAATTGATTATCGATTAGAATTTGGAACGGGGCACGATCCGTTCCAAATTCTTAAAGATCATCAAGCAATCCAGCATAATTGTCCGTAACCATCTACAAACAATATATTGATAATCGCTTAGAATTTGGAACGGGGCACGATCCGTTCCAAATTCTTAAAGATCATCAAGCAATCCAGCATAATTGTCCGTAACCATCTACAAACAATATATTGATAATCGCTTAGAATTTGGAACGGATCACGCCCCCTTATTCCAAGCTTCCAAATAATACCTAAGTCTATCTCTTAAATATTTCTTGCCTCTGCCAGTCTTTAACTGCTTCTCTCTCGCTACGGCATCCTTTTTCGACAAACACCCTTCAATGTAAACTAATCCAAACGGTATCCTAGGCCTCGTTGAAGGTTCATCTCCATTATTATGCTCCTTCACACGTCGCTCTAGATCATCCGTAAATCCGGTATAAAACTTCCTATCTTTCAAGCTCTGTAACACATATACATAATACATCTTACTATCGGAGAATTATACCATATATATGAGGAGGTTTCAAATAATACAGATTATCATGATTATCATAATAAGGTTTGCCGATATGGCAAATATAGTAGTCCATAAAATAATATTTTTCCTTTACGATAAATAGCCATGACACTCTCTCTTACATTTGGATGATATAGGTAAGGTAAAATGGCATTTAGAAACAGGTTCTTTAGCTGGGCATTAAATCTATTTGTTTCTTTCTAATGCAAAATATAGAGCATAAGAATTATGCCTTATCTAAATACTTGCGGGCGTCTTGTAACTTCAATCCTTCTCCCTGCAATAGACTTTTATACTCTGGGTTAATAATCATGTTCCTAAAATATGCGTCTGCATCTCCCTTTAAATTACGCAAATTTAAAATAATAACTTTATCGCCAAATCTTTCATCAGTTTTATCCTTGATTATATCCTCATTGGCATTGCTTGCTTCAATTAAGACTATTCCTATTTCATTGGGTTTAAGTTTTCTTGCCTCGATTTTTGTATAAATATCTCCTAATACCCCTAATTGTATCTTGCCACGTTGTACTAAGTTTCTTCTGTGAAAGAAAATAGGTGTTAATTCAGATAAAGGCTTTCCTCGAATTACACTTGTTCTTTCACTCTTATCTACTTCAGCGGTTAATGTATCAATCACCTTTCTCAAGACTATTTGCAGGTTGCCTTGTGGATTATTTTGAATATCAGGATAGTTTTCTGAAAAGACAGTTTGCGCTTCTCTTATTGCTTCATAGTGTCCTCTCACTGGACATATTGCTTCATGATAGATATATTCCTGTCTAATAGAAGAAATAGGATTATTCAGAACTTCTCTGGATAAAACTAATGTTGGCTGGGGAAATAGTTTATTAAAAGCCTCTTCACTTCCTAACAGACGAATTAGTTCTGCTTTTAGTGGTGGTGCATGGGAAGAAAAACCAAGAGAATAATCATCTTTTACGTTTAATACAACAGCGTCTGTTGCGATAATACGTAAGGGTTGGTCGCTATCAACAATTACTTGCAAGGTATTATTTATCTTGTATTCTATTTCTTGAACATCTTCTTTTAGATTATCTGTTTCATCTGTAAAATTACCTTGAGACAAATTATACACCATCTGCTCAAAAGCAAGGTTACCTTTGCGGATAAAACCGTCGGGAGTAGGCTTTTTTAGTGACGAGTCTGAGAAATTGAAAGGCTCTTGATGAATAGGTGCTTGAGTTTCTTTTTTGGATTCTCTTTGAGCAAGGATTTTATAAATTCTGGCTCTATTATACCTCTGTAACATAATGGGATATATATTCATACAGATATTAGCAATTATAGATCCTACCGCCCACAATGGCATATCTCTGTTAAAAAAAATATAAAAACCATAAAAGTAGATAACTACAAAAGGAATGTGTATACTTTCCCATATTCGTGTTCCTGTTTCAAGGTTTTTTAAGGATTCATTTATATTCCCATTAATAAATTCCTTCACCCCCAATAATTTATATAAGTTGCCGAAACTTAGGCGGAATACTTTCTGAAATAATCTAATACCCAATACTTCATACACTCTCCCGCTTCTTTCAAAAGATTTCGGCCTGAAATATAAGTCTGCAACCTTCGGAATCAAACTGATTTTTTTCTTTGTTGTTGTAGAGGCTAATGCCGAGTCAAAATCTTCTCTTTCTTTAGGTCCAAATTGCCCGTCTTTATAGACTGCTATGTAAAGATTATCTGGCTCGTGAGATATCCAAATATTGCCTTCTTTGTCTATCTCTATTTGAATATTTTGTTTTTCTATCTCTTCTAATAAATTAGGCAATCTATATTTACTTATTACTGCCCCTAAAATTTCTTCATAGGTCTCTCCCTGATGTCCATCTAATATACCCTTATGAATAGCCACTGCAAGCATAGTACATAGATAACGCGGAGTGATTTCTTCTTTATTATTAAAATCGATTTGTTTTCTAAGGTGTTGGGGAGGTAGAGTATCTGGATAGACGTTGGTGGTAACTAAAAACGATACCGCAACGATAATCGAGATAACTTTTATGCTGAAAAGTTTTTTAAAGTTTAACATAACGTAAGCAAAAAATTACCCTCTTTTTAAAGGGCTTGATTTACTTCCATATACCTAATACCTAATATAAAGTATACCACAAATATGGCAGATATAAAACCTAAATTTATAGTATCACTCCGCCTTTGGTTCCCGCGTCATCAGTTCGTTTACCGCAGCAAGCGGAGACTTATTTTCAAATATCACGGAATAGACTTCCTGCGTGATTGGCAGGTCTATTCTTTTCTTTATCCCGAGCTCTAAAGCCGCTTTCGCTGTCCAGGCCCCTTCTATTTCCATGATACTTTTTTTAAGGAGCTCTTCCGGGTTATTGCCTTTACCGAGCTTTTCCCCAAAGCCCCTGTTCCTGCCCTCAAGACTGGCGCATGTAGTCACGAGATCTCCGAGGCCGCCAAGCCCCATAAAAGTATCCCTGGCCGCTCCCAGCACGACCCCGAGCCGTGACATCTCCAAAAGTCCTCTTGTCAGTATCGCCGCCTTTGTATTGGCCCCGAAACCAAGGCCGTCGGAAATACCAGCGGCTATGGCGATGATATTCTTAAGCGCTCCTCCCAGCTCCACTCCTGTCATGTCAGAATTAGTATAAAGCCTGAACCTCTCTGTCCTGAAAATATCTCTTACCTTGCGGGCAAAGACTTCATCATGAGAGGCGGCCACCACAGCCGTAGGAACCCCCCTCGCTACTTCAGGAGCTATACTCGGCCCTGAAAGAACAGCTATATCCCTTTCGCCCAGGACATCAAGCGCTACCTCGCTCATGCGCTTGAATGTTTTCTGCTCGAGTCCCTTTGTCACGCTTACAAGTCCGCCGATTGACTCTTTTATGGCGTTTCTGTTCTTTGTAAGAACTCCCCTGAAAAACCTGGATGGGACAGCTATGACTATGAGATTAGTATCTTCGCAGGCGCTGTACGCGTCGGACGTAAAATCGATATTATCCGGAAGCTTTATTCCGGGCAGAAACTTTTTATTTTCCCTGTCCCTGCTTAAGGCTAGTATGTTTTCCTTAAACGCACCCCACAGGGAAACGTCAAATCCTTTATTTTTAAGAAGTGCCGCCAGGGCAGTACCCCAGCTCCCATCCCCTAAAACAGTTACTTTCAATTAACCCTCCGTAATTTTATTTAGTTTATCATAGATGAATTCTTTAGTCAATCGCAAGAATTAATAAGTAGCGTCAAGTTAAGCAGCATCCCTCGACTGCGCTCGGGACAGGTAAGATGCTGCGACTACATTTTAGGCTGTAGCTTTCATATTTAGCTGTAGGCCAGGTTAATAAAAAACCCCGCATTCATATAGTCTCAACCGCGCTATTGATACGGGGTGATCGGGGTTTTATCTGGGATTTGTGGCCACAAAATCCACTTCAAATGTATGTTTGAACGCTATGGAATACACCTCATCCCTTACAACTGCGCAAAACTTCCCCACCACGTCACAGGTAAAACTGTCTTTTCCCTGCTTGGTATTCTTTTTCTTGTATATAAAGACATGGCGTTTATCGTAATTTGACGGAAGAATATTCTCCAGGAACAGGCTCTCGTCATTACAAACCTTCTTACGATTACCTATAATATAGACAGAATGACGCTTAGTGATTGTCCTGATGCCGTTTTTTTCCACGGTCTCGGATATCAAAAGATCACGTCTTTTCTTATCCAGCGAGGTCAGGTTTTTAAAAACTAGCTCTCTCATCTTGTCCGCCTTCTGCTTAAAACTTTTTAAATCTTTTTAGTTAGATAATAAAAAAAATGGCCTTTCTCTATTCAATTTAATTATACCACACGCTTCTTGTTTTGTCAATTTGACACGGTTTTTGCCTGATAAAAGAGAGTATTAAAAGGACTGTCCCTATGGTAATCGAGCTATCCGCTACATTAAAAACAGGCCATACTCTAACATCAATAAAATCAATAACATAGCTAAACAATAACCTGTCGAGAAGATTGCCAATTGCCCCTGAAAGTATCAAAATAAGACTAAAGTTAAGCATCGGCTTTCTAAAAAATTCGGCCCGCTGGATGGTCTTGATTAACAAAGTGGCTATAAATACCACTGCCACTATTGAAATCACGGCAAATACATGTGTAGCGTTCTTAAAAAGTCCGAAAGCCGCCCCAGTGTTGCTCACAAAGGTAATATGCAACGCGTTACTTATTATAGGTATAGACTCGCCTACTGACAGATTCTGCCTTACCAGGTATTTCAGGCCTTGGTCGATGGAAAGTATCAGCAGGATAAAAAGCGCTGAGGCTACTGCTTGGCTTTTTCTTCCTTGGATTGACATTGTATGCAGTATTTAGCGTAAGGTAAGGCTTTTAGCCGCTTCATGGGGATCTTTTTTGAACAACTGACGCATATCCCGTATTTGCCTTCATCTATGAGCTTCAGTGTCTCGTCAATTTCATAGATAACTTTCTGTTCACTCGTCGCGATGTTCAGGCTGAGATCCCTGTCATAACTGTCGCTGGCCATGTCAGCCATGTGATAGCTGTAGCCGGAAAGGTCCCCTGAAGCCTCCTTAAGAGATTTCATGTTTTCCTTAGTTATTTCGTGTATCTCTTTTACTATCTCCGCCCTCTTTTTTAAAAGAAGTTTCTTGAATTCCGCGGCCTCTTTTTTTGTCATGTCTATTTTATCTCCCTTTCTTCTACAACGCTTAAGCATCTCCGGCAAAGGGATGGATGGGTCTTGTCAGTACCCACAAAGGTGCTCCAGTTCCAGCAACGGCCGCATTTTTTACCGTCAGCCGGAACTACCTCTATTTTTCTCTCTTTTGCCTTTTCAAGCTCTACTTGCGACACTATAAAAAGCGCATGTAGGTCATTCAGGTATTTAGCCAAAAAATTATACTCTAAATCCTCTTTTATGTAAAGCTTTATTTTTGACTCCAGGGGACTGCCTATAAGTTTGGCGATACGCTTTTCCTCTATGGCTTTAAGCGCTTCTTCCCTAAGCCTGAGCAGCTTAGCCCAGTTATCTTCAAGGCCCGCGTCTATAAGGGGTTCCTCTACCTTGGGCCAGTCCGCGAGATGTACCGAGCCTTTGCCCTTGAAATAACCCCATATCTCTTCCGCCGTAAACGGGATTAAGGGGGCCAACTCCCTGACCAGTATATCCAGTATTTTATATAGGGCCGTCTGGGCCGAGCGCCTGGCCGTTGAATTTTTGGCGAATGTATACAGCCTGTCTTTTAACATGTCCAGATAAAAACTCGACATATCGACAATACAAAATCTGTATATGGAGCTGGTGACTTCATGATAGGCAAACCGTTCAAACGCGCCTGTCACGTCCCTCAGGACACTATTCACCCGCGACAAAGCCCACCTGTCTATCTCGAGCATGTCCTCATGCCGGACAGAGTGTGTTTTATGGTCAAAGTCGTTGATATTACCGAGTATAAATTTCGCGGTATTCCTGAATTTTCTATAAGCCTCGACTGTGCGCTGTAATATCTCTTCTGATATTTTCACATCGTCAAAATAAGAGGAAGAGCTCGCCCAGAGCCTAAGGACATCAGCCCCTTTCTTAGAAATGATCTCCTGCGGGGATATAACGTTGCCGGCTGACTTCGACATCTTTTTGCCTTCCCCGTCTACCACGAAACCGTGGGTAAGGACATTTTTAAATGGCGCGCGGCCTACGGTTCCCATGCCTATAAGGAGGCTCGACTGAAACCAGCCCCTATGCTGGTCTGAGCCCTCCAGATACAGGTCCGCCGGGAAGGTCAGGTTTTCCCTTATCTTTAAAACTCCCTGGTGGCTTGAGCCTGACTCAAACCATACGTCCAATATGTCTGTCTCTTTCTTAAATTCCCCTGAGCCGCATTTCGGGCACTTGAACCCGGCAGGCATCAGGCTGGAAGGGCTTTCAGTAAACCACGCGTCAGAGCCTGATTTGCCGAAAAGTTCCTCTATGTTTTTCCTGACCTTATCATCCGCTATCTCGTGATCACATGATGAGCAATATATAACAGGTATGGGCACGCCCCAGTAACGCTGTCTTGACAGGCACCAGTCAGGCCGCAGTTCTATCATACTAGAGATGCGTCTCTGGCCTATATCCGGCACCCACTTTACCTTTTTTATCTCGTCAAGGGTCTTTGACCTCAAGCCGTTTTTGTCCACGCCCACAAACCATTGACGGGTCGCGCGGAACAATAAAGGCTGACGGCACCTCCAGCAATGAGGGTATGAGTGCTCTGTCTTTTCCGCAAGCAAAAGAGATTTTTTATCGCTCAGGATCTTAAGGACCTGATCATTGGCCTCAAAGACGTTTTTACCGACTATTAATTCCGGGACCTCATAGTCTTGTGACTTAAAGAACCTCCCTTTGTCATCGACGGGCATGATGACCGGCAGGCCATATTTTAAACCCACCTCATAATCTTCCTGGCCATGGCCCGGGGCTATATGCACACATCCTGTCCCGTCCTGGTTAGATACATAGTCAGCCAGCACTACTTTTGAATAGCGTCCCAGGAAAGGATGGCGCGTCACCAGGCCTTCGAGCTCTCTGCCTTTGACTCTTTTAACGACTTTGCCTTGTAATTTTATCTTTCCGCGCAACGTCTCAAGCAGGTCTTCCGCGAACATCAGTTCCTCATCTTTATCAGTCTTGAAAACAACATAATTCAGGTCAGGATGTACGGCAATAGCCACGTTTGAGATCAATGTCCAGGGCGTAGTGGTCCAGACCAGAAAGGCTGAAGGCTGAACCCCGAACCACTCACTTCGTTCGGGTACGGGGCATGGGCTGAAGGCTGAAGGCTTCAACGCGAACTTTACATATATCGACGGAGAAAGGCGGTCCTCATATTCCACTTCTGCTTCGGCTAACGCGGTTTCACATCTGGCGCACCAGTTTATGGGCTTTAGTCCGCGGTAAATGAACCCGTCTTTCGCCAGCTTGTTGAATGCCTTAACGACTTCCTTCTCATAAGTCGGGTCCAGGGTCAGGTAAGGATTGGCCCATTCCCCGAATATGGCCAGCCGTTTGAACTCTTCTCTCTGTATATTGACGAATTTCATCGCGAATTCATGCGCGAGCTTTCTGAACTCGACCTGGTCTATATCGTGCTTTGTCTTTCTCATTTCCTTGAAAAGCTGGTGTTCTATCGGCATGCCGTGACAGTCCCATCCTGGCACATAGGGGGCGTCAAATCCTTGCATTGTCTTGAATTTGACAACTATATCCTTGAGAGTCTTATTAAGGGCATGGCCTATATGGATATTGCCATTGGCGTATGGAGGGCCGTCGTGAAGCGTATACTTCGGCGCACCATTACGTATTTCCCTTATCTTTGAATAGAGATCCTCTTTCCCCCATTGGTCCAGGATGCGCGGCTCTTTATCCGAAAGGTTCCCCTTCATAGGGAAGTCTGTCTTAGGCAGATTCAAAGTCTTCTTATAATCCATAACACTCACTCTTTTATATATTTGCCTATTATTATATCCAGGTTTTTCTTTGTCTTGGCCGGTATAAGTTTTTTGTCAGTTATAATAGCGTATTTGAGGGCCTCTTTGCAAGCGCATTCTTTCTTATCGCCTGCCAGGGCAGGGACTATCTTTTTTATCAGTCTCTTGGCGGCCTCTACATTTTTATTTAGATTTTCTATAACCATGTCGATTGTCACCATTTCATCGTGCCAGCAGTCATAGTCAGTTATAAAAGCGACTGTCGCGAAACACATCTCCGCTTCCCTGGCAAGCCTGGCCTCAGGCATATTGGTCATGCCTATTATATCCATGCCCCAGGCCTTGTGAAGGAGCGATTCGGCTCTGGTTGAAAACGCCGGACCTTCCATATTAAGGTATGTGCCTTTATCGTGCACGGTAAGGCCTAACTCCCTGCCAGCTTTCAAGACAGTCTTTCTTGTTTCAGGGCACACAGGATCCGCGAAACTTATGTGCGCCACAATGCCTTCGCCAAAAAAAGTCGTCTTCCGTGCCTGATTAGTCTTATCCACAAACTGGTCCGGGAGCATTATATCAAGGGGCTTTAACTCTTTTTTAAAACTACCCACGGCTGACATCGATACTATTTTCTCGACACCCAGCTTCTTCATGCCGTAAATATTAGCCTTGTAGTTAAGTTCCGTGGGCAATATCCTGTGGCCCCTGCCGTGCCTCGGTAAAAACACAACCTCTACCCCCTCAAGCCTGCCAGTAACATAACTATCAGAAGGATCGCCGAAGGGAGTGTCTACTTTGATTTCCTTCGCATCCTTTAATCCATCAATCTGATACAACCCGCTGCCGCCTATTATACCTATCTTAGCCATCTCGCCCCCTTTTTATTTACCATCCCCTTTTCTTAACTTGACGATTCTTACATTGTAAGTTTCGTCAAGTTAAGTTAATAAGGAACGGGATTTGTCGCGGGCTGCCTTTACAGCTTGTTCTATTATATAGCCTAACTTTTTCTTTTTAAATACATTAAGCGCCGCTTCGGTAGTGCCGCCTTTCGAGGCTACCTTTTTCGCGAAATCCCGCATTGATACATTCGATGTCCTGGCTGATTCCGCCGCCCCTGTAAAAGTGGCCATGGCCAGCTTCCTGGCAAGCCCTTTTTTCAGGCCCGCTTTTATGCCCGCTCTTTCCAAGAGGTCCGTAAATAAAAAATAATACGCCGGGCCACTGCCGCTCACGGCGGTAACAGCGTCCATAAGGGTCTCCCTCACTTCGACCACTTCGCCTAATTTTGAAAAAACTCCCCGAGCCGTTACAATATCCTGTTTCCGGGCAAACCTGCCTGTCGTAACAGCGGAAATACCCCTGCCTACCAGCGCGGGCATGTTCGGCATCACCCTTATCACCCTGACTTTGCCAAGGGCTTTTTCTATAAAGACGGACTTGACGCCTGCCGCGATGGAAATAACAAGTTTAGCGGATATATGAGGTTTAATTTCTTTTAAAACAGCCGCTATATCCTGGGGCTTGACCGCCAGGATGACCACTTTAGAGCGTTTTACCAGGTCGATATTGTCCCTGGCCGGAGTAACTCCGATCTTTTTCGCAGCGTTCAGTTTTGACCTGACCGCGTCACTCATCATCACTTTCTTGCCCATCCCGGAAGCTATGGCCTTTCCCATATTACCCGCGCCTATTATACCTATCATAATCCACCTCTTTTTATTCAAAAGTACTCGGAAAATATCGACTGGATCCTTGACAATACCCTTCCGGCGAAGCTATTTACATTAAATATATTCCCGCATTTCTTTTCGCCTGCCTTGCAGACCCCGTATCTCATCAGGCCCAGCGCGCCGGCGAATCTCACGTCGTGAAAATCCCTGGAATCCCTGATTCTTCCCATGTCAACCGGTACCTCGAATATCTCCTCGACCGCCTCCACAAAACCATCCATCCTTGATACCCCTCCCACCACGTAAATACGCGGCAGTTTCTTTTTTTGTTTCAGGAACGGTTCTATTTTTTTATAGACCTCCTTCATTATCTCCTCGACTTTCGGGAAGAGCATGTTGTATATTTCCTGCCTTGAGACCGCGACTGCCCTATCGGAATTCGCGGATGAAAAGACCCCGGCACCTGATGTTTCAGAATCTACCCAGTTTCCCCCCGATCTCTTATGATCAGACTGAGCATCTTCGCGGCCGGGGCCCCTTTCATCCTTTGACGACGGTATAACTATCCGGGAGTCGTCAAATAATTCCCTGTTGTCTTTAGAGACTATACCGTATTTTATCCTGAGTTCTTCCGCCTCGCTAAACATGATCCTTAATTTATCCTGCAGCGCCTGTGTCAAATCGTCGCTGCCAAAAGGAAAATAGAAGCAATCTTTTAACATTTCCTCCATGAACAGCGCCGCCTCTATAAGGTCTTTGCCCACATCTATGAGTATCGCTCCCTCCTCAAGTTCCTGGCGGTCAAATACTGCCAGGGCAGTCCCTACGCCTGAAGCTATAATATCCTCGACTTCGTAGCCGGCAAGGTTAATCGCCTTTGTGAGGTTCTGCAGGATACTGACCAGTGACGTGACAATATTCAAATCCACGTCGAGTTTTGAGCCGAAAAGCCCCAACGGGTCGTTTATTTCTATTTTGTCATCAATATAAAATTTCTCAGGTATCAAATGCACGACTTCCCTGTCGAGGGACATGGCGATAAGCTTTGCCGATTCCACGCACCTCTTGATATCCTGTTCCGTGATCTCGCTGGGCCTGTCAGATATATGGACAGACCCACGGCTTTTAAAATTCTTTATATGGGCCCCGGCTATATTGGTTATAACCTTGCGGACTTTACAGTGAGCCGCGGCCTCCGCTTTGGATATCGTCTCTTCTATCGCGTCCGAGAGAAGACTGAGGTTTGAGACAACTCCCTTTGAGAATCCTCTTGTCGGGGATTCAACAAAACCCAATATCTCACTCTGTGAGTTCAGAGGCGTTTCTTTTTTAGACTTTGACGGGGCTCCGGAGGCGTGGCCTACCAAAGCCCTTATCTCAGACGCCCCTATATCAAGCCCGCAAATTATATCAGCGCGCATATCACCCCTATTTAGGACCCATAATCGGGTCCTCGAAACGCAGGTCGATATATTTAAAATTATTTATGTCCTGGCCCAGTTGATCTATCACTGTGGCAAGGACATCGAGCCTGTCCCGAAAATCAGAATTACCTATTTTTATCTCGACGTTTATAGTCTCCAGGGAAAATGTCAGATTGCCCGGGTCAGTGATGTCAACCAGCTTCAGCCTGTATTGCTTTAATTTTTCGTTTGTCTCCATCTCGTTTATCAAGCTTATGGCGTTCCGTAGTTTCTGTTCCTCGTATTCAGTCAGACGGAATTTCGAGACTTTGGCCAGGTTTATGCCGAGGCCCGTGACGATTGGCAGGTCAGGCCCCGGGAAATTCACCACATCAGGAAGCAGGACTCCTTCCCGATCCACGGGATAATACCTGTCAGACCGTATCTGAGCAACAGCCCTGCGCAGCATGCCCTCCACCACCAGCATATTAGGCAGGAGCCTTCTTACGACTACTTCCTTGTATTCAGGGTGATTAGTCTCTATCTGTTCCTTCATAGCGTCAAGATCCACGAAAAATATATTGGAACCGATAATGCCCACGTCTCCCAAATCTTTAAGAGAGAGATTTCTCAAAGCCCCGCTCTCGTCGTGGATCTTCACGTCAACACCCTGAACGAGAAAATGGTCAGAATCCACAAACATATATTTAAGCCTGACCAGCCCAAAACCTATAAAACCCAGCACCGCCAGGCCTATTAAAAATTTAAAAACAGTTTTCGGCTCCAGGGGTCTTTTTCCCTGAAATATGTGATTTTTGTTCCTTGCGCGGATTTTCTGCTTTTTCACTTTTACCATAATGCCGACTCCAGTATTTTAGCTGCAAGCTGGTTAAAGTCTATGCCCGCTGCATGGGCCGCCTTTGGCAAAAGGCTTGTCTCCGTAAGGCCAGGTATGGTGTTTACCTCTAGTACCATGGGGATGTTGTCCCTGGTTAATATCATATCAACGCGTGAAAAAAATCTGGCGCCAAGCGCATTGTGAGATTCCAGCGCTATTTTCTGGGAGACGTCGTATACCTCTCTCTCCATGTCAGCGGGTACCCTGTATTCTGTCATGCCTTTTTGATATTTAGCCTCAAAATCAAAAAATCTTTTACCCGGGATAATCTCCACCACAGGCAAAGCCCTGTCTTCCAGTATACCTACCGCGATCTCCCGCCCCGCGATATATTCCTCTATTACTGCCCTGCCGCCGTGCTCCAGGGCTTTGTTTAGGGCTTCTGTAAATTCCTTTTCCAATTCTATCATAGACAGGCCTATGCTTGAACCCTCGCCCGAAGGCTTTATGACAAGCGGCGAACCCAATGATTCGAAATATTCCCGCGCGTCTAGCGGACGACATTTATCGGTTATTATTTTATAGCGCGGAGTAGGGATGCCGCGCGACTTAAAGATCGCCTTCGACCCAATCTTATCCATACCCAGGGTTGACGCATCTACTCTGCTCCCCGTATAAGGTATGCCCAGGTCTTCCAGGATCTCCTGGACACGGCCGTCTTCCCCAAACTCTCCGTGAAGCGCTATAAACGCTACATCTATATTTGACAGCCGTATCATGTCTGAGGCCTGATTCCTGTAACCATTCAAGGTGGATGCCTTTATCAGTTCCAGGGGCACGGGTTTTAAGCCGTTACTCTCCAACGCCCTGCATACAGCCCTGCCTGACTTCATTGATATGTCTCGCTCTCTGGAAGGACCACCCATTAAAACACCGATACGTTTTCCTTTTACACCACCCATATGCCCCTATTTACCCTTTTCAAACCCGCATCGCAATTAAATTGCGATGCGGGTTTGAATTATATTATCTTTAGTTCCAACTCCAAGTCTATGCCAAATTTCTCACTTACCTTCTTTTTCGCCAGTTCTATTAATTGCATTACATCCTTTGAGGTCGCGCCTCCTATATTCACTATAAAATTAGCATGGGCCTTTGAGATTTCCGCACCGCCCACTCTCACGCCCTTAAGACCACTTTTTTCTATCAGTCTGCCAGCCGTCGCGGCTCCGTCAGGATTTTTAAATACACTCCCCGCTGAAGGAAAACCGATTTTTTCTATCCACTCGCGCTTCTTTATAAAAGACCTTGTCCTGTTTTCTATTATTTCTCTACCGTCTTTATTCAATTTTAACCTTCCTGAAACTACGCACTTTCCGTCAAGTCCTGAAGAGCGGTACGCGAACAGGATATCCTTTCTGGACAGAGTCTCCTTTTTTATATTTTTCACATTAATGACTTCCACGTCAACTACTATATCTTTTACTTCTCTCATGGTTTCGGGATCTTCCGTGTCACGCGCCCCGGCGTTCATGAAGAGCGCTCCGCCAAAAGAACCCGGTATACCGGCCAAAAACTCACAACCTGCCAAGCGCCATTCAGCGGCCTTCTTCACCAGGAGAGCCAGTGGCACACCAGCCCCAACTTTGACAACATCCTCTCCCTCTTTTTCTATTGAATCAAACCCCCTGCCCAGGTAAACTGCAATCCCGCCAAAGCCCTGCTCGCTGGCCAGGATATTGGATCCCCCGCCTATTATAGCGAGATCCTTCTGTGTATCTTTCGCTATTTTAATGGCGTCGAGTAAATCGCCGATATTTTCAGGTTCGAGCCAACAGAATACAGGACCGCCTATCTTCAATGTCGTGTGACGCGATAAAAGTTTTCCGTATTCACGTCTTAACATTGTCCGGACATACTCCTTTAAGGGCCCTGACTATTACCTCAGGCATCTCTCCTATATCGCCGGCTCCGAGGATAAAAACCACATCTCCCGGCCGGACGACGCCTACAAGATGTTTTATTATATCATCTTTGGGCACAAAATGAACGTTTTTATGGCCGCATCTCCTCGTGCTTTCGCATAAGTCCATCGCTGTCACGCCGTCTATCGGCTTCTCATACGCTGAATATATGTCAGTAATCACCAGGTGATGGACGAGATCAAAACACCTGCCGAACTGCTCCTTGAGATACTTTGTCCTGGAATACCTGTGAGGCTGGAATACGGCCACTATCCTTTTGCCAGAATCTTCCATTATTTTTAATGTCGCTTTTATCTCGGTGGGATGGTGCGCGTAGTCATCTATTACCACGATATCCGAACCTATGTTGGTGATCTTAAACCTTCTCTCAGCTCCTCTGAAATCCCTTATCACATCCTGTATCAAGGAAAAATCAACGCCCAGCTCCATGGAGACTGCTATCGCCGCAAGGCTGTTCAGGACATTATGGATGCCCATTATAGGCAGGCTCACCCTCCCCATGGCCCTGCCACGGGCAACAAGGTCAAATCTGGAACCGTTCATGCCCATTAACTCGATATTCTCGGCCCTTACGTCTGATCCACTGGAAAACCCGTAACGCGTAATCCTCTTCCGGCTGTCCGTAGTCAATCTTCTCAATAGATTGTCTTCCGCGCATATGAACGCCATGCCATCATCCCTTGTGTTTTCTATAAATCTGCCGTAGGATGTCATGACTTCGTCCATACTGGCGTAATAATCCATATGTTCCATATCTATGTTTGTAGTGACGCTGTGGAACGGCCTGAGATACAGAAAAGACCCGTCTGACTCGTCAGCCTCTGTCACCGCTATATCTCTCCCGCCATAACGCGCGTTGCCGTCCAGAAACTCCACGTCCGCGCCTATAAACACAGTAGGGTCCACTCCGGCCTTTATCAATAGATACGATATAAGCGACGTGGTAGTGGTCTTGCCGTGGGTGCCTGATACGGCTATGAGTTTTTTGCCGCCCGTCAGCATATTCAGCGCCTCTATACGCCTCAATATCTTTATCCCACCGTGTCTCGCCTCTTTAAGTTCCGGGTTTTCTTCCTTTATGCATGAGGAATAGACGACATAATCCGCGCCTTTTACGTTTTCAGCGGAATGTGACTCATTTACGCGCACGCCAAGGTCTTTTAACCTTCCCGTAACCTTTGTCGCTTTTATATCAGAACCCTGTACAGAGTAACCATGCCGGAAAAACACTTCCGCTATCCCGCTCATGCCGGCTCCGCCTATTCCTATAAAATGTATTGTCTCTTTTTTATCCATTTAACGCCTCTTTCATCAGGATACTACACGCGTCTTTACCGTTTACGCGGCCAGCTTTTTCTGACATAAGGCTCAGTGTCTTTTTATCCATAAACTTTATTATGATATCACGCAAGACTTCGGCCTTCAGGTCATGTTCCTCCGCCATTACAGCGAGGCCTGAGCGTTCCAGGACCATCGCATTCAGCTTCTGGTGGCCTTGGGCGAAAGGATAAGGTACTAATATCGAGGGCTTGCCCAGATACATCAGCTCCGATACTGTCGTAGCCCCTGCCCTGGCTATAACAAAATCACTCTCGCCGTAAATTTCGCCCATGTCATGAGTAAAGGTAAATACCCTGTTAGCGATACCCTTGTCCTTATACAAGTCCTCAACAGCTTTTTTTTCCCTGTGGCCCGCAATGTGTATTACGTCCAACGTGTTTTTTCTAGAGGTTTCTATCATGTTTAAGGCCTCAGGCACAAGCATGTTCAAGGCGTGGGCCCCCTGACTCCCTCCCATCACAAGGACAGTGAACCTATCTCCTGATTTCTCAGTCCTTTTCAGGCCGCGGCGCAAAGGATTGCCCGAAACAACGATCTTTGACTCAAATCCTCTCAGATATTCCTTTGACTCCTCGAAATTCACCGCGATCCTGTCCACGAACCTGGCAAGCAATAGATTCGCCTTCCCGGGAAACACGTTTTGCTCATGTATCACTGTCCTCACGCCTGACAAAGACGCCAAGAGCACTATCGGGCCTGAGGAGAATCCACCGAAACCTATTACGCAGCCAGGTTTGAAACGCGCCAATAGATACGCTGACTTCAGCGTTCCGATAAAAAGCATCGCCAGAAAATTTAAGATAGCGAATATGTTTCTCCGCTGTATGCCTATTATCGGAAGTGTCCAAAATTCTATGTTCTTCTCCCGCAGGATGTCACTGTCCTGTTTACGCGACGACGCGATAAACAAGACCTCTGCGGCCGCACGCGATATAATCTCCTCCGCCAGCCTTATGGCCGGAAATAAGTGCCCGCCTGTTCCTCCTGCGACAATAAATATCCTCATAACCCCGCTAACTTTACACTTTTGCGACACAGAAAAGTGTAAAGTTATTGCTATTTTTCCGCTATGTTCAGCAAAAGCGCTACCCCTATCATGTTTAATATAAGGGCTGTGCCGCCATAGCTTATAAAAGGCAGCGGCAGGCCTTTTGTGGGTATAGCGCCTGTTGAAACAGCTATATTAACGAACGCCTTCAGCCCGATGCTCACTATAATGCCCAAAGCCAGAAATTTTCCAAACAGGTCCCTGGCCTTTATTGAAATCTTTATACCCAGCCATATAAGGATAACGAATAAAACCACTATACTGAGAGTCCCTATAAGCCCTGTTTCTTCCCCTATTATGGAAAATATAAAATCCGTATGCGCCTGAGGCAGATAAAAAAGCTTTTGCCTGGAAGCGCCAAGACCTAACCCTAAAATACCTCCTGAGCCAAGCGCCAGAAAAGACTGGATTATCTGGAAACCCGCCCCCTGCGTATCACTCCACGGGTCCAGATAACCTACTATACGCCTGAGCCTATAAGGGACCCTGACTATCAAAAAATAAAAAGCCGGGACTGAAATCACTATAAAAGGTATTAGATACGCTATGTTCGCACCCGCCGCAAATAGCATGATAATCGAGACGCTTAAGAGCGTAGCCGCGCTGCCAAGGTCAGGCTGGGCCAGGATCAATAAAACCACCGTGCCCGCCGCAAATAGCGGAGGCATAAAACCATAAAAAAAATTCCTGATATACCCCTGTTTTTTCTCAAGCGCGCCAGCCAGATATATGATCAAAAAAAGCCCCGCGAACTCTGACGGCTGAAACCCGAAACCGCCAATCTTGACCCATCTCTTCGCCCCTCCCGCCTCATGTCCTATGCCTGGCACAAATGAAAACAAGAGTCCCAATATAGCCAAGAGGAGCAACGGCTTAGTATAGCCCTTCAGTTTTCTGTAATCCAGCCTTATCGTAGCTATTGCCAGAAAAAGCCCTATTATAAAATGAATCAAATGTCTTTTTAGATAATACGCGCTGTCATAAAACTTTTCATACGCGTAACAGCTGGAAGAAGAATAGACCATGATAATCCCTATAGAGGCAAGCGCCGTCGTGACAATCATGAGCCAGTGAGATTCTTTTTTCATCTCAATTTTAGACATAATTCTTTAAAAATCCTGCCGCGATCTTCGTAATTCTTAAACATATCAAAACTAGAGCAACCCGGCGACAACAATATCTTCTCGCCTTCTCTGGCGTTACTAAAGGCGCTTTTCACCGCGGATTCCAGGTTTTCTTCCTCGAATACATTTTTAAGGCGCCTTAAATCCTTTTTAATCCTTGGTCTTGCCTCGCCTATGGCGATAACACGGCTGACCTTCTCGTTTATGGCTTTCTCGAGTATCGAGAAATCCCCGCCTTTGTATTTCCCACCCATGATAAGGATTATGCGGCCATCAAGGGATTTTAAGGCCCACTCAACGCTTGAGACAGTTGTGGCCTTTGAGTCGTTTATAAAGTCTATCCCCTTGACATTCGCCACATGCTCCAGCCTGTGCTCTATGCCTTTAAAACCGGCTATTGCCTCAAGTATCTTTCCCTCTTCCACTCCTGCCAGGGACGCCACTGACATAGCAGCCAGAAAATTTTCATTGCGTATATCGCATTTTACACGAAGATTTTTATATTCATCGAAAAACTCGACTCTGGACTTGACGCACGGAGCCAGTGACCTGAGCGTCAGGTCTTTCCCATTCAGAAAAACCGTGTCACCCGCGCCCTGATTGACGAATATCCTGGACTTCAGCGATATATATTCTTCCATGTCTCTGTGTCTATCCAGATGATTCGCTGAAATATTCAATATCACGCTGATCCACGGTTTAAACGTCTCTATGCCCTCGAGCTGAAAAGAGCTTACCTCAAGGACAACTATAGAGTCTTTCCTTATCCTGCCTATCTCGCCGGAAAAAGGGTTACCTATATTCCCACATACTACCGCATCAAGTCCCTGTTTTTTAAGCATCTGGCCTATCAGAGTGGTGACAGTAGTCTTGCCGCTAGTACCGGTCACCGCTATAACAGGAACCGGGCACACCGAATACGCCAGTTCTAATTCGCTTATTACCGGTATATTATTATCGCGGGCTAACTTAACGGGCAAAGAATCCATCGTCACTCCGGGGCTGATCACCATGATGTCCGAACACTCAATAAGCCTCTGACTGTGAGAACCTAATTCAACATTATCCTTCATGACCACGTTCTCTTTAATCAGTGAATCCCGAACGGCCCGCGTCGCGCTGTCGTCTTTTATCTCGGTAATAAAAACAGTATCCCCGCGCCCTGCCGCCAATCTGGCCGCGGCAATCCCGCTCTTAGCCAAACCAACAACTACTACCTTTTTCATCTACGCCCCTTCCCTTAACTTGACGATTCTTACAATGTAAGTTTTGTCAAGTTAACGAAGCTTTAGGGAAGCGAAACTCAGGAGCATCAATATTATCGCTATGATCCAGAACCTCACCGTAACCTTTGGCTCTTTCCAGCCGCACATCTCAAAATGATGATGGAGCGGCGCTATCTTGAATATCCTCTTACCTGTGAGCCTGAAAGAGACTATCTGCATCAAGACCGAAACAGACTCTATCACGAATATCCCGCCTACCAGCAGCAATATTATCTCTTTTTTTATGAAAACCGCGACCGTGCCTATCGCGCCTCCGAGGGCCAGGGCGCCTGTATCACCCATAAATATTGAAGCCGGGAATGAATTGTACCATAAAAATCCCAGCCCAGCTCCGGCCATCGCGGCGCAAAAAACACTGAGCTCCGCAGCCTCGGGAAGGTAATATATGCCAAGATAATGGGCAAACTGACTATGCCCCGCCACATAACTCAGACCAGCATACGTCATGGCGGTCAATGTAATGCAGCCTATGGCGAGGCCGTCCAGCCCGTCAGTGAGATTTACTGCGTTTGAGGAGGCTGTTATCACAAGCATGACAAACAATATATAAAAAATACCCAGGTCAATGGCCAGCTCTTTTAAAAAAGGCATTTCCAGCATGGTAGTCGTTTTAGGGTTAGTGTAAAGAAAGGCCCCTATGATCAAGCTCACGAATATCTGGGCGAAGAGCTTCGTCCTTTTATTCAGCCCCCTTTTGCCTTTTCCGGGCTTGGATGTAAGTTTTTTATAATCGTCAAGAAAACCTACGCCTCCGAGCCAGCCGGTGACCATAAGAGCAAGTAATACAAAATTATTTTTTATATCAGCCCATAATAGAGTCGAGGCGAAAATACCGAGCAAAATCAATATGCCACCCATTGTAGGCGTGCCCTGCTTTTCCTTGTGCAGGTCATAAAGGCCCGGGCATTCCTTCTGTCGTATGGTCTCTCCTATTTTCAGGGCCTTTAATTTTTTTATTATAGGGGGGCTGAAAATTACTGTTATTAGAAACGCCGTGACGCTGGCAAGGGCCGCCCTGAACGTTATATATTTAAAGACATTAAAAACAAACAGGTATTCTCTTAAAGGGTATAATAAGTGATACAACATGTCTATGCCTTAAACTGCGCTTCGAGTTCGGTTACTATCTGCTCCATTTTCATTGCCCTGGAGCCTTTTACCAGTATAGTGTCTCCTTTTTTTATCAGCTGTAACACAGCCGCGCACGCCTCTTTCGTAAGGTTGCACATCTTTATCTTTTTATCGCTCATGCCTGCCTCCTGAGCGCCTTTCGCGATATGCTCCGCGAGTTTCCCGACTGCCACTATAAGGTCTATGCCTGATTCCGCCGCCTGTCTGCCTACAAGGTGGTGAAACCTGCCTGACAAGGTGCCGAGCTCAAGCATGTCGCCCGCTACCAGTATCTTCCTGCCCTTCGTAGTCATGTCTTTCAGAGACTCTATCGCCTGCCTCATGGACAGCGGGTTAGAATTATAGGTATCATTTATTATCCTTATGTCCCTTAATCTCTTGACCTCCATTCTCATATTAGGCACCCTGAATTCTTTAAGGGCATCCTTTACGTCTTCAATCGATACGCCAAAACCCCAGCTGGCGGCTATGGCCGCGAGGGCATTGTAGATATTATGCCTGCCCACGAGCCCTATCTCTATATCCCATTTCCCATTGAGCCTGAAGTTGATACCGTCTGGCTCGAGGTTGACCTTGTCAGCGTAAAAATCAAACTCCTTGTTCAGCCCGAACCTCACGACCTTTAAATCAGTCTTTAAGCCGGACAGGGTTTCGTCATCGCCATTAATAACGACCTGCGCACCTTCCCCGCTGAGGGATTCGAGTATCTCGCTTTTGGCCTTTAACACAGTCTCCAGGTCTTTGAGGTGATCAAGGTGTGATGGCCCTATATTTGTGATAACCGCCATACTCGGCATGGCTATCTCAGAAAGCCTCCTGATTTCGCCCAGGTGATTAGCGCCCATCTCAAGGACGATTAGCTTATGCTCAGGCTTCAACCTCATCAGGGTAAGGGGGACGCCTATATGGTTGTTCTCAGTGCCAAAATTTTTAAGGACATTGAGTTTTCTCGCGAGTATCGCTGAGGTCATCTCCTTGGTCGTGGTCTTGCCGTTAGAGCCTGTAATGCCTATCAGGGGTATCGAAAACCTTGCCTTGTGAAACCGCGCGATATCCCCGAGCGCCTTGATGCTATCGGGGACGGAGATAAAAGAGACCCCTCGCATGTCAAAGTTGGAATTCGTGATACATCCGTACTGAACGAGCGCCCCGCCGGCCCCTTTGGATACAGCGTCCAGGATGAAGTTGTGACCGTCAAATCTGTCGCCTTTTATGGCCACAAAAAGCTCGCCCGGCTTTAACCTGCGAGTGTCGGTGGAAACTCCGACCAGTATATCTTTTTCTTCTCCTGACAGCATAGTGCCCTCGGTTGAAATCAGGATGTCTTTGACTGTAAACATAAATTCCCCCTTTTCAGTATTTTTCTTACCACCTCTCTATCATCAAAAGGAAGCGTAACGTTTTTAAATATCTGGTACGCTTCGTGGCCTTTGCCGGCCACAAGCACTATATCTCCTTTACGCGCTTCTTTAAGTGCCTCTTCTATGGCCCTGAATCTGTCCTGCTCCACAACATAATTATTTTTCCCGTCGGCTATACCGCTGATGATTTCGTTTATGATATCCGCAGGGTTTTCGTGCCTGGGATTATCACTTGTTATGAACACCTTGTCTGAGAGATCAGTCGAAACCCTGCCCATGGCCGGTCTTTTTATCCTGTCTCTGTCTCCGCCGCACCCAAATACGGAAAAAAGCCTGTTCGGGCCCATTTCCCTGAGTGCCATTAACGCGTTTTCAAGCCCATTTTCCGTGTGGGCGTAATCAACGAATACCAGGAAATCCTGGCCACAGTCTATTCTCTCAAGTCTACCGGGTAAGGTCACTACTTTTGCCGTAGCCGCGCGTATACTCTCAAGGCTCATGCCCATCGCTATGCCACAGGCCGCGCTGGCCAGTATGTTGTAGACGTTGTGCCTGCCTATTAACCGGGATTCTATAACAGTTTCGGAACCAGCGGCGCGCAGTTTAAACCTCAGGCCCCGCGCCGAAAGCTCAATACCTGCGGCCATGACATCTGATTCTTTGTCTATGCCGTAAGTGATTAATGTGACTTCCTGTTCTGACTTAACGCTTTCAATAATCTTTACCGACGCCGGGTCATCCGCGTTTACCACAGCGCGGCCGCCTCTTTTTATCTTTGTAAAGAGCCTCTGTTTGGAATCTAAATAACCTTTCATGTCTTTATGGTAATCCATGTGCTCGCTGGTGAGATTCGTGAACACCGCTATATCAAACCGCAGGGTGTCTACCCTGCCCTGTTCAAGTGAATGGGATGACACCTCAAGCACGCAGCTATCTACTTTGTTTTTTCGCATGCTGCTCAGAAGAAAATACAGGTCAAACGCCCCAGGCGTGGTATTCGTGGCGGGTATCAGGCGCTTACCAAACCTGTAATTTATGGTGCCTATCACACCTGTCTTTTCATGTTTCTCGGATAGAAGAGCCTCCAATAGATATGTAGTGGTAGTTTTACCATTAGTCCCTGTCACCCCTATAAGACGCATCTTTGAGGAAATGTCTCCGTAAAATTCCCTGGCGACCTCTGAAAGTGCGCGCCTCGCGTCTTCTGTATATATAAAGGTAGGGCCTTTTCTGTGCAGAAAACCCGGGGCCTTTACCGCGTCCGATAATATGGCGGACGCCCCTCTGTCTGTCGCCTCTCCTATAAATTCCGAGCCATCGCGCCTGGAACCCTTTACGGCCACAAACAGATAGCCGTCTTTTACAGCCTTGGAATCGCTCGCGATGCCCTTTATGTCCACAGAAAGCTTTCCTTCGGTTTTTATCACTCCATTGACATTTTTAAGTATCCTGCTCAATTTCATAAATTTCCAGTCGCTTTAAGACGCAGGTTCTATTTTGTAATACCGCATTAACTGGCTCGCCACGCTTTTAAAGACAGGGGCGCATACAGTACCGCCGTAATAATACGGGCGCGGCTCATCCATAATAACCACTATCACGAACTTCGGTTTATCATAAGGCAGGAAACCCACGAAAGAAGCCATGAATTTTCTATGCGAATAAGAACCGTCCGATTCTATCTTCTGGGCAGTCCCAGTCTTCCCGGCCGGGAAATAACCTTTTACCTCAGCGAGCTTGCCTGTTCCCCCCTCGACCACTCTGCGCAATATGGCCCTCAATTCCTCGGCTGTTTCCTCGGATATCACCCTCTGCATCTGTTCCGGCTTAAACTCTTCTATGACCTCTCCTGTCTTATCTTCTATCCTCTCGACTATCCTAGGCTTTACATAATAACCGCCGTTCGCCACGCTTGATACGGCGCACGCCATCTGTATCGCCGTAACCGCTACTTCCTGACCCATAGCTATACTGCACAGGGAAAGCTTTGACCATTGTCTTGTCGGCCGGGTAACGCCTTCCACCTCGCCTGGCAGGTCTATGCCGGTTTTGCTCCCAAAACCAAAACGCTTGATATACCTGTAAAACCTTTTCTCTCCGAGTTTCATGGCGGACTTCATGGTCCCTATGTTCGACGAATGTTTTATCACGTCCCTGAAGGTAAGCCAGCCATGAGGAATATGGTCGTGATATGTATGCCTGCTCCACTTAAATTCCCCGTTCTCGCAGAAGAATTCCTCCTCTGGCTGGACAACGCCTTCATCGAGGACCGCGCTGGCCGTTACTATCTTAAAACTCGAGCCGGGCTCAAAAAAATCACACACCGCGCGGTTACGCCTGGCCTCTACGGGGAATTCTTTTATATTATTCAGGTCATATGTAGGCCTGTTCGCAAGGGCCAATATATCTCCGTCGTAAGGGTCCATTACTATTATGGTGCCGCCCCTGGCCTTGTATTTCTCAAAAGCGCTTTCCAGCTCCCTTTCGGCGAATGCCTGCACAATGCTGTCTATCGTGAGGATTATATCGTTTCCGTCCGCCGGCGGAATTTCTTTATATTCATAGCCCGGGACCTCGCGTCTCTTAGCGTCCCTTATTGAATAACGCCATCCTACCGTACCTTTAAGGAACTTGTCAAACTTAAGCTCTATGCCCTCAAGGCCTTTGTCGTCTAGGCCCACAAAACCTATTACATGGCTAGCCAATTCGCCGTTAGGGTAAACGCGCTTAGGCTCCTTTATAAAACCTACCCCTTTAATAGACAGCTCTCTCGCGGCTTTTTCTGTCTTTGGCTGGACCTTGCGCTCCAGCCATACAAAGCGTTTATCTTCACTGAGTTTGGCAAGGATATTATCTTTATCCTGCCCCAGGACTCCAGCTAGCTTGTCAGCCGCGGATTCCTTATCTTCCACCATTAGAGGGTCCGCGAATATTGAATTGAGGTTTATGGATATGGCCAGTTCTTTTTTCTGGTGGTCGTAAATAATACCGCGCCGAGGCAGGAGACAAAAGTAGGTCTTGTACTGGTCTGAGGCTAATTTCGACAGGGGTTTCGCCGCGCCTAGCTGCACGAAAAAGAGCCTTACAGCTAAAAGCACAAACAATGACACTAAAAAATACGCGACCTTCTTGATCCGGGGGGTAATCAGCTTGTACACGGAACCTTTTTACAGCGCCAACAGGCGCCAATTACATAATGACTAATAACTTAAATGAGCAAAACCAGTTATACTCGGGCTGGCCTCAGCTTCCCGGCCTACGATAAACAGATTGGCAAAGAGACCTTTTTTCGCTGCTTCTTTATGAACAAACTTCTTCGGTGAGCTTTCAAGTTTGACCACCTGCCATTTGTGGGGCATATCCAATTCTACCTTTTTGGCTAAAAGTTTTGTCTGAAGGTTGACAGGTGATTTTAAATTAAGGACATTATATACCAATATCTTATTGTGGTCAAACAACTTCGAGTAAACCTGGTAATTTTCCTTGACCTTCAGGCCCATCTGATATATAAGGACCTGCTGATTTACATACATCAGCATAGTAAAAGTCAGTATGAATATAAAACCTATGGCCCTGTACGTCCTAAGAAAGTCTTTCATGCCGTTCTTTCCCCTGCGCGCAGCTTAGAACTTCTCGCGCGCGGATTCCGTGACAGCTCCGCGTCACCTGCCGTCACGGGCTTTTTTGTGAGAATACGGAAGATGCCTTCTGACTTAAACTTTTTTAACATGTTCTTGGCTATCCTGTCCTCAAGCGAGTGAAATGATATCACACAAAGCCTTCCTCCTAACTTGAGAAGGTCAGGGACCGCGTTGAGCGCTTCTTCTATAGCGGCGAGTTCGCCGTTGACCTTTATGCGAAGCGCCTGAAAAGTGCGGGTTGCCGGATGAATCCTCTGCCACCTCCTTCCGCGCGGCATGCCCCGAACGACTATCTCGGCTAATTCCGCGGTAGTCTCGATAAGGCCTTTCTCTCTCTGTGTGACTATACGCCGTGCTATCCTCTTATAAAATCTTTCTTCCCCAAAATCCTTTATGAGACTTGAAAGCTCCTCTTCGCTCAACGTGTTTACGAGATCCTTCGCGGTAAGGCGCTGGTTCCTGTCCATGCGCATATCCAAAGGCCCGTTCTGTTTTATACCGAATCCCCGCTCTTTTGCATCCAATTGGATGCTAGATATACCCAGATCAAATAAAATTCCATCTACCTCTCCTATTCCTAAGTCTAGTATGGTTTCCCTTATATCTTTAAAATTTTTATTTACAAGTTTTACTGCGGCTTGAAAACCCTTAAGTCTTTCGTGCGCGAGCCTCAATGATTCAGAATCCCTATCCATGCCTATAAGCATCCCGCCAGGACATATCCGGCGGACAATCTCTTCGGCGTGGCCTCCTCCGCCTAAGGTGGCGTCTATGATAATTTTCCCAGGTGTCGGGTTTAAGAAATGCAGGACCTCCTCCAGAAGGACCGGATTATGCAAACATCTTTCTCCCATTACCGCTTTTCATTATCTTGTACACTTCCCAGCTCACACAACGGGAACGTATGTCTATGTTCAGACTCCTGGTCTTACGGATGCATTCAATAGGAATATTAAAACAATGCATGTCCGGCCTTCTCTGTCTTACATAATCAGTATGAGTGCGAGAATCCATAAAAACTACCCCCTATCCCAGTTCTATTAATTTTTCCGCTATATCCTCAAAGCCGTCCTTTGACGTAGAATAATAATCATTCCAACTGTCGCGGCTCCATATCTCTATGCGGTTTGATACGCCGATAATGTACACTTCTCTTTTTATGGCGGCGTACTCTTTGAGATATGATGGAATAAGAATCCTGCCCTGCTTATCAGGGACGATTTCACAGGCACCTGAAAAATACAATCTGTTGAAACGCCTGGATTCAGACTTGGTAAAAGACATGGACTTAAACTTCTGCTCCTGCGTCTTCCACTCGTCCTCGGCGAACATGAACAGGCACTTATCAAGGCCGCGCGTAATAAAAAAGCGCTCTATGTAATGTTCCTTGAGCGCGTCCCTAAATTTAGAGGGTATTATAAGCCGGCCTTTTCTATCAAGCGTGTGTTCGTATTCTCCGTAAAACATCTGTCCTCCACTTCACTCTACTTTTCACCACTATGCAATAAGAGTTTACACGAACGCCATATTAGTGTCAAGCCAAAAATTTCTTTTTTTCAAATTATACTACATAATGGGGTTACGTTGATAGGAAGGTACTAAATATTGCGTGGATGGCTGGCCTTTAAAATGTCTTTTTTTATCTGTTTTTTTAACGCCTCAGCTGAGCTGAATTTTTTCTCATCTCTTATCTTGTCTTTAAACATAATCTCCACGTCTTTTCCGTAAATATCCCTGTTAAAGTTAAATATATATAATTCTATCGTGGGTTCTTTTTTTATGTTAAATGTAGGGCGTGTCCCGATGTTTAATATAGCCCCGTAGGTCTTGCCGCTCACGCGGGCGTTTACCGCGTAGACCCCGCTTGGCGGGATAGCCTCGTGGTGCGGGTTGATGTTCGCCGTAGGAAAGCCGAGTTCCCTGCCTACCCTCCTGCCTCTTACCACAGTGCCCAGCACAGACACAGGCCTGCCCAACATGAGGGAGGCAGTCCTTAGTTCCCCTCTCTCGATCGCCCTGCGTATAGTCGTGCTTGATACCTGCGCGTTGTTTATCCTTAAAGGCTCGACGCCAAAAAGCCTGAACCCATATCTTTCGCTCATCGCCTTTAATAATTTAAAATCCCCCCTGGCTTTAGAGCCGAATAAAAAATTCTTTCCCACCACGAGCGCCCTGATATCCAGCTTCTCCATCAATATCTTCCTGACAAAATCCTCGGCGTTCATCCTCGCCAGGCTATCAGTAAATTTTAAGTCGAGCAGGAGGTCCATCCCTATCTTTTCTATCAAATTGTGTTTATGCGCGGTGGAGGTAAGAAGTGGTATTTTCAGGTCTGGATTAAGGACCTCCCTGGGATGAGGATGAAAACTTATCGTGAGGCTCCTCATCCCCATCTTGGAAGAGAGGGCTACTGTTTTTTTGAGTATTTTCTGATGACCGCGATGCACGCCGTCGAACACGCCTATGGCCGATACTGTTTTCCTGATTTTATACGGGGCGTATATCTTTTTCACTGATATCCTCTAATTTTTTCGCATCCTGAAGCGTGAACCTGCCCGAGGCTGTCCTTACAAGAGCTGACATATGGGCGGGATAACCCATCGCCTTTCCGATGTCCTCACATAACGTCCTGACATAAGTGCCCTTTGTGCACTTCACGCGAAACACTATCTCAGGAGACTTAAAATACAGTAATTCTATCTCGCGTATCTCTATGGCCCTTGGTTCTCTTTTTACTGTCTGGCCTCTCCGAGCCAATTGATAGAGCTTTCTGCCTTTATATTTTTTCGCCGACACCATAGGCGGTGTTTGCCATCTCTTCCCAGAGAACTCTCTCAAAGTCTTTTTCACGGCGTCGATGTCAGGAAAATTGCCGCTGATATTTTTTTCTTCCACTGTTTTTCCCGTCGAATCCTGCGTGTCAGTGCTCCTGCCGAGAAAAAGAGCGGCCACATATTCTTTGTCGTCGTTGATAAAGCTTAATGACAGCCTGGTCGCCCTGCCGAGAAGAACGACAAGCACTCCTGTTGCCATAGGATCCAATGTTCCCGCATGACCAGCTTTTTTTATTTTAAACTTTCTTCTGATTATATCTATTACGTCGTGTGATGTAATCCCTGCGGGCTTATTTACAATCAATATACCTTCCATAAATCCCTTCTCTTTCAACCCAGCATACCAGAGGCCTTCTCAAGCACTTTTTTCTCCACCTCTTCTATCTTTCCGAAGACAGTACAGCCGCTCGCCGTGGCGTGCCCGCCTCCGCCGAAAGACGCGGCTAGCTTATTCACGTCCACGTTTCCCTTGGAACGGAAACTGACCTTTACCCTGTTCTCAGTGCCGGTCTCCCTGAAAAGGATGGCTATATCCGAGCTCTCTATTGAACGCGCGAAATTTATTATACCCTCGGTGCCCTCCAGAGACGCCTTTGTTTTCTTAAGCATCTCCCTGGTGACCCATAGCCACGCTATCTTCCCGTCATCACTGACTTTTAAAGTCTGGAGCGCCTCGCCAAGAAGGCTTGTGTTCTGGATACTGTTGGTCTCGTATATGCGTCCGTATATCTCATAAGGCCTTACGCCGGCGTCAATAAGCTCGGCTGTCACGCTATGGGTCCTTGAGGTGGTGTTGCTGTATTTAAAAGAACCCGTGTCAGTCATCATGGCCACATAGATCGCCACCGCGTCGTCGTAATCCAATTTTAATTTAAACGCCTTAAAGAGCTCGAATACCATCTCGCCGGCGCTTGAACGTTCCGTATCCACCCAATTATACTTTCCGAAATTCTCATTTGAAACATGATGATCTATATTTATGATATTTTTTTCCTTGGTAATGTGTTCGGCTGCATTGCCTACCCTGCTCAGATCCGGGCAATCCAGTATAACAGCCGCTTCAAAATCAAAACTGGCCGGCATCTCTTTCATGATCTCTTCGGTGCCTTTCATGAACTGCAGTATGTACGGCACCGGACCCTCATTAAGGATTATGGCGCTTTTCCCGAGTTTTTTAAGGAGGGACGCCATTGCGACCTGGCTCCCTATGGAATCCCCTTCCGGATTTATATGGGCTGTTATAAGAAATTTATTGAATTTTCTTATCGCTGTCTTTATTGTCTTCGCGCTCATTGTGTATCCTTTCAAATGTTTTTTCAAGGCCGATGCTGTAATCTAAAGACCTGTCAAGCCTGAAAGAAAGCTCGGGCACATATTTTAATTTTAGTCTATCCCCGACCAATTTCCTTATAAAACCGGACGCGCTCTTGATACCTTCCTCGCCTGCCTTGCGGCCCGCCTCATCCCCCAATATGCTGTAATAAACCTTCGCGTGCCTCAGATCGCCTGTCAGGTCTATCCTGGTCACGGTAACAAACCCCACGCGCGGATC
>JAHIYJ010000025.1 GCA_018814825.1 Candidatus Omnitrophota bacterium
CATGAGATTATGCGATATATCAAGCAAAATCCCAGAACATATCTTGAGGTCTGAATTGATGAACATGTCAAGGGTATGACTCACGGCACCCTCTGTGGAATTTTCGACCGGGACTACTCCATAATCCGCCCGCAAGACCTCCACCTCCCTAAAAACATCGGTTATGTTGTCGCATGAGGAATACCTGACCTGGCTACCGAATTTTTTTATCGCGGCGAGGTGCGTAAAGCTAGCCTCGGGCCCCCAGAAAGCTATATTAAGACTCTTCTCGAGCGCGAGAGAACTTGACATTATCTCCCTGTAAATGGCCGAGAGGGCCTTATGCGAAAGCAGGCCTTTGTTCTGCCTTAAAATATTCTTGTAGATTTGCGCTTCGCGATCAGGCATGTATATACCGCTGCCCGCGCGATTTTTCAGGCTGCCTATGTTCTTGGCTACAGCGGCCCTCTCGTTAAGAAGCGCTATTATCTTTTTATCGATATCATCTATTTTCCCGCGAAGACTCTTCAACTTCATTTTGGGCCTCCTTCTGAGGCAGCGTTTCCGACTTCACCTCATCTTCAACGACGCTTTCTTCTTTCCTAAGATATGCCGGTATTTCTATGTCTTTTTCCGTGATATTGAATTCTTCCAGCCTAGGCAGTTCGTCTAGAGAATTCAGCCCAAAGTACTGAAGGAACTCTGAAGTCGTACCATAGAGAATGGGCCTGCCGACGGTATCCTTCCTGCCTACGACGCGTATAAGTGTTTTTTCCACGAGTGTCTTTAACACGCCGTCCACGTTAACGCCTCTTATCGCCTCTATCTCCGGCTTGGTAACAGGCTGTTTGTATGCTATTATCGCAAGTGTTTCAAGACTCGGCCCCCTTAGCCTGTCAGCGCCTGAGGTCTTGTAAAGTTTCTGGAGCCATGGGGCAAAAACAGTGTCAGTGACTATCTGATACCCTCCGGCTATTTCTTTAAGCCTGAAGGCCCTCCGTGTATCCTCGTATTCCTTTGCCAGGCAGGCTATCACCTCTTTTACTTCCTTGACATCCAGGTCCTCCAGTACGCCTTTGATCTCGTTTATAAACAGAGGCTTGTCACTCACAAAAAACATTGCCTCTATTATATTTTTTGCCTGAGTTTTATCCATAATCAATCCACGCGTAACCTGTGTTTCTCGTTTCTTATTACCTCTATATCTCCGAATTTTTCCTTTTGCACTACCAGGATTTCCTTTAATCTTATTAGCTCGAGCACCGCCAGGAAAGTAGTTATTATCTCCAGCTTGTTTTTAGCGTTTTTAAAAAGTTCCGAAAGAAATATGACGGGTTTTCCCACGAGTATATGCAACAGGTCATGCACTTTCTGCTCTACGGTAAACTCATCCTTGACTATCTCCTGAAATACATCCTTTGGGACGTCTTTCAGGACCCTTGTAAGCGCTGTTATAAGATCAAATAAACTCGCCTCAAAGAATTTTTCGCCTGACTCAAGCTCGATAGTCGCCGCCCTTGTGAACATCTGCCTGCGCTGGCCCTCAAGGTCCTGTAATACCCCGGCAGCTTCCTTGAATCTTTTATACTCAAGGAGCCTCCTCACAAGTTCTTCCCTCGGATCCTCTTCTTCCTCAGGGAGTATCTCTTTTTCCTCGGGAGGCAGCAGCATCTTGCTTTTTACGTGAATGAGCGTGGCCGCCATTACCAGGAATTCCCCTGCGATATTCAGGTCAAGCATACGCATCAAATCAAGATACTCAAGATATTGCTCGGTAACCGTAGTTATCGGTATATCATATATATCTATCTCGTTCTTTTTTATGAGATAGAGCAATAAATCCAACGGCCCCTCAAATACTTCTAATTTTACTTTGTAAGACATAGTTATACGAGGCTAAGCTATATTACAGCAATCCTACTGCCTCTTTTACCTCTGACATTGTTTCAGACGCGGCCTTACTTGCCTTCTTTGCCCCGTCTTTTAAAATATCTCGAATATCACTTTTATTCCTCAGCAACTTTTCCCTTTTTTTTCTGATATCAGCCAAATAATCGGAAATAACCTCCGCGAGATTCTTCTTGCACTCCGTACAGCCTATGCGTGCTTTCGTGCAATAATCGTAAACCTCGGACGCACGGTCTTTCCTCAATAAGTTGTAATAAGTGTAAATATTACATTTATCCGCGTGCCCTTTGTCGTTCAGTCTTATCCTTTCAGGGTCAGTGAACATCTGCGAGCATTTTTTCTTTATGATTTCTTCCGAATCCCCAAGCGCAATAAAATTGCCATAGGACTTGCTCATTTTTTTGCCGTCTATGCCAAGGAGCTTAGACGTCTTTGTGAGAAACGGTTTTATCCCCAAAAAGACATCACCGTAAAGTTTATTGAACTTCGAGGCAATATCATTAGTCAACTCAAGATGAGGCAGCTGGTCCTTGCCTACGGGCACGGCGTCGGCCTTGTATAACAGGATATCGGCCGCCTGAAGCACGGGGTAACCCAAAAATCCATAAGTATGCAGCTGTCTCGATGATAACTCACGCAATTGCTCTTTATATGTCGGGCATCTCTCCAGCCAGCCCAGCGGAACGAAATCAGAAAAGACCATATACAGTTCCAGGTGCTCTTTCACGTGTGATTGAACGAATATGGCGCTTTTCTCAGGATCAAGACCCGCCGCTATCCAATCAGCAGCGCATTCTATCGTATACTGTGATAATTTAGACGGGTCCTCGTACTCGCTCATTAAGGCATGCCAGTCCGCTATCATGAAGAAACAATCGTGATCTGACTGCAGCTTTACCCAGTTATCCAGAGCCCCGAACAGGTGCCCCAGGTGCAAAGGCCCCGTAGGCCTCATGCCGCTTAAAATGCGTTTCTTCATGATATGCCTTTATTTTAACCTCCTGGCTACTTTGCGAATCTCTATTGCCTCTATCAGATCGCCTTTTTGAATATCCTTGTAGCTCAGGCTTATACCGCATTCATAACCCTCTTTCGCCTCTTTTATATCATCCTTCACGTGTTTCAGCGAACTTATCTTGCCTTTGAACACGACTTCATTTTCTCTTATAAGTTTACAG
>JAHIYJ010000026.1 GCA_018814825.1 Candidatus Omnitrophota bacterium
CTAAGCGCTCCTACAAAAAAATCCTCCCGCAAGCCGCCGATGGCTTCATTGAGGGGTTTATACAAAAGGCGGTACGGCAAGGCCATGACAACCTTCGGCTCCTTCATCTACACATTTTGTCAAATTGTTTTACGTAATGCCTATCATTATGAAACTAGATTTACTGCAAGGCTGCTATGATGCCTACACCCACTGCTAAGCGGGAGAAGATTTCTACTGTGTCTCGCAATAGCTGGCCTGGTGGGGTCCAGTATTTGAACTCTTGCGGGACTACTATTGTGTCGCCGCGTTCTACTGATTTGGACATCATGAATTTGCTGACTGCTTCGCCATTGGCCTTCATGACGTATATGCCTCGTTTATCAGCGTGTCTTGTCATGTCTCCTGTTTTGCGGATATAATATTCTATGCCTTTTCCTGGTTCAAATGGTATGGAAGTAGGATTATTGACGCTACCCATTACAGATATGGCAAAAGTGGTTTGGGGCACTGTAAGGGCATCGCCATCTTCCAGTAATAAATCATATTTAGTGCCTTTTAACTGGAAAACAGGCTTTAAATCTATAACCATGCGGCCCTCTATTTCTATTGAAGCTACATAAAAAAGCAGTTCTTGTCTCATCCTCGCGGATTCTGTAACACTGGCAGGATCTACATTGGCGCCGCTTCTTAAAAGAAGCGTCTGCTGTTGCTCAACAAGGTTTCTGTTTTCTCTCTCTATAAAGTTCTCTCTTAATTTTTCCTGGACTTCTTTTATTGATTTTCGCGTAAAGATAGCGCCTTCCAGGAACGCGTCATCTGTAAAGCCTCCTGCGCGCTCTATAAGAGAGCTGAGTCTCTCGCCTTTTCGGATAGAATATGTGCCGGGGTATCTTACTTCTCCTTTTAGGGCAACTATCCTGCGCTCGGTGAGCTTTGGCTCTGATTTTACGAAAATGGCGTCACCTGAACGGAGTATTATGTCTTTATCCACCTGGATATTTACATCTGAAACCTGTTTTATGCCTATGTCACGCACTATAGGCTGTTCTCCGGGGATTATATGGAATAATTCCGCTCCTCTTATGACCTCACCGGGTTTTATGCCTCCTGCCCTGAATATAAGGTCTGATATCTTCATCTGGGGCGTGAGCTCGTATTTACCGGGCCTATTGATGGCGCCGTCTATCTCTATGAATGAAGGAGGAGTAATCTCTGACTCTGAATATACAAGAAGGATATCCCATTCTTCCAGAGTAATATCTTCTCCTTTTTCCCCGAGTTTTATATCCTGTAAATCTATAGGGATGATCTGTCTCGCCCTGTCATTTGTCACCCTGGCTATCTCTGCTCTGGATATGTAAGTAGCTGGCATAAAGCCTTTTGCCCTGGCAACAAGGTCAGTTACTTTCATATTTTTTGTAAGGGCATAATCTCCCGGGCGCTCGACGTTACCAAGAATGGATACAAAAGCATGCTTCAGGCGCACAATAGGTGAGACAATGACAAAATCTCCATTTTGGATCCTGATATCTTCCATGGAGAACTTGCCTATGTCGGTCTTCTTTAACTCTATATCCAGCATGATGCGGCGTTCGTTATTCTCTATGCGCTCTACCTGGAGTCTCTGTAAGTCTCCTGTGGGTGTAATGCCTCCTGTAAACTTCAGGAGGTCGCTCAATAAAATATCACCTTTGCTTTCATAAATACCGGGACGTTTTACATTGCCCGCAATAGCCACTACGTCTCCTATCGTAGGGACAAATATTGTGTCGCCTGATTGGATCCTGGAGCTCTTAGATACATCTCCTTCAAGGAGAAAGCTATAAAGATCGATTAATTCTGTTTTTCCGTCAGCGTGAATAATCTTTATCTTTCTCAATGTTCCGAGCTTGGTGGGACCGCCAGCGGCGTAAAGGGCTTTAAACACACTTGATTGGGAATAGATAGAGTAAGTGCCTGGTTTTTTTACCTCTCCCATTACATCGATCTGGATATCTCGCAGCTTACCCATTGAAACATCTACTTTAAAATTTGTATAGAACTGGTTCAAGCGATCCTGTATTTTTTTCTCAGCTTCTTCGAATTTTAAGCCCCATATATATAGAGGGCCTGCCTTAGGGAGCATGATCTTTCCTTCGCGGTCTACTTCAGC
>JAHIYJ010000027.1 GCA_018814825.1 Candidatus Omnitrophota bacterium
GTTCTTCGCTGTGGCCAGGCCCCTGGTGGCAAGACACTTTGTTATGGCGCTTGTGAGCGTGGTCTTACCGTGGTCAACGTGGCCTATGGTGCCTATGTTTACGTGTGGTTTTTTACGTTCAAATTTTTCCTTAGCCATTGTTACCTCCTTGGTTACCTGGTCATTATCTTTTCTGCTATATTTAAGGGCACTTCGGCGTAATGCGAAGGCTCCATTGTATACGAAGCCCTTCCTTGTGTCAAGCTCCTTATTGCAGTAGCGTACCCGAACATCTCAGCGAGAGGCACATCTCCTTTTACGGCCTTTAGATTACCTTTCTGTGATATTTCCTGTATCTTGCAGCGCCTTGAATTAAGGTCCCCTATTACGTCGCCCGTGTAACCTTCGGGGAAGACCGCCTCTAAGCTCATGATGGGTTCCATCAATCTGCATTTCGCCTGCCTTAAACCATCTGTAAAAGCTATGGACCCGGCCATCTTAAAAGCGAGCTCTGACGAATCGACCTCATGAAAAGAACCGTCCACCAAAACTACTTCTGTGTCTATTACCGGATAACCGGCCAAAATGCCGTTCTTCGACGCCATGTCAACGCCGCTTCTTACAGCAGGTATATATTCCCTCGGGATAGCGCCTCCTACTATCTTATTGTCAAAAACTATTCCTGAGCCGGATTCCCCTGGTTTTAATATAATAACGGCGTGGCCGTACTGCCCGTGCCCGCCTGTCTGCTGTATAAACTTTCCTACTGAGCGGACATCTTTGGTGGGCATCTCCTTATACGCTACCTGGGGCGTCCCTGTCCTTGCCTCGACCTTGAACTCCCGTAAGAGCCTGTCTATGATAATCTCCAGATGCAGCTCACCCATGCCGGATATAATGGTCTGGCCCGTCTCACTGTTGTAGCTCACCTTAAAGGTCGGGTCCTCTTCCTGAAGCTTATTGAGAGCCATCCCTAGTTTACCCTGGTCCATATTCGTGGCGGGTTCAATAGCCATCGAGACAACAGGTTCCGGGAAATGCATTCTCTCCAGCACTATAGGGCTTTCCTGGTCACAGAGGGTATCGCCTGTTTTCGCGTCCCTAAGGCCTACCACGCCTACTATATCCCCGGTCCCGGCCTCATCCACTATCTCCTGCTTATTCGCGTGCATCCTCACGATCTTGCTTAACCGCTCTTTCTGGTCCTTGTTGACGTTATAGATATAAGAACTCTTCTTTATGATGCCTGAATAAATCCTGATATAGGTAAGCCTGCCCACATACGGGTCAGTCACTATTTTAAAACAAAGCGCGCAGAAGGACTCGTTATCATCCGTTTTCCTGGTTATCTCGTTCTCAGACTCCGGGTCTATACCCTTTATAGGAGGGATATCCAGAGGCGAAGGCAGATATTCGCATATCGCGTCAAGGAGCATCTGGACCCCTTTATTCTTAAAGGAAGCGCCGCAGAGTATCGGCACGAAAAGGTCATCCACGACTGCCTTGCGAAGGACGGTCCTGATCTCCTCTTCGGTTATCTCGACATTATGCACATACTTATCCAGCATATCGCGGTCGTGCTCAGCCAGCTTTTCTATGAGGCCGTGCCTGTATATCTTCGCCTCTTCCATCATATGCTCAGGTATGGGCGCCTCTTTAAAATTATTGTCTACCTTGCCCTCTATGAATATGCGGGCGTTCATCTTAACAAGGTCCACTATCCCGCTGAAGTTGTTCTCGCTGCCTATCGGGAGCTGCATGGGAAACGCGGTCGCGCCAAGCATCTCCTCTATCTCTTTTACCACCTTTTTAAAATTGGCTCCCACCCGGTCCATCTTATTTACAAACGCCAGCCTCGGGATTCTGTATTTATCCGCCTGGCGCCATACGGTTTCCGACTGAGGCTGTACTCCGCCCACACCACAGAACACAACCACAGCCCCATCAAGCACCTTGAGAGACCTTTCCACTTCCGCCGTGAAATCAACATGGCCAGGGGTGTCAATGATGTTTATTATGCAGTTCAACCAGTTACAGCTGGTAGCGGCGGCAGTAATAGTGATACCGCGCTCCTGTTCCTGTGCCATCCAGTCCATCGTAGCCGTGCCTTCGTGAACCTCTCCTATCTTATAGAGCTTGCCGGCGTAATACAATATCCTCTCAGTGGTAGTGGTCTTACCCGCGTCTATGTGAGCAATGATTCCTATATTCCTTATTTTGTCTAAAGGGTTTTGTCTTATCATATGCGCTTTATTTGCTGTTTCTTGGACTGTCGTTGCCATATCACCATCTATAATGAGCGAATGCCTTATTCGCCTCCGCCATCCTGTGCATATCCTCGCGCTTTTTCATCGCTGAACCCTGAGAATTGAAAGAATCTGTTATTTCATCAGCCAGCTTCTGGTCCATTGAACGGCCCTTTTTCTGTCTCGCGAAATCCCTTATCCATCTCATGGCTATAGAAGCCCCTCTTTCCGGCTTCACCTCTATGGGCACCTGATATGTAGCGCCTCCGACCCTCCTGGGTTTTATTTCCAGCAAAGGCCTTGTGTTGTCAATGGCTTTTTGAAGTACCTCCAGAGGATTCTTGTTGCCTGTCTTTTCCGCGACTATGTCAAGGGCGCTGTACATTATCTGCTCCGCAGTGGACTTCTTGCCTTTTTTCATTATCACGTTGACGAATCTGGTAACAAGCTTGCTGTTATATTTAGGGTCCGCTAAAACATCTCTTGTCTCTGCGCGTCTGCGTCTCATTAATTATCTCCTTATGCCTTGGGCCTCTTAGTCCCGTATTTCGAGCGACTCTTTTTCCTGTTCGCGACGCCCGCCGTATCAAGAGACCCTCTTACGATATGATATCTCACGCCCGGCAAATCCTTTACCCTGCCACCTCTGGTCAATACGATGGAATGCTCCTGGAGGTTATGGCCTTCTCCCGGTATATAAGAAGTGACCTCTATGCCGTTTGTCAACCTGACCCTGGCCACCTTTCTAAGCGCGGAATTAGGCTTCTTTGGGGTCTGCGTCTTAACCTGCAGACACACGCCTCTTTTCTGGGGGCACCTGTCAAGGGCTCGTGACTTGGTCTTTACTTTCTTACTACATCTACCTATACGTATCAACTGGTTTATTGTTGGCATATTTTATTCTTCCTTCTTATTATCGTTATCTTTCTCTGTTGTGGATTCCGCATCCTGCTTTTTATCCTGTTTTATCGGAAGGACGTCCTTTACCATCTCTATCTGCCTGTGACTTGAAAAACCAGTGCCAGCTGGTATCAGATGGCCCATGATAACGTTCTCCTTCAGACCTCTCAATTCGTCCACTTTTCCGCTAGCCGCAGCTTCTGTCAAAACACGCGTTGTCTCCTGGAAACTCGCAGCCGATATAAAACTCTCCGTGCTGAGTGAGGCCTTGGTAATACCGAGAAGCAGCGGAGTGGCGCTGGCGGGTTTTCCTTTTTTCTTCACGATCCTCTCGTTTTCTTCCTGAAAGATAGTCTTATCCACTTGCATGCCTACGAGAAACTCCGTGCCCCCAGAGTCCTCTACCCTGACCTTTTTGAGCATCTGCTTAACAATAATCTCTATATGCTTGTCGTTTATCCTCACTCCCTGAAGCCTGTATACTTCCTGCACTTCATTGACCAGATACTCCTGCAGCCTTTTCTCGCCGCTTACCTTTAATATGTCCTGCGGGTTAACAGGACCGTCCACCAACTGATCTCCGGCAGAAACCCTATCGCCCTTATATACGTTCAGATGCTTGCCGTGCGGTATAATATATTCTTTTTTCATGCCGGAAGCGGCCCTTACTATAATCCTCCTCTGGCCTTTCTTTGATGTGGCAAACTCCACTATCCCGTCTATCTCACTTATCATCGCCGGGTCTTTGGGTTTTCTGGCCTCAAAAAGCTCAGCCACTCTTGGCAAACCGCCCGTGATATCCTTGGTCTTACTGACCTGTCTCGGAGTCTTGGCTATAAGAACGCCTGCCTTGATGTAAGCGCCTTCCTGACAGACTATATGAGCGCCTGCCGGGATAGGATATATGGCAAGGACTTCTTCTTTCTCGTCTTCTATGACTATTTGAGGATGGTACTCCCCTCTGTGCTCTATGATTACGCGGCCGGACAATCCTGTAGCCTCGTCAGTCTCTTCAACCATGGTCAATTCCTCTTTTATGTCCTCATACCTGACCTTTCCGCTGACCTCGGTCAATATCGGGGAGGTATACGGATCCCATCTCACGAAAATGACGTTTTTATCTATCTCGCTCCCGTCCTTTACTGATATAACGGAACCTGACGGCACAGTATGTTTCTCGAGCTCCCTGCCGTCTTCGTCATTTATGCTAATCTGGCCGTTGCGATTCAAGACTATTATGTCTCCGGATTCCTGTTGTACTATCTTCAGGTTATGGTATTTAACCACTCCTTTTGACTTTGATCTTATGAATGACTGCTCGATTATTCTAGACGCCGTGCCGCCTATATGAAACGTTCTCATGGTAAGCTGTGTGCCGGGTTCGCCTATGGACTGAGCAGCTATTATACCAACGGCTGTACCAAGATCCACTATCTTTCCTGTGGCAAGATCCCTGCCGTAACACTTCGCGCACACGCCATGTTTGACCTCGCATGTCAACACACTCCTGATCCTTATTTTCTCAATACCGGCTGTATCTATTTTCTCAGCGGCCTCTTCCGTAATCTCGCTGCCCGCGGCGACTATAATGCTATCCGTGATAATATCCACTATATTATCAACGGCGACCCTGCCTATGATCCTTTCCTTCAGGGGAACCACTTCTTCGTCAGCCTCTATTATACCGCCCATAAGTATGCCATTGAGAGTTCCGCAATCATGCTCGCTTATTATCACATCTTGGGCAACATCCACAAGCCGCCTTGTCAGATAACCCGAATCCGCTGTCTTCAGAGCGGTATCGGCAAGTCCTTTTCTTGCTCCGTGCGTGGATATAAAATACTCCAGCACCGTCAGCCCTTCCCTGAAATTCGCGGTAATAGGCGTTTCTATAATCTCGCCCGAGGGCTTGGCCATAAGACCTCTCATGCCCGAAAGCTGCCTTATCTGCTGTTTTGAGCCTCTTGCGCCGGAATTAGCCATCATGAAAACAGGGTTAAAGGAATCCAGCTCCTTGAATATCAGATCAGAAACCTTGTCCGTCGCGTGAGTCCAGATATCCACTATCTTGTTGTAACGCTCTCTTTCCGTGATAATACCTTTGCGATACTGGTCTTCAACTGAATTGACCTCTTTCTTAGAGCTCGCTATCACCTTTTTCTTGTCCTCAGGTATAAGGAGGTCGTTTATTGAGATGGACAGCCCAGCCAGGGTAGCGTATTCAAAACCCAGTGTTTTTATATCGTCGAGCAGTTTTACCGTGGCAGCATGACCAAACATGCTGTAGCAATCTGCTATGACCTTGCTAAGATTCGACTTCTCAAGCAGCAGGTTGACGTAAGGCATACCCTTAGGCACTATGCAGTTAAAGATGACCCTGCCCGCTGTAGTATCAATGGTCTCGCCGTTAATTCTTACCTTTATCTTGGCATGTAAATTTATTTCCCTGTCGCTAAGCGCGAGCTCCGCCTCACCCTGATCCGCAAAGACCTTGCCCTCTCCTCTCAAGCCTGGCCTCTCTTGAGTCAGATAATATGAACCCAGCACTATATCCTGTGTCGGGGTAATGATAGGCCGTCCATCTGAAGGCGAAAAGATATTGTTCGAGGCAAGCATTATCATCCTTGATTCCATCTGTGCCTCCATGGAAAGAGGCACATGAACCGCCATCTGGTCACCGTCAAAATCCGCGTTGAACGCGGTACAGACAAGGGGGTGTATCCTGATAGCTTTACCTTCTATAAGCACCGGTTGAAACGCCTGTATGCCGAGCCTGTGCAGCGTAGGCGCCCTGTTCAACAGCACCGGGTGGTCTTTTATAACGTCATCAAGTATGTCCCAGACCTCGAGACGGGCTTTTTCTACCATCCTCTTGGCGCTTTTTATGGTGTGGACAAACCCTTTTTCTTTCAGCTTCTTTATGATAAAAGGTTCAAAAAGCTCAAGCGCCATCTTTTTCGGCAAACCGCATTCCCACAGCTTTAATTCCGGTCCTATAACTATAACTGACCTGCCGGAATAATCGACTCTTTTGCCAAGGAGATTCTGCCTGAACCTTCCCTGTTTTCCTTTCAGCATATCGCTCAGGGATTTAAGTGGCCTGTTAGCCGGCCCGAGCACAGCCCTGCCGTGCCTTCCATTATCAAAGAGCGCGTCGACTGCTTCCTGCAGCATGCGCTTCTCGTTTCTTATGATGATGTCCGGCGCTTTCAGCTCTATAAGTTTCTTCAATCTATTATTGCGGTTTATGACTCTTCTGTACAGGTCATTTAAATCGCTTGTGGCGAACCTGCCACCCTCAAGAGGCACCAGCGGTCTAAGATCAGGAGGGATCACGGGTATTATGCCCAGTATCATCCACTCAGGCTTATTGCCAGATTTTTTTATAGCCTCTATTATCTTCAGCCTCTTTAATATCTTCCTCTTACCCTGCTCAGACTTCTGGTCTACCAGATCAGCTTTCAGACTGGCCATCAGTTCATCAAGATTAAGTTCGATCAGGAGCTCCCTTATGGCCTCCGCGCCTATCATGGCCTTGAATTTATTCCCGTATTCCTCCGTGTATTGCCTGTATTTTTCCTCGCTCAAAAGTTCTTTTTTCTTAAGGGGCGTCTCGCCCGAGTCAATGACTATGTACTCTTCGTAATATATGACCCTCTCCAGGTCGCGCAGGCCGATGTTCAATAATAACGCCATACGGCTCGGCATGGCCTTAAAAAACCATACGTGCGAGCACGGGGCCGCCAGATCTATGTGCGCCATCCTGTCACGCCTGACCTTTGAGAGCGTCACTTCCACGCCGCAGCGGTCACATACAATGCCTTTATACTTTATCCTCTTGTATTTTCCGCAGCTACATTCCCAGTCACGCGTCGGACCGAATATCTTCTCACAGAAAAGACCGTCTTTCTCAGGCCTCAGGGTCCTGTAATTTATGGTCTCCGGTTTCCTGACCTCGCCGTGCGACCATGACCTGATAACGTCAGGCGAAGCGATCTTTATAGATATGAAATCGAAAGAATTCATTCCTTCTTTACTAAACATGTATGACTCTCCTTAACTTTACATTTTCTGTGTGTCACGAAAGTGTAAAGTTATTTTTTCTTTCGCTTTTCTTTTTTGCGTCTCTTGCGCTCTTCTTTTAATTCCTCTTTTGAAATAGCGGCTATCGGAGCCTGGCCGTCTTTGTATTCTGTCTTGATATCAAGGCACAAGCTCTGCAATTCCTTGACAAGCACATTAAAAGATTCAGGTGTGCCGGGATGCAGCGCGTGTTCCCCTTTTACTATAGACTCATATGTCTTTGTCCTGCCTGTAACGTCATCACTTTTCACTGTCAAAAGCTCCTGTAACGTATACGCCGCGCCGTATGCCTCCAGTGCCCACACTTCCATCTCTCCGAACCTCTGTCCGCCAAACTGTGCCTTTCCTCCGAGAGGTTGCTGGGTCACAAGGGAATACGGGCCTATGGAACGTGCGTGTATCTTGTCATCCACAAGATGAGCAAGCTTCATCATGTATATAAACCCGACTGTGACTTTCTGGTCAAACTTATCACCCGTGAGGCCGTCAAATAAATTGACCTTGCCGTCGGTTGGCAAGTCAGCTTTCTCGAGCTCCTGTTTTATCTCGCTCTCTTTTGCCCCGTCAAACACAGGTGTCGTAACTTTAAATCCCATGACCTTTGCCGCCCAGCCCAGATGCGTCTCGAGTATCTGTCCGACGTTCATCCTGGATGGCACACCCAGTGGGTTCAGCACTATCTGGACAGGCGTCCCGTCCTCCATGTAAGGCATATCCTCTTCAGGGAGTATCTTGGCTATAACACCTTTGTTACCATGTCTCCCGGCCATTTTATCTCCGACAGACAAACGTTTTTTGCTCGCTATGTAGACAACGACTCTTTTAAGCACTCCGGCTGGAAGCTCATCGCCTCTCTTTATCTTGTCAACCTCGTGCTCTTCCTCGTACAAAACCTCTTCTATCTGGTCATTGTAGATGGAAAGAGTGCGCTTAACCTCGTTTTCCAGGTCCAGATCTGACTCTATCTTCACGCTGGAAATATCGCATTTCTCGAATTTCGAGATGTCCTTCTTCTTTATGCGTCTCCCCTCAGCTATCAGCGTAGTCCCGGTCTCGTCCGAGAGCAGCGGGGCCGTAAGTTTTACGTCCAGAAGAAGTTTTACCAAGCGGTTTTCTCTTTCCTTTTTCACGTTTTCAACCTGCTTTTCGTATTCCGCCCTTATCTTCTGTATGTCTTTGTGCTCCTTCTGCAACTCCTCTTTTGATTTTGATTTCTGACCCTTTCTTGAGAATACCTTGGTATCAACGACTATACCCTCGACTCCCGACGGCACTGTAAGCGAAGCGTCCCTTACGTCACCTGCCTTTTCCCCGAAAATAGCGCGCAGGAGCTTTTCTTCCGGCGAAAGCTCTGTCTCGCTCTTTGGGGCGACCTTGCCAGCCAATATGTCTCCGGGGCCTACTTCCGCGCCTATTCTAACTATACCGTCGTCACCGAGGCTCTTGAGCGCCTCTTCACTGAGGTTAGGTATATCTCTCGTGATCTCCTCGTTGCCAAGCCTGGTCTCGCGCGACTCTATCTCAAACTCCTCTATGTGGACAGAAGTATAGACATCATCCTTCAAAAATCTCTCGCTTACCAATATCGCGTCTTCAAAGTTATAACCGCGCCACGGCATAAAAGCGCACAGAACATTTTTGCCCAGTGCCAGTTCGCCCTCGTCCGTAGCCGGTCCGTCCGCGATAACATCCCCTGCCTTTATCCTGTCGCCCACATTCATGAAAGGCCTCTGGTTCACACAGGTATTGGCGTTGCTCCTCGCAAACTTCCTTAATTTATACACAATGCTGTTATTGACTGTTATCTCATCAGACTGGACAGCTGTAATCTTGCCGCCCGCCTTGGCCACCACAACAGCCCCTGAGTCAATAGCCGCCTTCTTTTCCAGTCCCGTGCCAACTAAAGGTGATTCCGTGAATAATAACGGCACTGCCTGACGCTGCATATTGGAACCCATCAGCGCCCTGTTGGCGTCGTCATGTTCTAAAAATGGTATTAAACCGGCGGCCACGCTTATGAGCTGCTTGGGGGAAACGTCCATGTAGTCTATCTTGCTCGGCTGAATCAGCGGAAAATTCCCCTTGTGCCTGCACGATACCCTGTCTTCTATGAAATAACCTTCCTTATCCAGCTTGGCGTTTGCCTGGGCCACTATATACTGGTCCTCAACGTCAGCCGTGAGATAATCAATCTTGTTCGTCACCCTCCCGCCATCTACTTTCCTGTAAGGCGTCTCTATAAAACCAAATTTATTCACTCTCGCGTAAGTGCTAAGCGACGCTATCAATCCTATGTTCGGGCCTTCAGGGGTCTCTATCGGACATATCCTGCCGTAATGCGAATGGTGCACATCACGAACCTCAAACCCCGCCCTTTCCCTTGACAATCCTCCGGGACCCAAGGCGCTCAAACGCCTCTTGTGTGTCATTTCCGCCAGAGGATTAGTCTGATCCATAAACTGGCTGAGTTGGCTCCTGCCGAAGAAATCTTTTATCACACTGGAAAGCACCTTTGAGTTGATCAGGTGGTAAGGCATCATGGTGTCAATATCATATATCGCCATGCGGTCTTTCGCGAAACGCTCCATCCTGGCCAGGCCTATCCTGAATTGCTCGCCCAGAAGCTCCCCTACTGTCCTGACCCGCCTGTTGCCCAAATGATCTATATCATCTATCTCGCCCTGGCCGTTCCTCAAATCCAGCAGATACCTTATCACGTTTATTATAGTCTCTTTATCCAAGACAGTCTTGCTCAACGGGACATTCATGTTGAGTTTGCGATTAAGAATATAACGACCCACTTTCGTGAGGTCGTATCTCCTTTTGTCAAAAAATAACCTGTCGAGAAGGGCCTTTGCGCTTTCTGTCGTAAGGGGGTCACCGGGCCTTAACTTCCTATATATATCCAGCAACGCCTCTTCTTTTGTCTTAGTATGGTCCCTTTCAAGGGTATTGGTAATCTCCTGGACCATATCCCGGAAAAGATCCAGGGATCTCACGCCTGACTCCCATATCTTCTCTATAATGGCCTCGTCCAACACCTTGTTGTTCTCTAAAATTATTTCGCCTGTCTCAGGATGTTTTACGTCCTTTACCACGACACGCCCTATGTATTTCAGCATGCCTGATTTACGGGTAGGCCTTGCCCTCTCCACTCCGGTGAAAAGCCTCATGATTTCCTCGTTAGACTCATAACCCAGAGCTCTAAGTAGTATCGTAGAAAGTATCTTTTTCCGCCTGTCTATAAAAACCTGAAGAACATCGTTAGCGTCAAACTCAAATTCCATCCAAGCCCCGCGGCCGGGTATGATCCTCCCGGAATATATCCTCTTTCCGGTAAGATGCAGAGTCTCCTCAAATGACACTCCGGGCGAACGATGAAGCTGGCTGACGATAACGCGTTCGTCCCCATTAATAATAAAGGTGCCGTTCTCTGTCATGAGAGGCAGGTCCCCAAGATACACCTCTTGCTCTTTTGTGTCCTTAGGAGATTTTAACCTTATTTTTATCTTAAGGGGCACCGCATAACTTACCGCCCTTTTTTGGCATTCCAGCCTGTCATACTTAGGCTTCCCTATTGTATAATAAAGGTACTCAAGTCTGTATTTCCCATCATTGGACTCTATAGGAAATACCTCTTCGAACACCGCCTGAAGGCCTTCGTTTTTACGCTTGGTCTTGGGCGTGTCCATCTGAAGGAAATCCTTGTAAGACTCGCTCTGTATTTCCAGTAAGTAAGGTATTTTCACGCCTTCCTTGAGCTTGGCGAATGTTTTTCTATTAGGCATTTCAAGGTCCTCTTTTTAATAATACTTATTATTTAAACTCTACTTTCGCTCCCTGGGCCTCTAACTTCTTTTTTATGTCTTCGGCTTCTTCCTTGCCCACGCCTTCCTTGACTGTCTTTGGCGCCCCCTCCACGAGATCTTTCGCCTCTTTCAACCCAAGGTTGGTTATGGTCCTGATCTCTTTTATGACCTGTATCTTCTTGTCGCCGGCTGAAGCCAGGACAACGGTAAACGTCGTCTTTTCTTCCTGCGCGGCTCCAGCGTCTGCTCCTGCTCCTGCGCCAGCCACAGCGGCTACCACAGGTGCCTGGGCGGTAACGTCGAATTTCTCTTCTATCGCCTTCACCAGGTTAGACAGCTCCAGGACGGACATACTCTCTATGGTCCCGAGCATCTCTTCGATTCTTTTTTCGTCAGCCATTTTGTTCCTCCTTTTTATTTTCTTCTGGTTTTACCTCTTGCTTCGATTCTTCTTTTTTCTCTTCCTGCCTGGCTTCAGCCGGTTTTTCTTCAACTTTTACCTCGGCCTCGACCGGCTTATCGCCTTCCGCTTGTTTTGCCTCTTCAGAGTTTTTTTCTTCCTGCGGTTTAGCGTCTCCGGCCTTTTCTTTTTGCTCTTTTACGGCGTTTAAGGCGTAAAGTATCTTGCACACGATAGCGTTTAGCGCGCGGGCAAGACCCTGTATAGGCGCGTTCAGGATATTGGCCAGTTTTCCCAATAGCACTTCGCGGGACGGGAGAGCAGCAAGGGACTTTATATCCTCCTCTGAAATTATTTCTCCGTTCATTATCCCGCCGCGTATTTTCAGCACCCCGTGGTCTTTCGAGAATTTTGTCAGGATTTTAGTTATATAGGTCGGGTCTTCTTTCTTATCCAGCGCTATGCCAACCTCCCCTTTAATCAAATCCACGAGCCTGCTATTCTGTCCTTCTGCCAGAGCCCTCTTGGCCATAGCGTCCTTGACAACCAGGTACTCACCCGATATGCCCCTGAGCTCCTTCCTGAGCTCATTCAAATCCTGGGCGCTAAGACCCTTATAGCTTGTCACTATAATAAGCTCGGCGCTGTTGAGCCGGCTGGATATCTCATCCACCATCATTTTTTTACAACTCATTGCTAGTTTTGCCATTACAATGTCCCCAGCGTTACGAGGTCGAGCTTCAGGCCCGGACCCATTGTTGTTGACATCGATATATTTTTTATGAACTTTCCTTTTACGCCATGAGGCCTCGCCTTATTGACAGAATTTATGACGCTCATAGCGTTCTCGCATATTGCCTTTTCCTCGAATGAAATCTTACCTATGGCGTTATTTATGTTCCCCAGTTTATCAAGCTTGAATTCTATCCTGCCGGCTTTCGCGGCCTTTACTGCGCCCGCCAGGTCATTTGTGACAGTTCCTGTCTTGGGGTTCGGCATAAGCCCTCGCGGACCAAGTACCCTGCCGAGCTTACCGACATCGCGCATCATATCAGGAGAACTTATAACAACATCAAAATCAATCCATCCTGAACTGATCTTAGTTACAAAATCATCCCCGCCTACGTAATCAGCCCCTGCCGCCTGAGCGTCCTTGGCGCCTTCGCCTTTGCACAAGACCAGCACCCTGATATTCTTACCCGTACCGTGAGGTAGCGTCACAGTACCTCTAACCATCTGATCAGACTGTTTGGGGTCCGCGTTCAATTTGAACGCCAGTTCCACAGTCTCGTCGAATTTAGCGCGCGGAGCCTTTTTAAGGATTGAAACCGCCTCTTCGAGCTTGTACGCCTTGTTCTTATTTACTATTTTTTGGGCTTCTTTTGCCCTCTTCGTCAGCTTGGCCATAATCTGAAATATTCTCCCCTTCTTCCTTTTTTGTCAGCATATTCGATGAGTAAAAAAAGTTACTCAATATGCCGTAAAATTCCTTCATTCAACCACCTCTATGCCCATACTCCTGGCAGTGCCTTCGACTATCTTCATCGCGCTTTCTATGTCAGACGCGTTAAGGTCGCCCATCTTTGTCTGGGCAATTTCCCTGACCTGCGCCTTTGTCACTTTGCCTATCTTTTCCTTGTTCGGCTGCCCGGAAGCCTTCGCTATGCCGCAGGCCCTCTTTAGAAGCACTGAGCACGGCGGGCTTTTTATAATAAATGAAAAAGACTTGTCTTCGTACACGCTTATTACGACCGGCAGTACAAGTCCCGGTTTATCCTTTGTCCTCTCGTTAAAAGACTTGCAGAACTCCATTATGTTCACACCATGCTGGCCAAGTGCCGGCCCGACAGGAGGCGCCGGATTCGCCTGAGCGCCTGTCACGTGCAGCTTAATCATTGATTTTATTTTCTTAGCCATAACTTTAAACCTCTGACTTTAATTGACTACTGCCTCTCTACCTGCCAGTATTCAAGCTCGACCGGTGTGGCTCGACCGAAAATCGAGACCATTACCTTTACCCTGCCCTTATCAGGGTTGATCTCCTCCACTGTCCCATTAAAATTTATGAAAGGTCCTTCTATTATCTTGATATTATCGCCTTTTTCAAAGATTACCTTAGGCGTCGGCTTTTCTTTCCTTTCTTCCGTCTGTTTTATTATGTGTTTGACTTCACTGTCTAATAAAGGTACGGGCTTTGTCTTTGTGCCTATAAAACCCGTCACGCCTGGTATATTTCTTACCACATACCAGGCCTCATCATCCATATTCATCTCTACCAGGACATATCCGGGGAAAAACTTCCTGAGGGATATTCTCTTCTTGCCATCTTTTACCTCAGACACCTGCTCGGTGGGTATAAGGACCTGCTGGACTTTATCCTTCAGCTCGCCTTCCTGCACCTTGCTTTCGATGCTCGCCTTTACTTTTTCTTCCTGGCCTGTCAACGTATGTATAACGTACCACTTACTGCTCATGAGTTTTTATCTCAAAAGAATGCCTACAAAGCGCGACAGGACTATATCAACTATACCTATAAATATAGCCAAGAGAGCCGTAGATACTATCACCACGCCGGTTGAGCCTATCAGCTCCTGCCTGTCTGACCATGACACCTTTTGCATCTCCACTTTTACTTCTGTTATAAATTTTGTTATACGCGAAAATATTTTTATCATTATCTTCTTTCTTTTTCTCTATAAGTAAAATAATGGCAGGCCAGGAGGGATTCGAACCCCCAACACGCGGTTTTGGAGACCGCTGCTCTGCCAATTAGAGCTACTGGCCTGTCCCGGTGCCGACGTTGAATCCTTAAATTGCTGACCACTCCCAATGCCGAAATTGTTTATATTTTATACAATATCGGCAACCACCCGTTATTTTTTCAACATCGGGATCAATCTAAATTTTACTATTTCTCTTCTTTATGAACCATACGTTTTCTGCAGAACTTGCAGAATTTCTTTATCTCAAGCCTTTTTGCCTGCTTTTTCTTGTTTTTCGTGCTTGTGTAATTCTTTCTTTTGCATTCCGTGCAGGATATAATAATCAATTCTCGCGGCATTTTCTCTCCGTCACTATCACAATATTTTAATAAACCCGCATTCCGATTTAATTGAAATGCGGGTTTTTAGCTAGTTTTATTCTAATATCTCCGATACCACTCCTGCGCCCACGGTGTGTCCGCCTTCGCGTATGGCGAAGCGGAGTTCTTTCTCCATGGCTATGGGAATAATGAGTTCCACTTCCATTTCCACGTTGTCACCGGGCATCACCATCTCA
>JAHIYJ010000028.1 GCA_018814825.1 Candidatus Omnitrophota bacterium
AGAGATGGTCCTTGTGGCTGCTATCGAGGCTGCTTCGTTCGCGTTGTGCCTTGCTCGTAGTAAATTCGGTATAGCTATTGCGGCTAAGAGAGATATGATTGCGACTACTATCATTATTTCTACGAGCGTGAAGCCATGCTTCTGTCGTAACTTAAGCATCTTTTTCCTTCTCCTTTCTACCCCTTAAAAAACGGGTAAAATGTATGATAATGCCCTATTAAAAGACGAAAAGAAGTATATCATGCGCTTTCAGCTTTGTCAAGGCGCGGGCCACGCGATTTTTTTTGAAAGAAAACAGCCCTCCCTTGTGTCTATATTAGTGAGCGTAGCCGCAGAGCCAATGTTAATGCGAGATCAGTTCTGTCATCTTGAATACCGGCAGGAACATGGCTATTACTATGCCGCCTATCACCACTCCCAGGAAAGCTATTATAAGAGGCTCTATAAGGCTGGTCATGCCGCTTACAGCCGCGTCCACCTGGTCATCATAAAAATCAGCGATCTTACCAAGCATTTTTTCCAACTCGCCTGTCTGTTCGCCCACGTGTATCATTCTGACGACCATAGACGGGAATACGCCACACTTGGCCAGGGGGTCCGCGATATTCTCTCCTTCCTTGATGCTTGTCCGCACTTCATTAAGGGCCTTTTCGATAACTGTATTACCTGACGTCTTACCCACTATCTCAAGGGAAACCAGTATAGGCACCCCGCTTTTAACCAAGGTAGCCAGGGTCCTGGTAAATTTCGCCACAGCGACTTTCTTTAAAAGCTCCCCTATTACAGGAAATTTCAGGGTTATCTGGTCAAAAGCCATCCTTCCTTTTTTGGTTTTTAAAAACTTCTTGAACGCGAATATGACTATGGCTACTACTATTACGACATATATAAACATGGTCCGCAGGGTATCGCTGACCATAATAAGGACCCTTGTGGGAAAAGGCAAGGTGCCGCCGAGCATACTAAAGATGCCTTTGAACGTGGGTATGACTTTCAAAAGCATGACAAGCGTGATGAGCATCGCCATCGTGACTACCACCGCGGGATACACGAGGCTGGTCTTCACCTTTCTCTGCAGGACGTTGGCCTTTTCCAGGTAACTCGCCAGCCTGTCCAGGATATCGTCCAGCGAACCGCTGGACTCACCGGCCCTGACCATGTTTATGTAAAGCGAGGAAAAAACATAAGGGTGTTTGGACAAGGCGTCTGAAAAGCTGGCTCCTGTCTCTATATCGTCTCTTATCGCGGCCACCACGTTTTTAAAGGCTGCTTTTTCTATCTGGTCGTGCAGTATGTCCATTGCCTGAACAAGAGGAATGCCGCTGTCGACCATGGTAGCCAGCTGCCTGGAAAAAATAACTATGTCGTCAAGCTTTACTTTTTTTGAACTCCTCACGGGTTTCTTTCTGGCGGCCTCATTGATCGATATGATAATGAGGCCTTTTTTGCGCAGCGCCTCTACCAGGAGAGCCTTGTCCGAATATTCCAGGATACCGCTTACTGTCTTGCCTCCGGCCTCTTTCGCCACATACCTGTAAGTAGCCATACCTTATTCCTCCGCGGTAACCCTTAAAACCTCTTCCATTGTCGTGACACCCTCCTTGTATTTTTCCATGGCGTCTTCCCTCAGAGTCTTCATGCCTTTTGAAATAGCATAATTCTTTATTTCTTCGAGCGGAGCGCGCTCGATGATCATTTCCCGTATTTTATCATCCACGCTGAGGACCTCCAGGATAGCCCTTCTGCCGTAATACCCTGTACCGGAACATTTCGGGCATTTCTCGCCTTTACCCTTGCATGCCTTGCATATCACCCTGCATAATCTCTGAGCCGCCACGAGTATTACCGAAGAGGCTATCAAAAACGGCTCCACACCCATATCCATGAGCCTGCTTATGGCGGTCGTGGCGTCATTGGTGTGCAGAGTGCTCAAAACAAGCTGCCCCGTTAATGAGGCCTTTATGGCGATATCAGCCGTCTCTGAATCGCGTATCTCACCTATCATTATGACATCAGGGCTCTGGCGCAGGAGCGAACGGAGCCCGCTGGCGAATGTCAGGCCTATGTCGATGTTAGCCTGTATCTGCGTTATGCCTTCCACCTGGTATTCAACAGGATCCTCTATGGTTATTATATTATTGTCCGAGTTGTTCAACTGGCTTATTACTGAATATAGCGATGTGGATTTGCCGCTGCCTGTCGGACCCGTAACAAGAATCATGCCAAAAGGCCTGGCTATGGCGTCCTTGAACCTCCTGAGCGCGTACTTTGAAAAACCCAGCCCGTCCAGACCTATCGACAGATTCGACTTATCCAGCGCGCGCAGGACTATCTTGGCGCCAAACGTCGTCGGAAGCGCCGATACCCTGAAATCGACCTCCCTGTTTTTAACTCGTATCTTAAACCTCCCGTCCTGAGGTATCCTGGATTCCGTTATGTCCATACCGGACATTATCTTTAATCTGGCCAGGACGGCATTCTGGTTTTTTTTGGGGATGCTAAGGGTGTCATGCAGGTTGCCGTCTATCCGGTATCTTACGCGCAACAAATCTTCCTCAGGCTCAATGTGTATGTCAGACGCCCTCTTTTTCAGGGCCTCCACAAGGATCAAATTCACGATTTTTACAATGGTAGGTGTCTCACCCTCCAGCGCGGCGTCCCCTATATCATAGTCTTCCCTTGAGGTGCTCACCACCTCAAGGCCACTATCAGGCTGGTCCTTGATAATATCAGACAGGGCCCTGTCTTTAGAGACGTAAAATTTATCTATGGCTTTATATATATCCGTCCCTGTGCTCAGCACGGGTTCTATGTTTAATTTTGTAATAGTCTTCAAATCGTCTAAAGCGAATATATTCAAAGGATCGGCTATGGCTACTATCAGGGTATTGGCGAGCTTGCATATCGCTATAACAGAATACTGCCGCGCCATCTTTACAGGTATCAGGCCAACACAGTCTTTCTCTATCTTGTACTTACTAAGATTTACCGCCGGAATATTAAAAGTGCTGCTCATGGCGGAAAGCAGGTCTTCCTCTTTTATCAGGCCCTGCTTTACCAGAGCCCTGCCCAGGCTGTCGCCTTCCCTGGCCAGAGTTTCCATGGCCCGTTTAAGGTCTTTCTCGGAAACCAGGCCCTGCTTTACCAGAACCTGGCTTAATCTATCGCTTAAAGATTTAACCATAATATTACTCGTCCGCTACCGTAACTCTAAGAATCTCCTCCAGGCTTGTGATCCCCTGTGTGACCTTTACCAACCCTGCTTCCCTAAGAGTCCTCATGCCGGCTTTTCTCGCCTGTTCTTTTATCTCGCTCTCGCGCGCCTTTTTTAAAATTAGCTCTTTTATCGACTGGTCCACCATTAATATCTCGCATATCCCAATCCTGCCGCTATAGCCCGTATTCATGCACTGCTCACAGCCTTTTGGCTTGTAGAATGTGATTTTCTTTTCGCCGTGATCCATGCCCAGCTTGGTAATTAAAGTATCGAGCGGCTCATAAGGCTCTTTGCATTTCGGGCACAGCTTGCGGATGAGCCTCTGTACCACTATTCCCACGAGGGAAGCGCTTATCAGAAACGGCTCCACGCCCATATTCACGAGCCTGACAACCGAACCGCAGGCAGTCGTCGTATGAAGGGTCGACAGGACAAGATGTCCCGTAAGCGCTGATTTAATAGCTATGTCAACAGTATCAAAATCCCTTATCTCCCCTATCATGATCACGTCAGGGTCCTGCCTTAAAATAGACCTCAAAGAACTCGCGAACGTCAACCCGACCTCACTTCTGACCGTAACCTGGTTTACGCCCTGGATCTGGTATTCCACAGGGTCCTCGACCGTAATAAGGTTTTTCTCGGGGTCGTGCACATATTTTAATAGAGAATACATCGTCGTGGTTTTGCCGCTGCCAGTGGGACCGCATACAAGTATCATGCCATGCGGCCTTGTGATGCATTTTATCATGATCTCACGAGAATCTTTCTCAAATCCCAGTTTTTCAATATCGAGCATGGCCGTTGATTTATCCAGGATCCTGAGCGCAACTTTTTCCCCGTGGCTCGAGGGAAGTATAGAAACCCTGAAGTCTACCTCGTTATTGTTTATATTCAGCTTGAATCTTCCGTCCTGTGGCAACCTGCGCTCGGCGATATTAAGCTGCGACATTACCTTGATCCTCGATACAATAGTTTCCTGCGTGTTTTTTGGCAAGGATTCTATTTCCTTCAAGACGCCGTCGACCCTGTAACGTATCCTCAGGAAGTTTTCCATGGGCTCTATAAGTATGTCGCTGGCCCTGGCCTTGATGCCGTTTTCCAGTATCATATTCGTAAGCTTTACCACAGGCGCCTCTTCGATTAATTTATAAAGCCTGGCTGAATCAATCCGTTCAACCTCTTCCTCTTTAATAATCTGCAGGTCTTCGGATTTCATGTCTTTCATCAATTCCTCAAGGGCACTATGGGTGTCTTCCGGGTAGTACTGCTCTATTACGTCCTGCACGTCTTTCTCTGAAGCTATGATAGTCCCCACCTCAAGGCCGGTGATCGACTTCAGGTCATCTATCACAAACACATTCAGGGGATCGGCTGTGGCAATAGTAAGGACATTACCAACTCTGGAGACAGGTACTATCTGATATTTTCGGGCAAGGCCCCGTGGGATTAGCTTCAAAATCTCCTCGTCTAATTTGAAACGGGACAGCATTATGGGAGGAATGCCAAGACCCTGACTCAGGGCCGCCATTAAATCCTTCTCATTCACGAAGCCCTGCTCAACGAGAATCCTCTTGAGCATACCGCCCTTCTGCTTGTGTATCTTGAGGGCCTTTTTCAGCTGCGCCTCGGAAATGATGCCATCTTTGATTAATATTTCTGTCAGTCGTTCTTTGAGGGAATACATAAGTTATGTTATCTGAGGTTGTTTGAGGTTGCAGGTTGCTGAAAAAGCAACTTCAGATAACCTTATATAACCTCAGGCAACATCTTTATAGTATTTTTCTATCGCATTCTTTATATCCGCCGCCGTACTCACGAATATCTGCACGAACAGGCCTGATATCAGTTCTATGTCTTCTATGGCAAGCGCGTTCAAAGGGTTAGACATGGCGATGGTAAGACTATTGCCTATCTTATCCACAGGTATAAGGCAAAACTGGGACGCCACGTTTTTAGGGACTAACTTTACTATAGCGGAATCTATCTCATAATTCTCAAGCGGTAGATAAGGGAATCCATACTGCGCCGTAATGGCTTGAGCAATAGCCTCCTCGCTCGCGTACCCGAGGTCAACCAGCACCTGGCCTATCAGGCCCCCTTTTTCCTTCTGTATCCCAAGGGCCTGATCCAACTGTTTTTTAGTGATAACTCCCCTCTCTATTAAAAGTTCCCCGAGCTGTTTGGAGATGACACGTTTCGCCATTATATTTTCTCCTTAAACATCCTTTCCATATCCTGCGGCTCTGTCGTCCGCCCCTTAGCATCATCCTTTGATATCAGGCCTTTTGTATAAAGCTCGAACAACGATTGGTTCATTGTCTGCATGCCTTCCTTCTGTCCTGTCTGGATAGTGGAATATACCTGGTGCGCCTTTGATTCCCTTACCTGGCTCCTAAGGGCGTGATTCGCTATAAGCACCTCAACGGCAAGTACTCTGCTGTTTCCTGAGACATGCGGGATAAGCTGTTGTGAAAGCACGCCTGTAAGCACAAACGAAAGCTGCGTCCTGACCTGCTGCTGCTGCCGCGACGGGAACACGTCTATGATGCGGTTTATTGTCTGGGCGCTGTCAGAGGTATGGAGCGTGGCAAATACAAGGTGTCCTGTTTCGGCTATTGTCAGTGCGGATTCAATCGTCTCGAGGTCACGCATCTCGCCTATCAGGATAACATCGGGGTCCTCTCTCAGCACATGTTTGAGCGCGTTGGAAAAAGAATGTGTATCGCCACCGACCTCTCTCTGGTCTATTATCGATTTTTTATTAGTGTGCACGTATTCTATAGGGTCCTCGATTGTTACTATATGCCGGTCCTGGCTTTCGTTGATCCAGTCTACCATGGAGGCAAGCGTGGTGGATTTTCCGCTTCCCGTAGCTCCTGTAACCAGGACAAGCCCCTTTGGCTTTTTGCAAAAATTCTCCGCGACTTTAACCGGCAGGCCGCATTCCTCGAATGTCCTTATTTTGAAAGGCAGGGCCCTTATGGCCGCTCCGACATATCCTCTCTGCCAGAACACGTTGACCCTGAACCTGCAAAGCCCTTCTTTCGTAAAAGCGAAGTCTAGTTCTTTCTCTCTCTCAAAACGGGCCTTTTGTTCGTTAGTAAGCATAGAATAAATCAAGTTTTTCGCGGAATTGGAGTCGAGTGTATCATTGCATGCGTTCTCAAGTCTCTCATCCACGCGAAGGTGCGGCGAAGTCCCTGTTCCCAGATGGAGATCGGAAGCACCTTTCGCGACCATGTCTCTCAGCAAAGTATTCAGATCGAGATTCATATTTTTTCCTTTCTAAGATTTACGCGACCACCTTGTTTTTCCCGAACGACTTCGCCTGCTTCACGAACTTCTCGGCCTTTGCCATAAGTTCTTCGGCGCTGGAGCCGTCGATGGGATTTTCACTTACGCCTATGCTCACGGTAAGCTTTCCGGGCGTCTTTATTATCCTGTTAAGTCCGCCTTCTATTTTTTTTCTTATCTCCTCGGCTATGGCGGCTGACTGCTTCTTGTTTTTCTCGGGCAGCACAATGGCGAATTTATCCGAGGTAAGGCGCCCGACCTTGTCTATCTCCGTGACAGACGCCTTTAACATCTCGCCCAGAGCCTTTAACAATATCTCTGTTTTACCCTCTCCCAGCTGGTCGTGGCAATTCTTGAAATCGTCCACATCTATAAGCAGGTACCCGCAAGGCCTCTGGTACGTAATCGCGCGCTTGATTTCCTCGTCGAGCCTTGTGTGTATATAGCTCTGATTATAGAGGTCCGTGAGCTCGTCCTTTACCGCCAGTTCCCTTGCCTTCAGGATCAAGAGGTCATTTTCGAACGCTATAGAGGTCTGTTTTGAGAAGACCTTCAGGAGCTCCTTTTCATCCTCTTTAAAAGCGTAATCTTCTTTGTTATTCCCTACGATCAGGATCCCGCGCTGTTTCCTTATGACCATTACAGGCAGCATTATAAGATTCCTAGCTTCCAGAGCAGCCGTAAGTTTGTTTGCGGCACTATTCGCCTTAGCGGCCGGATTGTTTTTGTCAATTGTCGTAATATGCAGGGACATCTCGTTCTCGCTTATCCTAAAACCCTGCACGATGTCTTCTTTTACGTTATAGCTCGAGAATACCACATATTCTTTTTTCTTCTCATCCAGCAGCATCACCAGCGAAAACGCGTTGTCCTCCAGGTCCGCCACTTTCTGCGTTATAAAGTTAAGGATTTTTGACAGTTCAGACGAAGACGATATAAGATTCCCTATCTGCAGCAGGCCTGAGAGAGCGAGGACTTTTTTATTGATTTCGATGTTTATCATTTTCGTCTGTTCACCGTAACGCTTCAGCTCTTCTATATTTTCTTTTATCTTCTGGGTCATGGCGTTTAACGATGAGCCCAGGTCGCCTATCTCGTCCTCGCATTTTACCTCAATGACCTTCGAGACATCCCCATTAGCTATTATCCTTGCCTCGTCTGCCATCTTCACTATAGGGTCTATCATCTGCCTGGTAAGGTGTAGGCCCAGGATGGCGATGAACAATAATATGACTAATATTAAACTTATATTGCCCATAGATAGACCAAGAAAGAGATCAATATTAGGGAAAATAAAGTTTGTGGCGAGCCAGAAGCAAATAAGGAGAGGGATCAGGGACATCAGCGAAAATGCTATCATCGTCTTGTATCTAAGCCCTTTTGGAACAAGTGACAACTGTTTGAAAAAACTTAACATATTAGCCTCCGTGTTTTACCCGAACTCCTATAATAATATAAACAGAGTATACAACACAATTACCCCAAGTTCAAGCCTCAATAAAATTCCATGGGAGTGAGTCTTTCTTATCCGCCTTCCCCAGGTAATCATCCGGTTGTATCCCTCTTTCCTCAAAGCACTTATCCCATATGCCATAATCGAAATAATCTTTCCACGATTGAAGCCTGGCGCCTTTCTGCCACGCCAGATATATGACGCTCCCCAGCTTCCTGTCCCCTCTGGACAAAACAGCCTCTACCCTGCTCATCCTGATATCATGATAATCGACTTTAATATAGCGCCTTGAGCCCAGGGTCCTGAGCCTGGAGCGCAGGTATTCTTTTTTGTTTTCCAATTCTTCCAGGCCGGACATCTTCTCATTCTCAAACCCGGAATGCGGTTTTGGGATAAAAGGGGAAATGCTCAGGCTCACGTTTTTGATCTGCGACGCGAGGTCTATTATGGCCTTAAGATCTTCGTCTGTCTCTCCGGGAAGCCCTATCATAAAATAGAGTTTTACTTTCTTCCAGCCGGACCTTAGGGCGAGCGCTGACTGATTTATGATTTCCTCGTTCGAAATCTTCTTATTAAGGGCTTGCCTGAGGCGTTCGCTTCCCGCTTCGGGCGCGAACGTAAGACCTGCCCTTTTCATGACAACTTTGCCCTTATGGCTGTCAAAGCTCTTAACGCGCAATGACGGCAGGGACACCCTGACGCCCTTATCCTTAAAGCGCTCTTCCAGCTTCCCGGAAAGTTCTTCCATGAAAGGATAATCTCCAGTCGAAAGCGACAATAAAGATATCTCATCATACCCTGTGTTTTTTACAGACTCTTCGGCTATCTCTAAAATCTTATCAACGGAACGCAGCCTTAATGGATGGAATATCCTGCACGCCTGGCAGAACCTGCACTGATGCGGACAGCCGCGCATTATCTCAATACTAATCCTATCGTGCACAATCTGTATATACGGGACGATAGGACTGGTCGGGAAATATGATTTGCTGAGATCTCTGATAATGCGCTTTTTTATGGCAAAGGGTGAAAGGTTAAGGGTGAAGGCAGGAATGTATATGCCTTCTATTTTTGAAAGTTCTTTTAATACTTTATCTCTTTCACCTTGAGTCTCGAGCCTTGCCTGTCCCGAGCCCCTCGACTTCGCTCGGGATAAACTCCGTCGAGGGAAGCCTTGAGCCGCTCTCGCTATTTCCAATATCGCCTCCTCCGCCTCTCCTATCACAAACGCGTCTATGAAATCCGCCATCGGCTCGGGGTTAAACGCGCAAGGCCCTCCCGCTATCACTATAGGGTCGCTATCGCCTCTTTCTTTAGACAGGATCGGAACGCCGCCAAGCTCAAGCATATTCAGGACATCCGCGTATCCCATCTCATACTGCAGTGAAAAACCTATTATGTCAAAGTCTCTCAATGGCTTTTTGTTCTCCAGGCTGACCAGCGGCTCGCCTCTTGTCCTGAGGTTTTGCTCCATGTCAGTCCAGGGAGTAAACACCCTTTCGCACAAAACACCTTCTTCGTTATTCAATACGCCGTATAGTATCCTCATACCGAGATGGCTCATGCCTATCTCGTATATGTCCGGAAAACAAAGAGCCACTTTAAGCGAAGCGCCATCCCATTCCTTACGCACAGCATTCCATTCGCTGTCAATATACCTGCCCGGTTTTAACACACCCGACAAATCCCCAAACACCCCAACCCCCTTACCTAACTTTGTAACGGTTCAGATATTAAAAGAACTCCCGACGTAGACGTAGGGCAGGTTTAAACCTGCCCTACTACTATGTCTCCGTCCTTAACTTGACGATTCTTACAATGTAAGTTTCGTCAAGTTACCGGTGTATTGCTATGCTCTCCAATAGTCCCAGCGCTATCATTGTTACTAAAAGTGACGAGCCTCCGTAGCTGACAAGCGGAAGCGGCAACCCTACCACAGGCATAAACCCCATGGTCATGCTGATGTTCACTATCACCTGAATCCCTATCATGACACCAAGCCCTGTTCCCAGCAACCTGCCGCACGGATCATCTGTTTTTCCGATAATCATAATTATCCTGCGGATCAGGAGATAATAAAACCCTATCAGAAGCAGGCAG
>JAHIYJ010000029.1 GCA_018814825.1 Candidatus Omnitrophota bacterium
AAACAAGGTTAATAGATAATGTAATTTTAAACTAAGGAGATAAAATGTTACGGACAATACTGAAATCAAAGATACAGAAGGCCGTGGTTACTGAATGCAACCTGGAGTACAGCGGCAGCATAACCATAACTTCTGACATACTGGATGCGGCGGATATTATTTCCAATGAAAAGGTACAGGTGGTAAACCTGAATAACGGCAACAGGATCGAGACCTATGTGATACCGGGGCGGAAGGGTTCCGGCGTTATAGGCATGAACGGAGGGGCGGCAAGGTGCGCCGTGCCCGGAGACAGACTTCTCATAATGTCCTATGTCCAGATGGAGACAAAGGATGCGCTTGGCCACGACCCTAAAATAATTTACCTCGATACTAACAACAAGATCATCGACAAGAAATAAAGGGAAAAGTATGTATAATAAAACAGATGACATAAGGTACAAAGAGAATTTAAAAAAGAAGATCTTCCAGCTGAAAAAAGAGAAAGACGCCGTTATAATCGTCCATAACTATCAAAGGGACGAGATACAGGATATAGCTGACATAAGCGGTGATTCCCTTGCCCTGAGCCAGGCGGCTGTCAGGGCTGACGCGAAGGTTATTGTTTTCTGCGGCGTAGATTTTATGGCGGAGAGCGCTTCTATACTGAATCCCGATAAGATAGTTCTCCTGCCCGTGAAGGAGGCAGGGTGCCCCATGGCTGATATGGTTACCATAGAACGCCTGCGCGAAAAAAAGAAGGAATTTCCGAACGCCGCTGTGGTATGTTACGTAAATACATCCGCGGTCATAAAAGCCGAAAGCGACATATGCTGCACCTCTTCAAACGCCATTCAGATAGTAAAGTCCCTGAAAGACAAAAAAGAGATTATTTTTATACCCGATAAGAATCTGGGCAGGTATGTGCAGGCGAATTGCCCTGAAAAAAAGATTATATTCTGGGAAGGGTTCTGCCCTACTCATATCCGCGTGTCAAAAGAAGAGGTCCTTGAGACAAAAAAGCTGCACCCTGACGCTGAAATACTGGCTCACCCGGAATGCAACCCTGATGTCCTGTACGTCAGCGACCATATATGCAGTACGGGCGGTATGTTCAAGTATGTCAAAGGCTCGAAGGCCAAATCTTTTATAATAGTCACGGAGTCAGGTATGTTGTATGGCCTGAAAAAGGAGAATCCTGATAAGGACTTTTACGTGCCTACGGAGAGGCTTGTGTGCCCTACCATGAAACTTACTACTCTGGGCTGGGTCGCGCATTCACTGGAAGCGATGGAGCACCAGATAAAGATCACCGGAGACATAAAGGAACGGGCGTATAAATCGTTGGAGCGCATGCTGAAGGTTTCAGGAGAAAAGTCGGGAGCGGCGATATCAGGCGTTTAATATGAAGAAAATAGGCATAATCGGCTGTGGGGTCATAGGGACTGGGATAGCTGAGTTTATAAGCAGAAAACTTAAAGATAAAGCCAGGGTTATCGCGCTGTGCGACATTGATCCGGATAAGGCGAGCGAGCTTTCAAAAAGGCTCAGGCCATCGCCTGCGGTAACCAGTTTTGATACTTTGATAAGAAAGAGTGATCTTGTTATAGAATCGGCGAGCGGAAAGGTCGCTAGCATGGTAGCCGAAAAAGCTATTCTAAACAAAAAAGACTGCCTGATAATGAGCACCGGGGGATTACTGGGAAGGCCTGGACTCTTTAGAAAGGCAAAGGCCAGAGGCGTAAACATTTATATCCCGAGCGGCGCTATATCCGGCATTGACGGCCTCGCTTCAGCCGCAGCGGGCAGGATAAAAAAGGTCAGGCTTACCACCAGGAAGCCTGTCAGGGGATTGATCGGAGCCCCGTATCTTAAGAAGAGGGGTATAGATATCGGGAAGATAAAAAAAGAGACCGTTATATATAAAGGCACAGCAAAAGAGGCAGTAAAACATTTTCCCAAGAATATAAACGTGGCGGCCACAGTGAGCCTTTCAGGAATAGGACCCGAACGGACCCAGGTACGGATCATTACCTCGCCGGCGTACAAGAGGAATACTCATGAGCTTGAGGTGGAGGGTGATTTTGGCAGACTTTTTACCAGAACCGAGAACCTGCCTTCAAGGCAGAACCCTAAAACCAGTCAACTCGCGATATTTTCCGCGCTGGCAAAGCTGAAAGAGGTGGTCTAACGTGGATAAATGTAAAAATTATAAAAAAAATATGGAAGGGTGCTCATGTACATATGAGCCATGCCCGAGAAAAGGGATGTGCTGTGAATGCATGAGGTATCACCTGAAGAACGGTGACGTACCGGATTGTTTTAGGAAATAAAATTAAAAAAGGGAGGGGGGTGGAAAAGACATGGCGGAAAAAGTAATGAAATGCGGCATAAAGAAACAGAAGGGATATCTTTATTTTATTGATAAGAAGGGAGATATCTCCAGAGCGAAAATGGCCCGCGGCGGCAAGAAAAAAAAGAAGAAGAGAAGATAGGAAAGAAAGTCCGATCCCGCCCTTTTGGGTTTTAAATACGTTGAATATTACCGGAAGGGCGGGATATCTTTTTATGGAACCTTATGAAATTTTTAATCCTGATCCTTTTATTAGCGCTCCTCTTTATATCCCAGATTAATACCATAGTAGACGTTGACCTGTGGTGGGGTCTCAAGACAGGAGAGCACATTGTGAAAAATCTTGAGATACCCCGCGCGGATATCTTTTCGTACACCCTGGCCGGGAAACCCTGGATAGACCATGAATGGCTTTCGCAAGTCTTGTTTTATCTTGTCTTTTCCGGATTTGGATGGCTGGGCCTGAACATTCTAAAGGCCTTTATAATAGCCGCTTGTTTTTTTATACTTTTTTTCCTGTCTTCGCGCGGGACTGAGAAAACCGCCTTCCCGCTGTTTTTCCTGTTATTATCCATCCTGGCTTTTGGTTACAGGTCCTTTGTGAGGCCCGAGATATTCTCTTATCTCCTCATGAGCGTATTCCTGTATATCCTGGAAAAAGATAAACCGTTGTACGCGATGCCTTTTTTGCAGATACTATGGGTAAATCTTCACGGTTATTTTATCGTCGGGCCGGCGCTTATATTTTTGTATCTTGCCGGCGATTTTTTATCCGGGGATAAAACCAGGGCTGGAAAGCTGGTCCCGGTTTTTATATTGAGCGTGGCGGCGTGTTTTATCAACCCGTATTTTTATAAAGGAGCGCTATATCCTCTTGGCATATTGATAGACGCGTTCTCGGGACAGAAGATGTTTATGCGGAATATTCATGAGCTTATGATGCCTATAAGATTAAATTTTTTCAGGTTCTTTTTCTTCTGGGTCCTTGCCATATTGTCCAGCCTCACGTTTATAGTGAATATTAAAAACGTAAAGGCCAGGCATATGCTCGTTTTTGTTTTCGCATTTATATCCGCCTACCTCGCGACGCGCAATACCCCTGTTTTTATATTCCCGGCCATGCTCGTGGCGGGAATAAATTTGAATAACTCAGCCCTTACGAAGGGGGTGTCAGAAAAAAAATACCACGCGTTATCGATGCTTCTCATATGCGGGCTCATAATCCTATTTTTGTCTAATAAATACTACGCGTTTACGAATCAGGATGGGATGAGGCGGACAGAATCAAAGTTCAGTGAGCTTCTTATGCCTGAGGGCGCGTGTGATTTCCTGGAGAGAAACGACATTAAGGGGCCTGTGTTCAACACACTGGATTTCGGGCCTTATATAGGGTACAGGTTTTATCCTGAGAAAAGGATATTCATAGATACGAGGACAGAGTTATATAAGGACGAGTTTTACAGAATATATCGCAGGGTCCAGAACTATCCGGCTGAATGGAAGGCCTTACGGGAAAGGTATGGCTTTAATATAGCTATCGTCAGGCATTTATTCAGCGGTACGGAAAGGCTCTTGAAGCAGGTGTATAAAAACAATGACTGGAGATTAGTGTATTACGATAAAAATTCCTGTGTTTTTCTCCGGGATATGCCCGCTTACAAGGATGTCATCAGGCGATATGAGGTTGAGTTTAAAAATAAACGGCTGGCCGATTCAGATATTGACATACATATAGCCAGGTTTTTTGCAAAAATAGGTGAACCTGACCTTGCGGAGGAAACTTATGAGCGTATTCTGACGAGACAGCCGGCTTTTTTAGAGGCTGGCAATAACCTGGCAGCTTTATACATAGACAGCGGAAGGTATAAGGAGGCTATTGATTTATTACAGAATTTCTTAGACCGTTACCCAGGATCGGCCGAACTCTACGCTAATATAGGGACCGCGTATATGAGATCAGGGGAAAATAAAAAAGGGTTGTCGCTGCTGGAAAAGGCCGCGCGCCTTAATCCATACCTGAGAAAAGCGTCTTATATGCTGGGTATTGCTTATCTGGAAAAGGGAGAGCTTGACAGGGCCTTGCGCCAATTTGTAAAATATTCAAGGCTCGATCCTTATGATCCCGACGTCCATAGGATGCTCGGAGATATATACAGACGTAAAGGCCTCTTAAAAGAAGCGGACGTCGAGTATAATGAGGCAAACGCGCTGGAGAGCTAATAACTTTATATGGATAAAAGGTTAGAAAAATATTTTAGGGAGAAGGAAAGGGGTGTGGTCTCGTTAATAGCCAGACTGGTCGAGATTCCTACTGTCAATCCACCAGGAGACAACTATGAGACGATGGCGTGTCTTCTTGAGAAAAGGTGCCGGGCAATAGGCCTTAGGACAAAGAAGTATTTTACCCCTGAAGAGATCTTACACAGGTTTGGGGTTACAGAAGGGTCCAGAAGGGTAAGTCTTGTCGCGGACTGGACAGTAGGGGCAAAAAAGACGTTGCATATTACTTCTCATTATGATGTAGTGCCCGCGACTGATAAATGGAAAACGGATCCTTACAAGGCTGTTGTTAAAGGTAATAAGATCTATGCCCGGGGGTCAGAGGATATGAAAGGAAATATCGCTTCCGTATTATTCGCCTTGGAGGCAATCAAAAGATGCGGGATGAGTCCTGCCATAAACCTGCAGGTCTCATTTACGCCTGACGAGGAAACAGGAGGCAGGACGGGTCTCGGTTACCTTGTGGATAAAGGCCTGGTCAGGGCGGACTACGCCATGAGCGAGGGGTATTCAGGAAAATATATCTCAATGGGAAATAAAGGAGTTAT
>JAHIYJ010000030.1 GCA_018814825.1 Candidatus Omnitrophota bacterium
CAGTCAGGTTAAACAATATGTCCCTTACGAGCCGGGTGGGTATCTCGAGTTCCGTGGAAATCTCAACCGCGCTCCACGGCCTTTCTCCTCTGGAAAAATTTTTTACAAGCAGGTACATTAGATTCAATGTAAGAAGTTTCTTGAGGGACTGGCCGCCACAGGCACTATGGAGAGGAGTGAATAAAACGTATTACCCTGGATATCATCTTTTATTTTTTATCTTGCCGTCTTTTCCAACGAATATTTTTCCCAAGTCTATACCCAGGTCCTGTTCCCTGAGGTTTTTCATGTCAGCCGCGACACCCCTTACCTCATCAAGCTTGAGGTCCAGGTCCTGAATGCTCATTCTAAATCCTGCCACGTCATCCTGCATGTTCTCTACCATATGACTAAGCCTGTCTATCTTCAGCCCTTCTATCTCATCCTTCAGGTCAGCCAGAGATTGCCTGTATCCTCTCTCCCAGCCTTTCAGGTCTTCTTTTGTCTTCTCGATATAAGCCAGGAATTTAGCTCTCTCCATCCTGTTCTCATCCATAGTGTTCTCGAGCTTGACGTAAAAACCTTTTATATCCTCCTGGATCTTTCCGTATTTTTTCTCAGCCTGAGTTTCCATCTCGGCCGTTTTCCGTTTATAGTCCTTGTAGACAAAATAACCAGCCCCATAGCCGGCGGCAATAGAAACAAGGATAATCAGTATTAAAACCCCTACTATAGTATTCCCTTTCTTCTTCAAGTTAACCTCCTGAAATACGAACACCAGGTACGACCCCACCAGGACTTATCCAGTATGTTACGTATAGGGACGCACAGAACAGGCTCCCCTTTAATCGTTTTCCTCAGGCCAAAGCGGTTCTCGTATAAATCACACTCGTAGATATTCTCCGGGGTTTTCCTCAGGTGCTCGCACGGATCTCCGTCAAGTACGCCGCAGCACGCGCCGCATCGTTTACAGAGAGCCTCGTGTTCTTGGTATTTCCTCAGCTGTATCTCGTTATAGCGCTCTTCGTCCGTCATTCCTCAGGCCCGCCAAGGGCATTAGATCTGGTGAATCTTCCGGTATTATTGTTTATCTGTGCCCATTGTATCCAGTACAACTGCGGAAAACCTATGCGCTCGGCCCTTATGGTATAATTCTTGGCCTCTTTTGTGCTGTTATCCTTAAGGTAGTAATTAAAGAGCCTGTTTGTGTTATTGTTAGGGTTGTCTATGTCCAGCGTGTCAAAGGCTGCGGGGTAATATTCAAATAACATAGCGCGCTGCTCATACCAGTGCCTGTGCATCGACGTGCGCAAAGACCCTATATTGACAGTCGCCTCTGCGGAACGCGCCTTTTCAAGGGTGCTGATATACTGCGGCAGGGCTATAGCAGCCAGTATGCCGATTATAATAAATACGGTGAGAAGCTCTATGAGCGTAAACCCTTTTTTATTCATTTTTCCTCCTAAGGTAATCTATACATAGCTGTATGTATAGATTATAAATTAACACGCCGGATTATTCAACCCCTTTTTATCATGCGTTTTATTACAGGGCTGGATGATAAAAAAACCGGCCAGATTGAATATGGCCGGTTTTTCTGTTATCAATTTTATACTGCGTAGCTTTCAATTCATGGCGGCGTTAAAAAAATGGTGCCTGTGTCCGCCTAGTTCATTTATCAGTCCACCTATATAGATAAAATTCATGCCTAACAATCTTATGCCTACCTCAAAAGACCTCTTGCCTTTTTCTGCTGTCCTGGTTATCCACATTACTTCGCCCCTACACCTAGCGCTGACATTAGAATTCATCTTGAATATCTCAAGTTCCAGTAAAGTACCTGGCTCCAGCTTTCTGAATAGCGATAGCCTTATTCCCCCGCCGCTTATGTTTTTAGTGGTAGCGTAGTGCTCTGTGATGCTGCCCTCAGGATTGTATCTCACTGCCACTACTCCGTCTATCCGGTCAAACATCCTTCTGTCTGTATCGCCGCTATACATGTTTAACCCCGCTATCTATTTTAAGTATATCATAGAAAACGATTTCTTTCAAGGGAAACGTTTACAAATAATTTATAAAAGTATATATTTATTCATAACATCTTATATTTCAATATATTATGAATAATACATTTTTAGCTATATCCCTCTAAAATACTTATGTATGGCAAAATATAAGACTATTGCCGGAAATCCGGCTACAAGCAGTATCCAGAACGCATCTTTAGGCAGGTCAGGTGAGGCATAAAAATAGGATATTTTTCTACTAGGTTTTTTGGTCAGGCCTATTTCGCGGTATAAAACACCCTTTTCCCCTTTCCAGTCAAGCAGGTATTCTTTTATTGGCATTGTCTTGATATTAAACGCGGCGTACCTTAGAAACCAGTCCCTCAGTTCCGCCACATTATAGCCCTGCTCTTGGGCCAATGGCCTGATTTCTTCGTCAAAAAACTTTTCCGCGTATTGCCTTATCTCTTCCTCTGTCTTTTCTTTGAAACTGTCCTCGGCTATTATGGCACACCATGCCCCTTTTATTACGGATTTCGGGATTGTCCCGGGGCGGCTGAGATATAACGAAAAATGCCTGTCGATAGAGTAAAAATTTTCACTTGCCTGTTTGTAG
>JAHIYJ010000001.1 GCA_018814825.1 Candidatus Omnitrophota bacterium
TATAATCCACGGAGAAGAGCGGCTTAAATCCGAGGTCATACGCGTAAGGGGCCAGAAGGCAGAACTGCAGGTCTATGAAGACACAAAGGGTCTTAAGGTCGGAGAAGAGGTTGAGTTTACAGACGAACTGCTTTCGGTTGAGTTAGGTCCGGGGCTTTTAGGCCAGATATTTGACGGGCTTCAGAATCCATTGCCGCAGCTTGCCGAGAAGAGCGGGTTTTTCCTTAAACGCGGGGTCTATCTTGAGGCATTGCCTGATGAATCTCAATGGGGATTCACTCCTTCGGCAAAAAAAGGCGATAAAGTTAAAGCAGGCGACAGGCTAGGCTCTGTAAAGGAAAACATATTTAACCACTGGATCATGGTGCCGTTTGGCCTGTCCGGAGAACTCACAATCGAAGCAATAGTAAAACAGGGTAAATATGATCTCAAGCACGCCATTGCCGGGCTTAAGGACGAACATGGCAACCTGCACGAGGCCACGATGCAACAGATCTGGCCCGTGAAGATACCTATCACTGCGTACGCTGAAAAACTAAAACCCGAAAAACCTCTTGTCACAAAAATAAGGATAATAGACACGCTTATACCTGTTGCCCTGGGCGGCACATATTGCGTGCCAGGGCCTTTTGGTTCCGGTAAGACAGTGCTGCAGCAATTGATCAGTAAGCACGCAGAGGCTGACATAGTGGTTATCGCGGCCTGCGGAGAGCGCGCGGGAGAGGTAGTGGAAACGCTCAGGACGTTTCCCGAACTTGTTGACCCCAGGACAAACCGGCCTCTCATGGAGCGCACTGTAATAATCTGCAACACCAGTTCAATGCCTGTATCGGCAAGGGAATCCAGCGTCTACACCGCAGTTACAATAGCAGAATACTACCGACAGATGGGTCTGAATGTGCTCTTATTAGCCGATTCTACTTCACGCTGGGCCCAGGCAATGCGGGAAATGTCAGGGAGACTGGAAGAAATCCCCGGAGAAGAGGCCTTCCCTGCATATCTTGAATCCAGGATAGCGTCTTTTTATGAGCGCGCAGGAACGGTGAGGCTTAATAACGGAGGCGTCGCTTCAGTGACGATAGGCGGCACAGTCAGCCCTGCAGGGGGTAATTTCGAAGAACCTGTCACCCAGGCGACCCTTAAAGTCGTGGGCGCTTTTCACGGGCTTTCGAGGGATCGTTCAAACGCGAGAAAATACCCATCCATAGATCCGTTGGAAAGCTGGAGTAAATATGTCAGCTTCATAGACAAAAAAGAGATAGAGTCTATACGGCGCGTACTGACAAGGAGCAGTGAAGTTAATAAGATGATGAAGGTCGTGGGAGAGGAAGGCACCTCCCTCAATGATTTTGTCGTTTACCTGAAAGGCGAATTCATAGATTCGGTCTATCTGCAGCAGAATGCTTTTGATGAGGTAGATGCGGCCACGACCGAGGAAAGGCAGAAACATGTATTTCATGTCCTATGCGAGATCGTAGAGACAGAATTCAATTTTGAGGACAAGGACACTTCTAGGAAGTTTTTTCAGAACCTCAGGCAGAGGTTTATCGAATGGAATTCCATTGAATGGAAGACAGGCAATTTTTCCAGGAAGGAACAAGACATAAAGGAAGAAGTCTCGAAGAGGGCCAGGACAAGGACAGATAATGCAAAGAATTTATAACCGTATAATACAGATAGCAGGTAATGTAGTGACGGTCGAGGCGGAAGGTATAGGCTACAGAGAGCTCGCTGAGATATCGTCCAAGACAGGCAAGTCCCTCGCGCAGGTCATAAGGATAGACGGCGAAAAGATATTTCTCCAGGTCTTCGCTGGCAGCCGGGGAGTCTCTACAGGGGATAAGGTAAGGTTCCTGGGGCATCCTATGAGGGTGTCTTTCAGTGAGAATCTTATGGGGCGCATTTTTAACGGCGCCGGCCTCCCACGTGATAACGGCCCTGTGCTTCAGGAAAACATGATAGACATAGGTGGTCCGCCCGTAAACCCAGCTAAAAGAATAATACCCAGGAACATGATCAGAACAGGCATACCGCTTATAGATGTGTTTAACAGCCTTGTCGAGTCTCAGAAACTCCCGATATTTTCCGTGCCGGGCGAGCCCTATAACGAGGTTCTAGCCAGGATCGCCATGCAAGCGGAAGTGGATCTTATAATACTGGGCGGCATGGGGCTGAAATTCGACGATTATTTGTTTTTCAGGGATACCCTTTCAAAACACGGAGCCCTCTCAAGGTCGATATTCTTTGTCCATACGGCGGCTGATCCCACCGTGGAGTGCCTCCTGGTGCCTGACATAAGCCTTGCGGTCGCGGAACAATTCGCGCTTAAAGGCAAAAGAGTCCTGGTGCTGCTGACAGATATGACAAATTTTTCTGACGCGCTCAAGGAAATCTCAATAACAATGGAACAGATTCCCTCCAACAGAGGTTATCCAGGGGACCTTTATAGCCAGCTTGCCGCCAGATACGAAAAGGCAGTTGATTTTGACACAGCCGGGTCTATTACTATACTGGCCGTCACAACCATGCCGGGGGACGATGTAACGCATCCCGTACCCGATAATACAGGTTATATAACAGAGGGGCAATTTTATTTGCGCAATAAATCAATAGAACCCTTCGGCTCCCTGAGCCGCTTAAAACAGCATGTAAACGGTAAGACCAGAAAAGACCACAGGACTGTGATGGACAGGATGATACAGCTCTTTAGCGATTACCGCTCCACGCTCGAAAAGCAGGCGATGGGATTTCAGATGAGCGAATGGGATAAAAAGCTCCTGAAGTACGGCAAATCTTTTGAAGACAGGATGATGAATCTTTCCGTGAATATCCCGCTGGAAAAGGCGCTGGACCTGGGCTGGCAGATAATGGCTGAGAACTTTGAACCATTTGAGACAGGGATAAAGACAGAGCTCATAGAAGAATTCTGGCCGAAGAAATGAGCTTTCAGCTGTCAGCCTTCAGCCGCTGAAAGCTAAAAGCTAAAAGCTAAAAGCTAAAAGCTACAATGGCTAAAATCAAATTAACCAAGGGTGAGTTAAAAAGACAACGCGATAGTCTTAAGCAATTTGAACACTACCTTCCTATATTGCTCTTAAAAAAGCAACAGCTCCAGTTCGAAAGGGAACGGATACGCAGGGATCTTAAACAGAAAATAGAGGAGATAGACGCCCTGGAAGGCGAGATCAGCGACTGGTCAGGCCTTTTAAACGAAGAGAGAGGCTATATCGCTAAATGGGTCAGCCCGAAAGAGGTAGTGACAAAAGACTTTAATATCGCGGGCGTAGACATACCTATCCTGGAGCGTGTGGACTTTGAGGAACCTGAGTATGACCTGTATATCGCGCCTCTATGGGTGGACACGGCGATAGAGAAAATAAAAGGACTTGTAGTGCTTCTTGAGGAGGAAAAGATACTGAAATCACAGATAAAGATCCTGGAGAGGGAATTGCGCGTCACTACTCAGCGGGTGAACCTCTTTGAGAAAGTCAAGATACCGGAGTGCAAGGAAAACGTGAGGCTTATAAGGATATACCTGGGCGAACAGGAGACAAACGCGGTGGGCCGCTCAAAGATAGCGAAAAGCAAGATAGAACGAGTTATCATGGAAGAGGTAACGGCATGATAGTGCCGATGAGGAAAATAACGCTCCTTGTTCAGACAAAGGACGTGGATTCCACGCTGAAGGCATTGGGCAGGGCAGGTGTCCTGCATATCGAGCATCAAAATGCACCGCAGAATGATAACGTTGTCGCGCTAGAAGAAAAACTGGGCCATATTTCAAGGGCACTTGAGATTCTCCAAGAATCAAAAGAAGAGGCAAAAGTTCAAGTTAAACCCAAGGATATTGTCTCAGAGATACTGCGTATCATAGAAGAGAAAACAATATCCCTGGAAAACCTGAAAAAGATAAACAGAAATATACACGCCTGGGAAGATTGGGGGGATTTTGACCCTGAAATCGTAGACGATCTTAAGGACAGGGGGATATGGGTCAGATTGTGCAAGATCAACAAAAAAGAGCTGGATGGTTTCCCGGAGAGCGTAATAACCGAGGTCCTATTTAAGAAGGGGGCGATTTTTTATTGCGCCGTTATTTCCCGCGAAGAAGTCGAACTGCCTTTTAAAGTCCTTTCCCTGCCTGACATAGGCCTTCAGGAAACGCGCGGGTTAAAGATTAAGGAAGAAGAGAGGCTTAAGGCCCTTGACGAGAGATTGTGGGAACTCGCGGTTTTTAAAGGCGCCTTGGAAGCGTACAGTAAAAAACTAGAGTCGCTTGTGGATTTTAACAGGGCGATGGCCGGAGCCGGCAGCCATGAAAGAATATCATATCTTGTCGGTTATTGCCCTCTTTCCAGCTCAGGCATGCTGCAAAAACTGGCTGAGAAAGAAAAATGGGGCATTGTTATAGAAGAGCCAATGGAATCCGACAAAGTCCCGACTCTTATAAAAAATCCACGCTGGGTAGAGATTATAAAACCGGTTTTTAGCATGATCAAGACTATACCCGGCTACAAAGAGCTGGATATAAGCTTCTGGTTTCTTTTATTTTTTTCCGTATTCTTCGGCATGCTGGTGGGCGACGCCGGTTACGGGATATTATTTTTATTATTAAACCTTATAGCGCATATAAGGCTTGGAAAGTCAGCCAAGGACAAATCAATATTTTTTCTTACATATGTTTTAAGCGTTTCCACGATAATCTGGGGTCTCTTCACCGGTACGTTCTTCGGTCAGGCATATCTACAGGGAAAGCTACCTGCTTTATTGCCTTACCTTACGGATAACTCTAATGTGCAGGACCTTTGTTTTCTGATAGGGGCCATACATTTGAGCATCGCCCACGCCTGGCGTTTCATAAGAAAGGTGCCGTCTTTAAAGGCGCTTGCGGAGGCCGGATGGATCGCCATGCTATGGGCGGCGTATTTTATAGCGAAGGCCCTTATACTAGGGGAAGGATTTAGCCAGTATGGCAAATGGTTTTTAATATCAGGAGCTTCGCTGATCATTTTGTTCACAGAACCCAGAAAGAATATTTTTAAAGCCATCGGTTCGGGTATGGGGAGTTTTCTGCTTCACGCGATGAATAGTTTTACGGACGTGGTTTCGTACATAAGGCTCTTTGCCGTAGGGGCCGCCAGCGTGGCGGTGGCGGATGCGTTCAATAACATTGCCGCGACCATGGGTTACGGAGGTTTTATAAGCGGGCTCATGACAGCTTTGATACTTTTATTCGGACATACCCTCAATATCCTTCTGGGGGCTATGGCTGTTCTCGTGCATGGCATGAGACTGAACCTGCTGGAATTTTCGAGTCATCTGGACATGGAATGGTCAGGCGTGGAATACGCGCCATTCAAAGCAAAAGGAGATTAAGATGGATGCTAATCTATTGACACAGTTTAAGGATCTGGGGATAGCTGGTTCATTGGCTTTTTCGGCGATGGGGTCCGCTCTCGGAGCGGGCGCGGCAGGCATGGCTGCTGTCGGTTCATGGAAAAAATGTTTCGCGCAGAATAAAAACGCCCCGTTCATCCTTACCGTATTTGTGGGAGCGCCTCTTTCGCAGACTATTTATGGCATGATCTTGATGAATACCTTTACGGAGATGGCTAAAAAGGGTCAGTTTATGTGGGCAGCGGGCATCCTTTGCGGCATAGCAATGGGCGTATCAGCGTGGATGCAGGGAAGGGCAGGCGCTTCCGCGGCGGACGCAATGGGAGAAACAGGCAAAGGATTCGGCAATTATCTGATAGTGCTTGGCATAATAGAGACAGTGGCGCTCTTCGTAATGGTATTCATATTAATGGCGGCAGGCAAGATTCTGTAATTAACGCGCCTTCTTAGTACCAATAACACAAAACCCTACTTATTATCATAAGTAGGGTTTTCGTATTAAAAAGGTCCTTCAATCGCTCCTATTCGTCGTGATTTCAGGATCAAATTCGCTTTTGGCGAATTTGGCGGGGACGACGGGATTCGAACCCGCGATCTCAAGATCGACAATCTTGCGCGTTTAGCCAGCTACGCTACGTCCCCAAATTAGTTGACAGTTAACAGTTCACCGTTGACAATGATGAGTCTGTAAACTGTCATCCGTGAACTGTTAACTAAGTGGTGGGCGGTACAGGGCTCGAACCTGTGAAACCTCTTCGGTGTAAACGAAGCGCTCTGCCAACTGAGCTAACCGCCCTTTAGAGCGCTTTACTACTATACAATAGGTAACCATATTTTTCAAGCACTAATTTTTTGGCCTAAGATTCTAAAAATATCCTGAAATTTCTTATATTTTCTCTCTAAAAATAAGTCAGATCCAATATTGTTATACATATAATTGAATAGGCTGAGAGTATCATTTTTGGAATAAGTTAGGTCATAAGCTCCTGTATGTTTTGATATGCTACCAGAACCTATTCCTGCATATATCTTCAATTTCTTTGATACGCCTTTCAAAAATTCTTTAGAGCTAGATATAAAATATGTAGTACATTTAAAACCTTTTTTACTTCTACCTTTCTTCTTATAGAAACCATAACTTATACAACCATCCCCATCAAAATAACCTCTTATGAAATGATTGAAATATTGTTTTGGAACTTGAGGGAGTTTTAATCTCTTAGCTTTTTTAGGAAGAAGGCCTAAATTTAATAAGTCATTGTATATTTCTTTAGAGCCTATCTCTAAAAGATAACAGTCTTTCCATATTTTGTTTCCTTTTCTCTTTAAATAAATTTTATGCTTTGAATCCATCGCCTTCTTAACCTTTTCAAGCAGACTATAGTCAGTCGAGACAAATTGTATGTATTTAGATCCACCAGAGTTTATAAACATGCCGCCATCTGCAGAAAAATATCCCAATACGTAAGCCATTTCTTCAGACCAGCTTTTGAAGAAATCTACATTAATGTTGCCTTTTGTTCTTTGTATCCTTTTATCAGGTCCTTTGACTTTCTTCTTTTTTATGCCTATTATATAAGGCCAATTTGTCAGATTTCTATTTGTAAACCTGTGACAACTTTTACTAGGAATGTTATATTTTTTGAACCACCTTGTTATTGTAGGCCTGGATATACCTAAGATATCCCCGATTTCTTTATGCATCATATCCTTTTCCCAATGCATTTGATAGAGGAACTCCACAATAGACATACATATTCTTTTCTCGATACCTATTAGATTATATTGTTTGCTCATATATATAAGACACGAAGAGGGCCTGTTTTCTTTCAAAAATTTTTATCTTTTTATTGCTAGATCGCGGGTTCGAACCCCGTCGTCCCCGCCAGTACTTTTAA